>JAWXBO010000063.1:0-35913 GCA_034440175.1 Alphaproteobacteria bacterium
AAAATCGGGAAGAGCTCGCACAATGCCTCGACGCCGAAGCCCAAGGGCCCCTCGATCCCGCACTGATACGGCGCATCGACGGCCTGGGGTTGCGCTCTAGTCCATCAATTTCTGCGCCAGATACACATAGTGACGCGCCCAACGCTGTGCGTTGATCGCAGGATCGGCATCGTTCGAGTGCCCGCCAAACGTGTTCTCAAAATAGAGATACGGTGCCCCCACTTGCGACAGCCGCGCCGCAAACTTCCGGGCGTGGCCCGGATGCACCCGGTCATCTTCCGTGTTGGTCGTAATGTAGGGCTCCGGATATTTAACGCCCGGGCGCAACTTTTGATACGCCGAGTACTGGTATAAAAACAGCCGGTCTGCTGCCACATCCGGATTACCGTACTCCGCCACCCAAGACGCTCCCGCGGACAATTTGTGATAGCGCAACATATCAACTAGCGGACTCTCAACCACAACCGCGTTGAACAAATCCGGACGTTGCGTCATCGACACCGTCATCAGCACGCCACCATTTGATCGCCCGTAAATCCCAAGCCGCCGCGGACTGGTGATCTTGTGCGCAATCAGATCCTCTCCTACCGCCGCGAAATCATCGAACGCCCGCTGCCGGTTTTCGCGCAAAGCCGATTGATGCCACGCCGGTCCGAACTCACCGCCGCCGCGAATATTGGCCGTCACAAAGGCACCACCGCGTTCCAGCCAGAGCTTGCCCATCTCGGGCATATAGGCCGGCGGCTTCGACAACTGGAACCCGCCATAGCCGAACAACAATGTCGGCGTTTGACCATTGGCCTTGGCCTTTTTTGCCCGAACCAGGAAATAGGGAATCTTCGTTCCATCCTTGGACGTCGCCCAATGCTGCTCGACGATATGCGCACCCGCTTTGAATTGGGCCGGCAACGCTGCAACCTTCGTAACGCCGCCGCCGATCGCATCGGCAGCCCAAAGCCGCGTCGGTTCCAGAAAACTCTCCGACGTCACGAACAGCAGCGAGCCGGATTTCTGCGCCGCCCGCACTACCAGGTTCGAATTCGTGGGCAGCTTTAGACGTGATCCCGTCCACCTCCCACCCGTGCGCGTATAGATTTCGATAGCGCCTTTCACATTATCAAGCATCTGCAACACAATGCGATCACGCGTGGAAGTCACCGCATCAATCGTTTGCGACGGTCCAGGCTTGACAATGAGGCTCGAGGCCTTTGCCGCAGCGGCTGCATCCTTCGATACGGCGGCCAAATTGATGGCAACCAATGATCCCGCCTGATACCCGTTCCACGCGGTCTGGAACGAGAAGATCAACTGCCCATCGGCAAATGTACGCAGCGCCGTATGCTGCGGCAGCGGTAACTTGACCGGCCGTTCTCCATCCAGCAAATAGAACTCGGCCTCAAAGAACCCCACCCGCCGCTCGGCCAGCGTCGCTACGAGCTTCCCGTCTGCATCGCGCAACACCCGCGGCGAAACCACCGTATCCTTGCGATCACCACGAAACACCTCCTGCGCCGTCTCAATCGCCCCACCACGTTTGAGCTTCCTCAGCACAAAAGGATAGCCCGACTCCGTCGCATCGGCAACGCTCAACGCCCGGGCGACAATCAAAGTGTCCCTGTCCACCCACTCAATCGTCTGTTTGGCGCGATCAAGTTGAAATCCGCCTTTGACAAAAGCCTTTGCCACGGCGTCGAATTCTCGAATCTCAACCGCGTCCCCGCCGCCATCCGACAAAAGCACCAGGCACAGGCGATCTTCCGGCGCCAGGCAATCCACCCCCTTGAGGAACCAGTTCCGGCCTTCGGCCTTCGACAACGCATCCAGATCAAGCAAAGTCTGCCACCGCGCCCGGCCCGAGCGGTATGACTTCAACGACGCGTGCCGCCACACCCCGTGCGGATGCGCCTCGTCCTGCCAGACATTGTCGACGCCATCAGCGCGGAACTCCGGCAGGGCGATCCGGTCCTTCGCCGTGAAAATCGCAAGCGCTTGGGCGCGGTAGGCCGCGTAGCGCTTGTCGCCTTCAAGCCGCGCCAGCGTCTTGGCATTCTCGCTCGCAACCCAGGCCAGCGCCTTCTCGCCGTGCACATCCTCAAGCCACAAATTCGGATCGTCTTCCGCCACCGTCATCGTGGCGCACGCCGCCAAGCCAAGCAACACGGCCGCTGAAACCAGGATACGTCTCATGATCAAACCCATTTGTTCCACGCCAACCTAACGGCCTTCGCGACAATCGTCCATCAAGGCCTCGCTCACACCCACGTGACCCGCTAGATTTCCCCCGCAATGCGTTTCCCCGCAATGCGTTTCAACGAGGTACGCCCATGTCCGATGCACCCACCAACTATCAAACCTTGGTCGACGACCTGAATGCCCTGCTGCGTCTCAAGACCACAGTCATCGGCATGAAAATGTTCGAGAGCATCCAGGGCATGGAGGCCATCCCCCGCATCCGCCGCCCCAAAGCCGTTCACACCACCGACCAGATCGTCTCCATGGCCTCGCGCCTGAACTGGACCGTCGGCATAACCGCCGAAGACCTGGCGGGCGCGCAGTGCCGCGCCGTCATCGGCCTGACAGCCCACGACGACGAATGGCTGAGCGGCAAATCCTATGTCGGCGTCTGGCACGAAGACGCAGCCTCCGCCCGCGCCAGGCAAGAGGCACTCTCCGTCGTGCCCTTCGGCAAATTCAAAGCCATGGCCGTCTCCCCGCTTGCCGCAGGCAAACTCGACCCGCCCGACATCTGCCTCGTCTACGCCACGCCAGGCCAAATGATCATCCTCATCAATGGCCTGCAGTACCGCAACTACAAGCGCTTCGACTGGAGCGTCGTCGGCGAAACCGCCTGCGCCGATAGCTGGGGGCGCGCCCTCAAAACCGGAGAGCCCAGCCTCTCACTCCCCTGCTTCGCCGAACGCCGCTACGGTGGTGTCCCCGATGAGGAAATGTTGATGGCGCTTTCGCCCGCACACTTGAGCGTCGCGGTCGAAGGCATGAAAGCCCTCTCCAGGAACGGCCTGCGCTATCCCATCGCCCCTTACGGCATCCAAAACGACGTCCGCGCCGGGCTGGGCGTGAGCTACGGCAAAGGATCAAGTTAATGCACAAACCGACGGCGGCACTGCAATCACGCCGTCGCCCCCCGCGCCTTCATCTCTGCTGCAAACGCCGTTCCCGCCAGCACATAGTGCGCTGCCGCCCAGATATTGATCAGCGAAGTAAACATCAGCGCATAGCGAAGGGAATCTTGCCCATAGTCTGGCGCCAGATAGTCGCTGAGCATCCCGACCGCCAGCGGTCCAAGCCCCAGCGCGATGAAGTTCAGAATGAACAGCATGATCGCCGCCACAGTCGCTCGCATCGCCAGTGGCGTCACGCCCTGCACCATCGCAAAACTTGGGCCCAGATAGAACGCCCCCAGCACCGTGGCCGGAAGATAAAACACCAGCGCCAGATTGAAATCATCCATCAGATAGAACAACAGGATCAAGGGCGCGGCGATGAACTTCGCCACCGCAATCACCCATGCATTCCAGCGCTTGTCCTTGCGCGACATCCGGTCTGCGAGATACCCGCCAAGCAAAGCGCCAAACCCGCCAAGCACGCCCACAATCGGACCCAAAATGAGACCCAGCTCAAGCCCGGATATGTCATGTGTGCGCTTGAGGAAAGACGCCGCAAACATCACCCCGCCATAACCGACAAAAGACGTCAGCGTCAGCCCGATCACCACATGGCGGCAGGCCTTTGAACGCCAAATGAATGCGAACGCCGCACCCAGCGCCGCCATCGTTTCTGCGAAACTCTGCAGCTTGCGATCCGACGGATTCAATCCATCCGACAAGCCCCGCTGCGGCTCCTCCACGGTAAAGAAGATCAAAGCCGCGATCAAAAGCCCGGGAAAGCCGACAACAAAAAACGCAGCCCGCCAACCCCACGCCTCAGCGACCGGCGCACCAATCAAAAAACCCAGCATCCCGCCCACATAAACACCCAGCGCATAGAAGCCCAATGCCCGTGAGCGTTCATGCGGCGCATACATATCGGCAATCATGGAGTGGGATTGCGGAGACGATCCCGCCTCACCAATGCCCACACCAATGCGCGCGATCAATAGCTGCGTATAGTTGGCGGCCATCCCGCAAAACACAGTCATCACGCTCCAGACCGTCACCGCGCCCGCAATCATATTGCGCCGGTTCGTCCGGTCAGAGAGCACCGCGAGCGGAATGCCAAGCGTTGCGTAAAACACTGCAAACGCAAACCCGGTCAGCAAGCCCAGCTGTGTATCTGAAAGCAGCAGATCCTGCTTGATATGCTCTGACACCGCGCCAATGATCGTGCGGTCGAGATAACTCGAAGTATAGGCCAGCGTTAGAATCACCAACGCGTAGTTCCGATGGCGGCGCAAACTGTCGGGAATAACGGCCCCGCTCACTGGCGGCACCACTGCTGCATCCGTCATCAATCCTCCCGACAGGTTTTATGGTCAACCCTTGGGAAACTACGATAACGAGTTTGAGTGCAGACGCAACCGCCTGCGCTCACCAATATCTACTTAAGCACTGGCGCCGCGATCACTTCGACCGGCAAGCCCAATTGCTCAAGCTGCGGCTTGACCACCGACGCATCGCCCACGACCACAAACAACAGCTTCGCCGGATCAAGCTTGGCCCGTCCGGCCGCGTCGATCTCTGCTGCCGTCATTGCCGTGTATTTGCCCGCGAGCTTCTCATAGTAGTCGTCGGGCCGCGCGAAATTGACGATGTTGAGCACGCCGCCCAACACTGCCCCTGAGGTCTCGAAGCTGCCCGGCAGCTCCCGCACATTTCCGTTGACCGTGCGCTCGAGCTCAGCCGCCGTGACGCCCTTGTCGGTCAGGAACGCCTTCATATCGTTGAGCAATTCCTTGATGGAATCGCCCGTCTTGTCCGCTTGCACCGGCGCCAGGATTCGAAAGGGTGCGGACTCCAGATATTCCAGCACCTGACTGCGTACGCCATAAGACCAGCCTTTGGTCTCGCGCAGATTGGTGTTGAAGCGTGAAAGAAAGCTTCCGCCCAACACCTCATTCGCGGCCTGCAGCGTCACCAGATCGTCGCGACCCTTGGCATCCAGGATCTCACCCGCTGAGATCACCGATTGTGGCGACTTGGGCCGGTCGACCAGCACGATGCGCGACTTGGGCGCAGGGGTCGCCACGTTAAACGACTTGGTTGGGCGCGCTGCTGCAGGCGCCTTCCAGCCACCAAAGCTCTTCTCCAGCAACGGCGTGATCGAAGCCAGTGTCGTATTGCCGACAACGATAATGCGGGCCGTATCGGGGCGCAGCCACTCACTGTGGAACGCCGCTAACTCTGCGCGCGTTACCCTTGCTACCACCGCCGGATCGCCAGTGCCACTTATTGGCACGCCGTAGGGATGCGCTGCACCAAACAACAATGGCACGAGCATGCGCAACGCAATCGCGTTGGGATTGTTGAACTCCCCCGAAATGCGCGCCAACTGCTGGCCGCGCAGCCGTTCGACCTCGCCCGCCTCGAACGCCGGATTGCGCACGATGTCGGCGAGCAGCTCAAGCGACGCCGCCAGATTGGGCGACAGCGCATCAAGAGATACGGCGGTACGATCAAGCGTTGCACCGGTATTGATCGTAGCACCAAGCCGCTCGCTTTCCTCCGCGATCTGCACGCTGCTGCGCGTCGTCGTGCCTTCGCGCATCAGGCTCAGCATCAGCGATTGTGTACCCAATGCCGCTTTAGGATCAGCGGCAAAACCGGCATCAAAACTGACATTCACCAGAACAGTCGGCACCGATGTACGCCGTGCGAACACCACCTCGATTCCATTCGAAAGCTTCCCGCGCTCGATCGCAGGAAAATCGAGACTGGCCAGCGCGGCGACATCCGGCAACTTTGACCGGTCAACCGCCACGCGCGGTGCTGACACCTGATACTCCGAATTCGGGTCACGATAATTGCTGGGTGCAGACAATGAACTGACCTTCAATCCATCATCCCCGCCGCGCTCCGCACCACTCTCCGTGCGCTCACCTGGTTCAACGGTCAGCGAATAGACCGGGCGCGACAGCCACTGCTTCGCACTCGCCCGCACAGTCGAGGGCGTCAACGACGCCCAAACCTGCAGTTCCTTTTTGTAGAAATTGGAATTGTTGGAGTAGAGCAAGCCTTCGGCCAACGCCGTCGCCTTGCCGCCGAAACCGCCGACGGCTTCAAAGCCGCGAATCTGGCGCCCGGCCATCACGGTCGAGGCCCGGCTCAACTCGTCCGCCGTCGGGCCGTCGCGCAGAAACTCAGCGATCACCGCATCAAGCCGCGCCGCCACCTTTACAGCGTCACCGCCCGGCTTCACATCGGCAGTCACTGTCACCACACCCGCATGCTGAAAAATCTGCGCCTCGGCCGTCACCGCAACCGCAATCTTCTCCGACCGCACCAGCGCGTTATCAAGCCTTGAACTCGACAACCCGCCCAGGATCGTCGCCGCCGCCTGCAGTGGCACCGCGTGCTTGTCGTTCAATCCAGGCACCGCCCACATGCGATGGATGCGTGTCGTCGCAACCCGGTCCTTCATCACCTCGGACTTCGGCGCCGACAGCGTCGGCACCGGCGCGTCGACGTTCCGCAGCGGTGTCCCGCGCGCGATGTCCCCGAAATACTTCTCGCTGAGCCGCTTGGCCGTCGCCATGTCGATGTCGCCCGCCAACACTAAAATCGCATTGTTAGGACCGTAATTGTCGACAAACCACTTCTTCACGTCATCAAGACTGGCGCTGTCAAGGTCGGCCATCGAACCGATGGTCGAGTGATGATAGGGATGGCCCTTCGGGAACAAACTCTCAAACGTTGCGTACTCGACCAACCCATAAGGCTGGTTGTCGCCCTGGCGCTTTTCGTTCTGCACCACGCCGCGCTGGTTATCGAGTTTCTCCTGCGTCACCGCACCAAGCAGATGGCCCATGCGGTCGCTTTCCAAAAACAAAGCCCGTTCAAGTGCCCCAGTCGGCACCGTCTGAAAATAATTCGTCCGGTCCAGCCATGTCGTGCCGTTAAAGTCGGTCGCGCCCACTTGCTGCAGCGGTTCGAAATAATCGCCCGGCGCGTTCTCCGAGCCGTTGAACATCAAGTGCTCGAACAAATGAGCAAAGCCAGTCTTGCCCTTGGGCTCATGCTTCGATCCCACGCCATACCACACCGACACCGCCACCACCGGCGCCTTGCGATCAGTGTGAACGATGACCCGAAGGCCATTCTTCAAAGCAAACTGTTGATGGGGAATATTGACCAGCTTTGCCAACGTCCTCGTCGGCGCAGGCTTTGGCGCCGCTGCCATGACCGGTGCGACGCTGAGAGCGATCACGGACACAACGCATACAAATTTGCCAACCAACATATTCGTGAATCCCCTTCGATTTCAGACCGCCGGGACCATACCAACCGCAACCGAGTCCGCAAGCGCTGCGCAGCGGAAAAACCTCACGTTCCTGTGTCCAGCCCCGCCCCTGCTGCTAGTATCCGCCGGTCCCGCTCGCCTCTCCGGAGAATTCAGCATCATGGCATCCCTGTTTGGCGACTTGCTCGTCATCGATTGCGCCAGCTTCATTGTAGGCCCCGCCGCCGCCACCATCATGTCCGACTTCGGCGCCCGGGTGATCAAGATCGAACCGCCGGGTGAAGGCGACAGCTATCGTCAGCTGATGAAAATGCCTGGCATCCCTCAGGCCAGCCGCGACTATTACTGGACGCTCGACAACCGCAACAAGGAAAGCCTGGCGCTCGATCTCAAACACCAAGCCGCCCGCCCGGTGTTCGAAACCCTCATCCGCAAAGCCGACGTCTTCATCACCAACTTTCCAGGCCCCATCCGCGACCGCCTGAAACTGCGCCCCGACGATATTTTCAAGCTCAACCCGCGCCTGATCTATGCATCCCTGACACCTTACGGCGAAGACGGACCGGAGAAAGATCGCACCGGCTACGACGCGACCGCCTATTGGGCGCGCTCGGGTCTGATGGAAGCCGTCCGCGCCACGCCGCAAACCGAACCCGCAATCTCCGTACCCGGCATGGGCGATCACCCAACCGCCATGGCGCTCTACGCCGCAATCGCAACCGCACTCTACACGCGCGAGCGCACTGGCAAAGGCAGCGTCGTTTCCACTTCACTGCTCGCCAATGGTCTGTGGTCGAACAGTTGCTATATGCAGGCCGTCCTCTGCGATGCCGACATGTCGGTTCGCCTCCAGCGAGGTATGCGCGGCGCCTTGACAGAAATCTACGCCTGCAGGGACGGCCGCTGGTTTATCCTGGCGATGATCAACCAGCTTCGCGAATGGCCCCTCCTGCTTGAATGCCTCGGAAAAAAAGAATGGGCCACCGACCCGCGCTTCCTGTCCCCGGTCGCACGCCGCGCCAACGCGCCCGCCCTGTTGCACGCGCTCGAACAAATTTTCCTCACCCGCGACTGGAGCGAATGGCGAACCATGTTTCAGCGTGCCGGCATCACCGTTGGCCCCATCGCAAAACCCGATGACCACCTCGTATGCCCGCAGGTCGCTGCCAACAATTTCCTTCCGGAATTCGAAAACCAGAAAGGCCTGCGCACCGTCGACAGCCCCATCACCATCCAGGGCGAAACCAAGCAACGCCCGCAAATGGCACCCGGCATCGGCCAACACACCCGCGCCGTCCTCGCCGAATGCGGCGTCAGCGCAACCGAAATCGACCAGATGATTGCGCAAGGCGCCGCAGCTTGAACCCCGCTACCACTTATGCCTCGGGGATCATTCTGGTTCCAGAACGCTGCAAGCGCTTGGCTTCTGAATGACCGGATCATAATTCGAAACTGTAAATGCAACAAGAACAGATGTAATGCATCTATTTGCACAAAATCCTCATGGTGCACCGAGTTCACCGGAAAAAATCCAAAATACGGACGAGACCTTCCCGGGAGCGCGGGCATTTTCCGCCCTGCTGGCGCCAGTGAAAGTGGGTGCGTTAAAAATGCGGGCGGGACGCCCGCGCTCCCAGGATTTATTTAAGTGGGCCGCAAAGCGCACGTTGGACAATTTGCGCGTCTCCGCTACCATCGCCCCAAGGGAGACATTCACATGAAAGACTTCGCAGGAAGAATTGCCGTCATCACCGGCGGCGGCACCGGCATGGGCCGCGAGCTCGCCAGGCAGCTTGTCGCCGAAGGTTGCACCGTCGCCATGTGCGACGTCTCGGCCGAGAACATGGCAGAGACCAAACGCCTCTGCCAGGCCAACGCGCCCCAAGGCACCCGCGTGATCACCCACGTCGCCGACGTCTCGAACGAACAACAGGTGCTGAATTTCCGTGACGCCGTCGCCCGCGAACTCGACACCGATCACATCCATCTGCTCTTCAACAACGCCGGCATCGGCGGCGGCCCCAGCTTCCTCAAAAGCCCGCGCGAGGAATGGGAGCGCACCTTCAACGTCTGCTGGTACGGCGTCTACTACTCGTGCCGCGCCTTCATCGACATGATCGTGAAGGCCCACGAGGCCCACATCGTCAACACCTCAAGCGTCAACGGCTTTTGGGCATCCCTCGGACCCACGCGTTCACACACCGCCTATCCGGCCGCCAAGTTCGCGGTCAAGGGCTTCACCGAAGGCCTCATCAACGACTTCCGCATCAACGCGCCGCACGTGAAGTGCTCGGTCGTCATGCCCGGCCATATCGGCACCTCGATCGTCGAGAACTCGCGCATGGTCCTAACCGGCCACTCCATCAGCGAGATGACGCCCAAGGAAATCGCCGACGCCCGCCGCTCGATGAAGTCGATGGGCATGCCCGCCGACGCGATGACCGACCAACAGATTCAGCAAATGATGACTGAGATGGCGCGCCAATTCGAAGCCAACGCGCCGACCTCCGCTGCCGAGGCGGCAACGATCATCCTCAACGGCGTCCGCGACGAGAAATGGCGCATCCTCATCGGCGCCGACGCTGAGTGCATGGACGCGTTAACGCGCGAGGCGCCCGAGCAAGCCTACGAACAAGTCTTCCTTGATCGCCTGCGCGCGGCGGGGCACTGGAAGGGCTTCTCGTAAGTCGATGCCCATCCTCGCTCTCCTCTTCGTCAACGCTCTCATTACATGCCTGTGCTTCTTCGTCCTGTGGCGCATTGCGTGCCGCCTGAATGATGCCAGCTTTGTCGACAGCTGGTGGGCGTTCGGCATCGTCTTGACGGCCTTGGTCAGTTTCATGAACTCTGAGCCCGGCTCAGCGCACGCCATCGCGCTGACCATCCTGTGCACGCTATGGGGCGTGAGACTGGGCGGATATCTTTTATGGCGCTGGCTCACACAAGGCAAAGACCGCCGCTATGCCTCCTTGCTCGGGAAGGCGCAAAGCCAGAAAGGCTGGAGCTTTGCCAAAGCATCGTTCTGGATGGTGTTTGCCCTGCAGGCGCCCCTGCAGTTCATGGTCAGCCTGCCTGTGCAGATCGGACAGATGGCGCCGCCGTCGTCACTGGGCGTGCTCGCTTGGCTTGGTGTTGCTATGGCGCTAACCGGCATCGCCTTCGAAACGATTGGCGACTGGCAACTCACGCGCTTTCGCGCCGAACCGGCTAATGCCGGCAAAGTCATGGATCAGGGTCTATGGCGCTACACCCGCCATCCGAATTATTTTGGCGACGCCTGCCTGTGGTGGGGGTTATTCCTGATCGCCACCGAAACCATCATCGGCATCTGGTCATTGCCAGGCCCAGTTTTGGTCACAGTTCTGCTTGTCAAATACAGCGGCATTCCAACCGTTGAAGGTCACTTGACCAAACGCCGCGCGGGCTACAGCGATTACGTGCGGCGCACGTCAAGCTTCATCCCTTGGCCGCCAAAGACGATTTGATACCAGCAGCACAGCCCCCCATCGTCTGCGAGCCGCCTGACGGCGCGCAGCCACTTCCCCCGCAAGCGGGGGCAGACAACAGTGCTTTTCATCTTCCTCCGCTTGCGGGGGAAGTCCCTGCGCAGCCGTAGCTGCTGCAGGGGATGGGGGTCTCGGCGCGCGCTGAATTCAGCCCCTGCGCTGCAACGTCAGCGTCGCCCGCAACCCGCGTTCATCACGGTTCTCCAAATAAACATCCCCGCTATGCGCCCGGGAAATCGCGCGCGCCAGGGTCAATCCCAGGCCATGCCCCGCCGCATTGTCGTTGGCGGGTGCCAGCAGGCGCACGAACGGTTCAAAGACACGTGACATATCCTCAGCCGTCAATCCGGGTCCATCATCCTCGACCACGATTGCAACATTTTGCCCCGCGCCATTCACACTTACCCGCGCACGCTCGCCGTATCTGATGGCGTTCTCCACAAGGTTACGCGCTGCCCGCTTGATCTCATTGGGCCTGCACACGGCATAGACCGGAGCGCCCGAAATAAACGCCACATCCGCACCCAGATCGGACAGATCCGCGCAGATGCTTTCGGCCAGCGCACACACGTCAACTTCCCGCGGCGCCTCTTCACCAATCCCATTGCGAACGGCATCAAGGGCTGCTTCAGTCAGCGACTGTAATTCGTCGAGACTGCCGCTGAATTGTCTTTTCAAGTCCTCGTCCTCGATGAACTCGCTCTTGAGCCTGAGTGAGGTGATCGGCGTCCGCAGGTCATGACCGATCGACGCCAATAAAACCCGTTGGTTGTCGACAAGCGTCATCAGGCGTTGCGACATGAGATTGAAGGCCTTCGCAGCGCCGCGCAAAACCCACGGTCCGGTCTCAGGGATAGCAGACACCGCTTTTCCCGATTGCATCTGCGCCGACGCCTCCGCCAACCGCCGCAATGGTCCAGACACACGCCAGCCAATCCACACCGACACCACGATCAGCGCCAGCGCCGCGACCACGCCTGAAAATAAAAGGCCTGGCAGCAAGGCCTCACCCTCGGGCCAGTAAAATTCCGCGTTCAGCCATTGCCGGGGTCCAAGGGCGATGGCTACGCTGAAGCGCTCGAGTCCGCTGCGCTTGCGCGCACCCCAAAAGCCAAGATCAGGCAGCCCCCGCTTGGCCACGCGCACATCGGTGGGTGCGAGCGCACCCAGCGACGCTGTCAAGCGGGCCTCAGCCTTGCTTTCGCGCAACGCATGATCGGCAACCCGCGGTGTCGTTCCAATCGACACGCGCTCGCGGCGCACCGATGCGACAGTCAACAAATTCGCACGCTCGCTTTCAGGCAAACGCGAGAGCAACCCAACCAGCGCGGTCAACCGGCCTTCGATCGCCCCGGTCCGCTCAGCCCGGATGTCACTCGAGCGGCGGGATTCTGCCAGAACAAAAGTCACTGCGTTCGACGCGACCAGGGCGAGCAAAATCACAAACGACAGCTCGGCCCAGAGCGGGACCCGCCACCCCGTCACAGCGTAACCGGCTCGGCAGCGAACACATAACCACCGCCCCACACCGTCTGGATAAGTTTGGGATGGCGCGGATCGTCTTCAAGTTTTCGCCGTAAGCGCATGACCGCATTGTCAACCGCGCGATCATAGGCTTGCGCCTCACGACCGGAAATCAGATCCAGCAGCTCCTCGCGCCGCAATGTCAAATTCGGCCGCTCAATCAGCGCACATAAAAGTTTGTACTCGCCCGTCGAAAGCGCCACGCCGGCTCCACGCTCATTCACAAGCTCGCGGCGCACGTTGTCCAGCACCCACCGGCCGAACTGAACACGCGGTGGCCCGGCACTCTCTTGCCGCAGCGGCATGGCTGTCACCCGCCGCAGGATCGCGCCAATGCGCGCCAACAGCTCGCGCGGATTGAAAGGCTTGATCACATAGTCATCCGCCCCCAGCTCGATGCCGACAATGCGATCAACCTCGTCGCTCTTTGCCGTGAGAAACAGCACGGGAATATCGCCGGTTTCCCGAAGATATCTGCAAAAACTCAAGCCGTCTTCACCCGGCATCAGCACATCAAGCACCACCAGATCGAACGCCCTGGTCCGAAGCAGTTTTCGCGCCGCGCCAGCACTCTCAGCCCCCATCGCGCGATAGCCATTGTTTTGCAGATATTTCACCAGCGGATCGCGAATCTCGCGCGCGTCATCGACCACCAGAAGGTGAAAGCTTTTTTCGCTCATCGGTTCTCTGAGGGCCCGCCAGAAGTTTCACGACCCAAAATTGTAACAAATTATGTCAACAAGAGGGCCAGACACGCCTTCATACACAATTGCTTCGTCACCGGCATTTCTCCGCAACACTGAGTGTGCATTCTCTAACCGCCACGTTTTCAGTGGTTACATACATACGGAGAGAGAAATGACACGCATCATCTGGATCGGTGCCGTCGCGGGAACATTGGTGGTGGCGGCTGGCGCCCTCGCCCTTGGCTACACAACGGTCCTCGACACCGGCTCACCCATATCAACACGTGGCGGCGGTCAAGGCGGACCTTCAGCAGATTCAAGGCTTATGCAATACGACACGGACAAAGACGGCCGCCTGACGCGTCTTGAAATGGATTCCACCTTGAGCGCTGAGTTTGGCGCCGTCGATACCAACGGCGATGGCCGTCTCGACGCGGCAGAAATCCAACGCCACTCCGATGCCCGCCGGGTTGAGCGCAATGCCCGCTACGAGGCTTGGCGGATCAAGGCCCAGGCACAAGGTTTGGATCCCAAGCGCCCTCCCTTTGATCGCAGCGACCGGGACAACGTGGATAGTTTGCGCTATGCAGACTGGAATTTGGACGGCGCCATCACACCCGAGGAATTCGGCGGCAGGGCACGCTCTCAATTTATGCGCGCTGATCGCAACGGTGATGGCTCAATCACGCCAGACGATCTCAAGCGGCGCAGCAGCACCCGCAAAACCTCGTAATTTTCTGGATCCGCGTGCCCCAAAATAACAGCGGGCTCCTAGTGGTTCGGAATTATCGGACAGCGCTGGTGACGTTGTTCCGGCCGAATTCACTAGAGAGCCCGCGCCCCCCGCTTGTGGCGCGCGTTTTAAATGCGCCTTGGCGGTTAGTCGGTTGCCCTTGGACGTCCCCACGTCCGCGAACAACCCGACACCTGCTGATTTTGGCCTTGCGCCCTTAAAAATCAACGCCTCGCACCGATATTCCCTTTTCACGTGTCAGAAGCGCCACCAAGCTGTGGTAACCAACAGTGAAACAACTACCGGGTTTGGGGGGGGGTTAGCCGGCTCGCAACAAAACTGCCAAACTGGGTTCCATCAGCCACACATTTGCGAATCCAATCAAACAAAAGCATTGACTTCCCAAACGGCCACCCACTCCCGGTGATTGCCGAAGAGCAAGAATACAACCTTCTGACATCACGGTTGACAACCATCACAACCATACTGTGCGCGACACCATACATTTGCTATGCAGACACCGGGCACGCTGCTTCGGCGGACCGCGCATTGCACCCTATGTGCATACGGACCTGACCCGCCGCCTCAAAAAAACCACGTACCCAAGCCACGCTTGTATTGCACGCACAAAAAGGACTGCGATCCATGGCCGAAGAGAAATCACCTTCCGAAGTGTTGAGCGATCTCGTTCATGTGCCATTTCCCAACACCGCTTATCTCGAGTCGATGAAGCGGGTGATCGCGACGCAGAAACTCATGTTGGATGGTTTTCAAACCAATCTGGACAAATGGTTTGAACGCCGGCGCGAAGGTGCCGAAGCCACAATGACGATGCTCGGCGAAATGAACATCACCGGCGACCACGAGAAGCGTGCCGAAGCTTGGCAGCGTTGGGTATCCGGTGCCATGGCCCGCATCATGGACGACGTGCAAACCCAGCTGGATATGATGTCGAAAATTACCGGCCAGCTCGCCGAAAACGGTGAAATCGAGCTGTCACCTGATAGCCAAAAGCCCCTCTTGAATGGAAAAAATGTGAGCCCATTATTCAAAAACAAGGGCGCACCCTCCGCCAAGCCCGAAGCAGGCTACAAACGGAAATAACGGAAACCGTGCCGTGAAAAATTGTTCACAAGTTTGTGCCTGCCGGTCAAATGGCACGCCTGTTCCGTTTTGCACTGCAATATCAATCGAACCCGCTTAACCAATAAAGTCACGTCGCACCTGACCTATCGGCTTGCGCTGCAATGCACCAAAACCCGGCACCATGAAGGAAATTTCCGCAAGCGTCGTTCGCGAGCCGGACACAAACGCGCGGGGACTTCGGAACAATTTTATGTCACGACCGTTTAGTCGGGGTTCACGTTCCGTTAAACACTGGTTGGAGTGAAACCATGCCTTACAGGCCAACAGAACTCGTTGCCTTCGGTCCCGAGCTTTGCCAAGAAGCAAGGCGCGCCGGAAAAGGCGTCAACGAGTCCCATTTCCTTGTCCACCGTGTTCTAACGGAAGTCTTCCAGGAAGATTTGACCCAAGTCCCGCAGGGCAATCTGCAAGCGCACCTATCGCGCCGCCTGCAAGAAAACCTGCGCGCGACCGGATAAAGGCGCCTTCGACGTGCTTCTCAATCTAGGGCGGACACACGGCCCCTTCGCCGATCCACGTCTGGGCTGCCGCAAGGAACTTTTCGTGGCTGACCGGCGGTGACGTTCGCTGCGCGCCCGGAGTCCAGGCCCACATAACAAACGGGTCGGCACGCAGGTGCTCAATCACCTTTTCGCCCGAGCGCCCGCCATTCTTCGCCGGATCAAGCAACGCCTTGCACAGTTGGCCGCCCTTGAGGCCCGTCCAACCCATACTGACGGGAGCCATATGCCAGTCCTTGGCACCCGGAACTTTCGCTGCCTCTTGGTTCTTGTCCTGATGACAGGTCGCGCACTTCATCCCCATTGCTCCGCGACTGTCGGCGCCACGCAAGACATTGAACGTGTGCCGATGCTGATCATCGCCCTGCGTCGGCCAGGCCACCGTCGTGTGACAGTTCATACAGCGCGGATGCGAAAGCACGCTTTCGACAACCCGGAAAGCAGCAGCAGACTCAGGCGCCACCGGCGACTTCGCAATCCCGTTTGCCCACCATGCACCGGCCACACTCACAGCCAGAACTAAAACGCCGGCACCCAACCTAGAGTTTCTGCGCATTGGATTTCACCCGCTCGTTAGTGGTGACTCTAGCCGTCGCATTCTTCAGCGGCAACGCCCGCATCCGCTTGCCCGTGAGCGCAAACAAGGCATTTGCGACCGCTGGCGCAATGGGCGCAGTGCCGGGCTCACCCGCACCCCCCGTTCGCGCGCCCGACTCGATGAAGCGCACTTCGTGCTCCGGCGCGTCTGCCATTCGCACCATCTCGTAATCCGGGAAATTTTGCTGCACGACACGGCCCTTGTCGATCGTGATTTCACCGTAGAGAGCCGCAGTCAGGCCGTAAATCGCACCGCCTTGAATTTGTGCCGTGAACGTCGCCGGATTGATAACTTCGCCTGGGTCTACCGCGCTCCAGACCCTGTGAACGCGCGGAAGTCCCCCTGCCGCCAGCGACACTTCGGCAACTTGAGCAACGATTGTGCCAAACGCTTCGCGCATCGCAATGCCGCGAGCCCGGCCCGAAGGTGCCGCAGTCCCCCAGCCGGCCATCGACGCCGCAAGCTCCAACACCGCCTTGTGACGAGGCGCATTCGACAAATGACTACGCCGGAACTCATACGGATCCTTACTCGCAGCATGGGCAAGTTCATCCATAAACGACTCGATAAAGAAACCTTGTTGCGTGTGATCGACACTGCGCCAGGGTCCCCACGGAATGGGATTTGCATGCTCGGCATAACGCGCCGCGCGATTGGCAAAGTCATAATTCACGAACACGGCTTCCGGCGGATCGTATTTATCCGTGAAGGTATGAAGCCAGGCGACCACCTTGCCATTGTCATCCAGGCCCGCCTTCATCCGCGCCACGGATGCATGACGGTAGTAGTCTTGCGTCATGTCTTCTTCGCGCGTCCAAGTCACTTGTACCGGGCCTTCAACCTGCCGCGCGACAGCGATGGCTTTCTCCAGATAATCGACAGTGTTGCCGCGTCGTCCAAATCCTCCGCCCATCACCGTGTGATTGAGCGTAATGTTATCAATGGGAATGCCGGCCCATGCAGCCGCGGCGGCCTTGGCACCAAGCCCGTTTTGAAAACCACCCCATATTGTCAGTCTGTCGCCCTCAAAATGCGCTGTACAGTTCATAACCTCCATCGTCGCATGTGCAAGAAACGGTACACGATAGCTGGCTTCAACAACCCGCTTCGCAGATTTAAGGCTCGCATCAACATCGCCGGAAGCGTGATCTTCTACCAGACCGCCCTTGTCCAGTGCCGCCTCCATCGATGCGAAAATCGACTGTGAAGTCAGCGCCGCTTTGGCGCCCTCATTCCATTCGGGCTTCAGCGCAGCCAAGGCCTCTTTCGCTCGCCAGGTATTGTCGGCAACAACCGCGACCGCATTGGCAAGCTTCACAACCTTCTTCACGCCGCGCATGGCCATCGCTGGCGCTGCATCGACGGACTTTAGCGTCCCGCCAAACACCGGCGAAGCCGCAATACTTGCAAAACTCATGTTTGGCACGCGCACGTCGATTCCATACTTGGCGCTGCCGTTCACTTTCGCCGGAATATCAAAGCGTTTGATCGGCGTTCCGACGATTGTGTAATCCTTTTTTGCCTTCAGACGGATATCGGTTGGCGGATCGTAAGCCCCAGCCGCCGAAGCGAGCTCACCGTAGGTAGCACTGCGTCCAGACGCTCGGTGTGTCAGACGGCTTTGCTTTGCCTCGATGGCTTCCTCACCGACGCCCCACTTCGCGGCAGCCGCCTTGATCAACATGGCGCGCGCCGCCGCACCCGTGCGGCGCATACCATCAACACCGGTGAATCGTATCGACGTGCTGCCGCCGGTAAGCTGCAGATTCATCGACTCGGCAATTTTTCGAAAACCGAAATCCGCTGCACCAGAAAGCCATCCCGGTATCGATGTGTCGCCGCGCAAATATCCGCGCGCGAGCCCGGTATTGGCAAACGCCATATCTGCAGGCGCCTGCTCCATACGCACCAGCGCCCAGTCCGCGTCCAGCTCTTCCGCCAGCATCATCGGCAAGGACGTGTGCACGCCCTGCCCCATCTCGGAATGCGGAACAATGACCGTCACGGTATTGTCAGGCGCAATACGCACCCAGGCCGCAAGCATGGACTCGCCATCCTTGCCGCCAATCTTTCTCGCGCGGTCTATCGTCTCGTACGGTAACAACGCATATCCGGCCACAAGCCCGCCACCCGCAACAGCGACGCCGCCGAAAATCATCAATCTGCGTGTAACTTTCCCCATGATGATTATCCCTAAGCCTTTGCCGCTGAATGAATGGCAGCGCGAATCTGCGCGTAAGCACCGCAGCGGCAGATGTTCGTCATCGCTGCATCGATCTCGGCATCCGTCGGCTGAGGTTTTTCCTGCAGCAGAGCCACCGCCGCCATGATCTGACCAGATTGGCAAAATCCGCATTGCGGCGCCTGCATATCAATCCAGGCCTGTTGCACTTTGTGCAACGTATCGCCTGATGCCAGGCCTTCAATCGTCGTTACTGCCTTTCCCGCCGCCAGTGCCGCCGGAAAGGAACAACTGCGCGTCGCCGCACCGTCGATCAACACCGTGCAGGCGCCACAGGCACCGACCCCACACCCATACTTCGTACCGGTGAAATTCAGCACGTCCCGCAGCACCCACAAAAGGGGCATACCCTCTTCAACGTCCACAGTGTGGGACGTGCCATTGACAGTCATAGCGATCATCTTACCCCCTCGCATTCTTCGCTTGCTTCACATCGCATACAATTTCAGCAGTGCTATAAAGCACGGCACTGCGGCAGGACGAAATACTGCTGCCTGCCACCTTCGCAAGATGTATGCGGGTCAACAAACTCTCTTTTCAGGCTAGTACATCCACTTCATCACGGCAGCCCAATAGCCAGCCACCGCGCCCCAAAATCCCTTACCGCCGCTGACTTCGTCATAGCGTGCGAAGACGGCGTCGATCTTGGGATCAGCACTACGTGCTGCGGCAAAATCCACAGCACTGCCATCAGCATCACCCGCCTTGAGCTTTGCCGTTGCCCGGCCGAACAAGTATTCCGCCGTGTTGGGTTTGGCCGATAGCGCGGCGTCGTAATCCAAAATCGACGTACGATTAAATCCCAATTTCAAATACAAAAAACCGCGCCCACCCAGCGTCTCTCCGTCATTGGGTTTGATCCGGAGTGACTCATTACAATCCGACAGCGCGTCCTCAAGCTCGACATTCAAAACCGCGCGTGCCCAACACCGTTCGTGCAACGCGCTCGCGTCGCCTTTGGCCAGTTCGATGGACCGTGTGTAATCATCCACCGCCTTGCGATAGTCCCGTTGCATCAAATGTGTATTGCCGCGGTAATAATAGACCTTCGCCAGATCTGCGCCCGTGGCCTTACCCGATTTTACAATTTCAGAGCAGGACGACAGGCGCAAATCGCTCCAAATGCCGGCGCCCCCCTGACAATTCGTCCAAGTGCGTGTGCCTGTGATCTCGTCCGCTCTCGCCGAGGCAAGCGCTGACACGGCAATCACACAGCCGAAGATCGTGCAGAATCGAATCATCAGTCAGTCCCCGGAAACCCCACCCAAACTCGTACCACAGTTCCCATTGCATCGCAGCCCTTGACGGCACAAATCTGCCGCACCACACCATGGCGAGTGAAATCAGGGAAAACCGCAATGTCACGCGACGGAAAGATATTGATCTATGGCGCCACAGGCTACACCGGCAAACTGACGGCCCGGACGGCAAAAGCCCAAGGATTATCACCGATTCTCGCCGGCCGCAACGAAGATAAGGTCAAAGCATTAGCTCTCGAACTCGGCTTGGAATGGCGTGCATTTGATCTCACAGAAACTGCCAAACTTGAGAAAGCCCTGGCCAGCGTGGCCGTGGTGCTACACATCGCAGGTCCTTTTTCGGCAACTTCAAAACTTATGGCAGACGCCTGCTTGCGTACCACCACGCACTACCTGGACATCACGGGCGAAATCGCCGTCTTTGAAGCGCTCGCCACCCGCGATGCCGAAGCAAGAATGGCCGGCATCATGCTTCTGCCGGGCGTGGGTTTTGATGTCGTGCCATCCGACTGTCTTGCCGCCCACATCAAGCGCCGCCAACCCGACGCACAGGACTTGAAAATGTACATCGGTGGTCTGGGCTCCGTGTCGCGAGGCACGGCAAAGACCATGGTCGAAGGCATAGCAAAGGGCACAAGCGTACGCCGTAGCGGCGAGATTGAGCGCATCGAAGGTGCCCATGAAGACCATTGCGATTTCGGAGAGGGCACCAAACCCACCATGGCGGTAAGTTGGGGTGACGTGTCCACGGCATTTCACTCAACAAAAATTCCAAACATTGAAGTCCATTTCGAGGCCCGGCCCGAGCTTCAGCGCCTGACGAAAATGCCCGGACTGCTGAAGGCATTTCTGGGTCTGTCGTTCATCCAGAATTTTCTGAAACGTCAAATCGATCGCCAGCCCGAAGGCCCAACGGACGAGCAGCGCAAAAGCGGTTATGCCGTTTTGATCGCCGTTGGCCGCAACGCCAAGGGCGAGACGGTTCGCGCGCGGCTACGCACCCCGGAAGGGTACTCCCTCACGGCCCTCACGGGCCTGGCCATTGCCAAACGTGTCGCAAATGGCGACTTCAAGCCGGGATTTCAAACTCCAAGCCTGGCTTACGGCGCCGACTTCATTTTGAACTTCGAAGGGTGCACACGCGAAGAACTCAACGCATGACCAGCTTCAGGGCCGCGAACGCAGCACGGCGTTGCCGTTTGTCAAACCGTGTTGAACCGCCCAGATGGCAACCTGCGTCCGGTTCGCCGCACCAAGTTTACGCAGCACGGTTTTTATATGCACCTTCACTGTCGCCTCGGTAATCGAAAGCGCCTTTGCGATTGACTTGTTGGTGTGTCCGTCCGACAGATTACGAATAATATCGAGCTCGCGCTGCGACAGCGCGACGTCACCCACGCGCACGCGCACGCGCTCTGAGCGCCCGGCCACTGTATTGCTATGAAGGGCGCCCAGAAAATTGGTCAAGATGCCGGGAAACACCTTTTCTCCCAACAAGACCAGCTTTAGCGACTCAATGAGCGCATTGGGCGAAATGCTTTTCAGCACATAGCCGTCTACACCCGCGGCAAACATTTCGGACAAAAAGGATAATTCCGCAGCCTCGGCAAATACGACAACACGCGTTTGCATTTGTGCGGCTTTCAGCATTGCAACCGACGCAGATCCCAACGCGAAATCCAGCACCACCAGATTGGCCTGCGGTCCGTGAGAACCCAATCGTATCGCCTCGTCAACGGTCCCGGCATCAACAGCAACGTGGAATCCCTTGCCATCGAGTTGTGCACGCAGCCCCGCACGCAGCAAAGGTTGCGAGTCGATAAGCCAAACAGTAGCGATTTCCATTCATGTCCCCCGAGTCACCAGCGAAGCAGCCAGCCTTCGGATGCACCCAACACCCATATGCCAACCAGCGTCTACCCATTTAGAGTAGCCCGCCTCGCAGCACACCTACCCAAAATAATCACCCCGCACGCCGATAGTCTTGGATGCCAGCCATATTAGCAACTCATTTGGAAGGCTCACGTCGGCATCCGCAAGGCATTTAGCCGATTTAACCCTAACATCCGCAAAGGCGCACATCACTGGTCACTGCAACTGCATCATGAATTGCCGGATCGCATCGAGAACAATCCGGGGCTTGTCGCGAAATGCGCCGTGACCGCAACTATCAAAAACCTGGAGCGAGGCGAGCGCTGCCGGGATCGATGATGCTATCTCCCGCGCCAAATGAGGTGGCGTGACTGGATCCTCATCACCCGCCAACACAAGCACCGGACACGTCACACGGGCGAGAGACGGCCTGAAATCCATTCGGTGCATCTCGCATCCAGGCAACGAGAAATGCCGGTACACCTCGCGCCGCATAATCGCACGCGCCCGTGAATTGACGCCGTCTTCCGCGACCGTGGTGTTATAAAGTGGCATGCAAACACGCATGTAGTCCTCAAACGACGCATCATCGCCCGAAGTCCAAAACCGTTTGGCGATGTCACACGCTTCGACGCCGCCTTTGGTTTGAAAAATGGCAAAGCAGAACTCAAAATCCATGCGCGCTGCCGTACTTGAAAGTATGACAGCGCGCGGATGCTGCGGATGACGCGTCACATACGATTGCGCAACCATCCCGCCGAACGACTGCCCGAGCACGATGGGTTTATCAATGCCCAGTGCCTGACAGAATGCGTGAATATCATCGCCCCATTGCACCAGGTTCCACGTCTTGGGATCGCTGGGTACGCTGCGCCCGTTGCCCCGGTGATCCAGATAGATCACCTGCGCCACATCGCACAACGCGTCTAATCCAGGCCGCAGACCCGTATGGTCGAACCCAGGGCCGCCATGCAACACCAACAGCGTTGGCACTTCGCTCATCCGCGGACCGTCAATCCGCAGCTTCGACCCCACGACATCAAAGAAGAGCCGTTGCTCTCCCAGTGTGACGAACATGTTCTCTAACCGCCTTCCCCTCGCGCCAGCCGTTGCAACTTTGCCAGCGCGACGTCTGCATTCTCGCCATAGGCAATCGTTGCCTGAAATTGTCCGCTTGCATCAACAAGAATGACCGAAGCCGTGTGATCGATTGTATAGGCTTCACCGCCCGAGTTGGCCTTGGCGTGATAAATCCCAAACGATTTCGCCAGCGCGGCAATCTGGCCGGGCGCACCGGTCAAACCACGGATACGCGGATCGAAAGCCGAAAGATACGCTTTGAGCACCGTCGGCGTATCACGCTCCGGATCGACTGAAACAAAAAACACGCCGATGCTGCCGGCATCATTTCCCATTTTTTCCAGCGCTGCCGACAGAGACGCCAGCGTCACCGGGCACACATCGGGACAATAGGTAAAACCAAAAAACAAAACCGCAGGCCGGCCAAGCATATCCCGCTCGCTGACGGCTCTGCCCAGGTGATCAACAAGTTGAAACGGCGCTAGAACAGGCCCCCCTTGCTGCAGTTGCGCCGGCGCCTTGCTATTGGATTGCAAAAATCCAATAGCAATACCAAGCACCAGAAAGATCAGCACCCCAACCAATGCCAGGACAGGAAAGCGGGTCAGGCCTAACATCGCTCAGTGCCCCTGATGCGTGGGCGTACCCACCGGTTGATCCACAAACAGAACCATATTGATTTTCGCCCCACCTTCAAAAAGCAGCGTCAACGGCACGCGGTCATGCAAAACCAGCGGTCGCTGCAATCCTGTAAGCATCAGGTGCAATCCGCCAGGCCGGAACTCCGCCTCCCCGCCGGCCGGAATGACGAGCCCGTCCTGCAGGTGACGCATCCGCATAATTCCGTCGTCGATCGACATTGAATGAATCTCAACACCCCCGGCAAAGTGACTGAACCCGCCGGTGAGCCGCACATCGGTTTTGCCGCGATTGCTGATTTTCATAAACGCCGCGCCAGTGCGCGCTCCCGGTGCTGTTGGCAAAGCCCACGGGTGCGCAATTGAAACGGACCCCAACGCGTAATCATGTGCATCAGAAAGTGCAGCCCAACCTCCCGTTGAAATGAGAAGCAGCGCAAACAGCCGGAAAGGCCGGAACAACCAAGTCATGACATTCTCCAAGAATCGAATTCGCAGTCAGCAGTTAGTATACGCCGGACAAAAGTGCGAATTGGGGCGGACCCGTGGGTGGAGGAGAGCCATAGTAAAGGCTCACGCTGCGGCGATCCTTCGCCGCCGCAGCCGGTTGCTGACTGACCAATCGGTCGCATGAACCCGCGAGAAGCGCCGGAATCAACGGCGAAGAGACGTGCACGGCGCACAGACAGCACTGCCCGTCATGAGCGTGAGAGTCTGATGGGTCCTGACTTGAGTTGCCAGCAACACAAACCCCGGACGCCAGCGCCTCTGCTTGAAAGACAACGGCGGGCAGAAGCATCTGCGCCACCACCACGAACACGCAAATCAGCGCCTGCATCTGGCGTTTTTGCTGTTCCATCTGATCCGTGCGAATAAGAATGTTCAATCGCTCATGTGAGGTTCAAGCCGTGGCTGATTCAGACCCGGTCCAGCGTCCACGTCAAGCTGAAACACCGACCATTCGTGTGCGCGAACCGGCAGATGACCCCGCAATTGCCGCCACCATCACGGCAGCATTTGCAGGCGCAAGCGAGACCGCACTCGTCAACGTTCTGCGGCACGATGGCGACATGATACTCGAGCTCGTGGCCCAGATGGACGATCAACTCATTGGCCACATCGCCTACTCACGCCTTAGCGTCACATCTGCCGGTGCATCATTGAATGCCACCGCGCTTGCACCACTCTCTGTCTTTCCCAGTCATCAACACCGTGGCGTAGGTTCCGCCTTGATCAAAGCGAGTATCACTCACCTGAAACGCCAAGGCGTCGAGCTCGCCGTTGTCCTCGGCCACCCGAACTACTATGTCCGCCTAGGCTTCTCAAATCTGCTGGCAAGATTGCTGGACGCGCCGTACGCTGGCGACGCATTTATGGCACTCGAACTTGCGCCCGGCAGCGTTCGCTCACAACGCTGGACAGTTACCTATCCGCTCGCGTTTTCACGCTGACACTTGCAATCCAACTCGCACTGTGACCCAAAAATCGCTAAGACCGGCATGCTCCTCTAGGAAATTGCATGACCGATAACGCGTCGACTGCAACCCTTGCGCCCTCGCGGGCTGCGGTCATTTTCATCTTCTTCACCCTGACACTCGATGTCCTGGCGATGGGTGTGACCATTCCGGTCCTGCCGAAACTCATCGAGAGTTTCATGAGTGGAGACCAGGCCGACGCCGTGCGCATTGGAAGCCTGTTAGGGTTGGTTTGGGCTGTGATGCAGTTTGTCTTCACACCGATCCAAGGCGCGTTGTCTGATCGTTTCGGGCGCAGGCCTGTGTTGCTGATTTCGATGACAGGCCTCGGTCTTGATTATATCCTGATGGCCCTCGCTCCCGACCTGTGGTGGTTGTTCCTTGGCCGCGCGCTGTCAGGTATCACCGCTGCAAGTTTTGGCACCGCCAATGCCTACATCGCCGACATAACTCCGCCCGACAAACGTGCCGCCGCCTTCGGCCTGATGGGAGCCGCCTTCGGCATCGGATTTGTTTTGGGCCCGCTGCTGGGAGGTGTCACGGGAGCCGTAGATCCACGCCTCCCGTTCTGGATCGCCGCCGGGCTGAGCCTGCTGAACGCACTCTACGGATATTTCATCTTGCCTGAATCATTGCCGCCGGAAAAGCGCAGCAAGGCCTTCTCGCTGGCCAAAGCCAACCCGCTGAGCTCATTCAAGCTCTTGAGCTCGCACCCGGAATTATTCGGTCTGGCAAGCGCGCAATTTCTCTACATGATCGCGCACAATGTCTATCCAACGGTATTCGCCTGGTTCGTGATGTATCGCTATGGCTGGGACCAGTTGATGATCGGCTACGCGCTCGCCGCCGTTGGCGTTGCAAGCATCATCGTCCAAGGTGGCTTGACCGGGCCTGTCGTCAAGGCTCTGGGCGAACGGCGCGCAATCATCGTGGGGCTGTGTTTCGGCATTTCCGGCTTCTTGATCTACACCTTTGGCTCGACCGGGTTTTGGGTCTGGGTTGCCATCCCGGTTGCAGCTTTGTGGAGCTTCTATGGTCCCGCTGCGCAGTCCCTCATGTCGCAGCGCGTCAGCCCGTCGGAACAAGGCCAACTCCAGGGCGCGCTTGGAAGCATGAACGGCATATCGTTCATCATTGCTCCCATTGTCTATCCGCTGATCTTCGCCGCCGCCATCGACATGAAGGACGGCGCGGGCAGTCTTCCCGTCTTGGGCGCACCATTCTTCGCGGCGGCGTTGCTGTTGCTGGCAGCGTTAGTCATCGCCGAACGCACAACGCGTCCATCAACCAAAGCAAGTTAGCGTTCCGGCCTGTTCCGCATTTCAAGCCAGTTCCACTCCGTCGACTTTTGCACTGACACAATGGGGGAAACGAGTGAACCTTTTTGCTGGACGTAGCCCACAATCAGACCACGCCCGATGTCATGGTCGAATACCGGATAGCCCGTGTATTCCAAACGCACTCTCCCACCGTCCCGCGTCAACGCCGGCGAGATCTGCCACAAACCACACGGCCGGTTCAGCATCAAAAATGTGCTGTCGAACGCCTCGCCCTTGATCGCGGGATCAACAAACTCAAGATAATCCAGTCCAATCGGCTCGCACCCCAACGCGGCCGCAAGGCGGACACCGGCCGACACAAATCTTAGTGTTCCATAGGTAGCATCGGGATCAACAACGACGATCCACGGAAGCAAATCGCCGATCATTGCCCAGTCAATATCTGCAAGCTGGGGGATGCTGCCGGGGATCGAACCGGAACGCAGCACCGCTTCGAACCGCTCGCTTTCGCAGGTCCGTTTCAAACGCGGAAAAATTGTCTCGATGGTCATAAGCAGAAACCGTCCCGGCGGTATCGACAGGAGCAAACTATCAATCATCGGCAATCTGTGCAATTGCCGAACCCGAAAGCATTCCACGGTTCGGAGAAGGCCATGGCAGAGCCGAAGACCAAAGAGACATCGTTAAGTGTGGCAAGTTTTCTGAAAGCGCTGCCTGCAAACCGAAAAGCTGACACAGTCACAATCGTAAAATTGATGGCTGAAATCACCAACAACAAGCCGGTGATGTGGGGCTCAAGCATCATCGGGTTTGGAAAATACCAATATGTCTATGCCAGCGGCCGCAAAGGCGATTGGCCAATTGTCGGCGTAAGTCCGCGCAAACAATCACTGTCACTTTACATCATGCCAGGTTTTTCAGGCTACGAACCGCTTTTGGCCAAACTCGGCAAACACACCACAAGCGTGTCGTGTCTCTACATCAAGCGGTTGTCTGACATCGATCTACCCACCCTAAAAGCGATCATCAAAAAATCAGTCGCCCAAATGGAGAAAAAATACCGCTAAGTCCGGCGTACAAATTTCTTCCAATTCGGCCAAAGGCTTCGCGATCAATGTGCAGCGCGATTGCAACACATCGGAAAAAAGGCCGTCCACACCAGTCCGCAAGAGGCATTCAGCATGCTTTCAGAATTAGTTAGGCGCTGGCATTTACATTTCATCTGAGCATGATTTGAGCTGCTATTCCCAATTTCTGAAATAGACCGGAGCCGCGGCGGACTATACTCAGCGAATCAGTTGATCATGTTGGGAAATTGTCA
Source organism: Alphaproteobacteria bacterium (assembly GCA_034440175.1). Classification (GTDB taxonomy): domain Bacteria; phylum Pseudomonadota; class Alphaproteobacteria; order Micropepsales; family Micropepsaceae; genus SZUA-430. Next base: position 27,277 of record JAWXBO010000063.1, read on the forward strand.
TGCGTTCCATGCGTCAGCGCCGCGTGCGCCTAAGTTCCTCATCACCAACGTTTGACGTATTTCCGCTTCTCGCCCTGCCGCTCATCTATTTCAACTTTATGGTGTTTGCGGTCTATGGCGTCGATCAAGCACAAATCAACACGTGGCTTGCAGGTCCAGCCTTTCAGGTAACGATGTTCTCCGGCACCGTCTGGGCGATGACCCAGGCCGACGTGATCGTCGCCGCCGGGATGGGATTGCTCTTCATTGAAATCCTGAAGTCGGTGGGCTCCCCCATGCTCTCGCTCGTCAATCACGGCATCGCCGTCATGACGTTGCTGTTCTTCGCAGTTGAGTTCATGTCGATTCCGGGATTCACAACCTCCACATTTTTTCTGCTGGGCTTGATGCAGCTCATCGACGTCATCGCCGGCTACACCATCACCATCGTCGCCACGCGCGGCCTGTCCAGGTGAACAGCTTCCCCGTCACGCCCGTCGGGATTGTCAGAAGTCCACGCCTGGAACCGGTTGATGATTTTTGGGGCGACTTGATCTCCGAAATCCACCTGGACAACGATCTCTTCACGCCAGAGGCGCTCTTCAGTCTCGGCGAATTTTCTCATGCAGAAATACTGTTTCTAATGCACAGGGTTGCACCCGGTGAAATCGAAAAGGGCGCCCGTCATCCCCGCGGACGCGAAGACTGGCCGCGCGTCGGGATATTTGGCCAACGCGGCAAGGCCCGGCCAAACCGCATCGGTCTATCCCGCTGCAGCATCATCAAAGTTGAAGACATGGTATTGACAGTTCGCGCCCTCGACGCCATCGACGGGACACCCGTGCTCGACATCAAGCCATATATGCGTGAATTCGACCCCATCGGCAGCATCCGGCAGCCCGCGTGGTCACACGAACTTATGCGCGATTATTATAAGAGTACCCAGGCAAAATAGTGCTTTGCGCAGTCGGCAATGGCGAATTTTCCCTCTATGCTGGACTGCAGGCACGCCCCGCAGGGCCTGCTCTGGCAACATCGAAAGGAACATTCGTGGCGAAGAAATCAAGTTCCAATGAAACCGGCGTCTACCGTGTAACCGAGGTGATCGGCACCAGCAAAACATCCTGGGAAGACGCCGCAAAGAACGCAATCGAAGCAGCGGCAAAGTCCCTGCGCGACCTTCGCGTCGCCGAAGTGACAAAGCTCGACATGCGCCTTGACGACAACGGCAAGGTCGTCGCCTATCGCGCCCGCGTAATGTTGTCGTTCAAATACGCGCCATAGAAAAACATAAAAACTCATCCCGGGCGCGAAGCTTCATCGCGCCCGGTTACCGGTTTGCAATCATCAGACCAAGGTCAGTCGCAGCATCGAACATACCTAACCCCGGCGGCTGTGTTGTCGCGTTAGCCGTGATGGCAACCACCACATTCTGCTCAGGCAACAGTACCAGCATCGCCTGAGACCCGGCCGCAACCCCGCCGTGATGCACCGCGCGCCAGGACTTACCCGGATAGGCCGGATCGCTGATCATATCGATGCGAAATCCCAATCCGTAGTTTTGCGGATTGACCTTGCCGTTTTTAAGTTTGCGCGGCGTGAACATCAATTCTCTCGATTGCAGAGACACAATGCGCCCGTCAAGCAATGCCGACCCGAATCGAACGAGATCGGTTGGCGTGGCGCGCATCCCGCCACCTGCCCATTTGCCGCTGCTGTTGGTTTCGGGCGCTGCCAGCACATGTTCATCACGGCCAACACTTTGATAGTCAGATGCGCGTCCGGCGGCCGGGCGCAACTTGTCGTCACCACCCGAAGCCGTCATACCAACCGGCAAAAACAATTCGTTCTGCATGACCTCCAAAAATGGCCGCCCCGCAGCGCCTTCCACCACGGCGCTCAACAAGGTGTAGCCAAAGGTGCTGTAACTGAAAGCCGTATCGGGCTCGAACAGCAGCGGGTCAGAATCGAACACGGACAGGCTTTCACGCACCGAACCGTACTGAACGGTTGAGCCGAACTCGGAAAACATCGGCGGCGACAGCTCAAAACGATAATGCCTGATGCCGGCCTGATGCGAAAGCAGCTGCCGCGTTGTCACGATGTGAGATTTCACCGGAAACCCGGGCACATAAACCCGAATGTCCTTGTCCAGATCGATCCGCCCTTGATCGGCCAGCCGCATCACCACCGAAGCGGTCAGGGCTTTCGACACGCTTCCAATGGCGTAAGGCGTATCGACAGTGGCGCCTCTAGCTTCGGTCAACCCGGCAAAGCCCTGAGCTTCCCGCCAAACGATGATCCCGCCTATCGAAGCCGCGACCGACACCGATGGATAGTGTCCCGTGCGCCTCAGTTCGGCAAGGCGCTTGCGCAACCTGCTGGCAACGTCTGTATCAACGGCTTTCGCAAAATGCGTATCAACATGCCGCGCCTGCGCAAAATCGGGAATTGGCAGCCGGTAAGAAAAATAAAGCGCCGCCAGCCCCCCAACAAACAACACGGCAAGCCCAACCAACGCACCCATAATTCTGAGAATGAACCGCACCATTTCTCCCCCACCACGACAACCCTGTCTAATTTGCGCACGCCTAGAACGGCGATGCAAACTTCCCATTTTTCGGCCAGCCTTTAGGCGCCAGCCGTCCGGCCTGCGCGCGGCCACCCAGATAGTCCTTGAGCTCGCTTTTCTCCCACGTGCGCCCGTTGTAGTCGCGCAGACCATCCACGTAAGTGAAAGCCGCCGCATCGGTCAGCCCGCCGTCCTTGTATTTCTGCAGCGTCACACCCTTCCCTCTCGCCATTTCCGGCACTTCACTAAGCTTGAAGATCACCATCTTCCGGTTCTCGCCGATCAGCGCCACATGATCGCCCTCGACCGGCGTACACACTTTTGCTTCCTCCAGCGGATCGACATTCAACACCTGCTTGCCACCACGCTTCTGCGCCACCACTTCATCCTCCGGCACTATAAAGCCGCGCCCCGTGCTCGACGCGACCAGCAACCGCCGCCCCGGCTGGTGCACAAAAATCGCAACGATGTCCTGATCGTTTTCAAGATCGCACATCAGGCGCACCGGCTCACCATGTCCCCGGCCTCCAGGCAATTGAGCACAGTCCAACGTAAAGAAGCGCCCGTTGGTCGCCAGAACCAGCAGCTTATCTGTCGTTTGCGCCTGTATAGAAAACCGCGCCTTGTCGCCGTCTTTGAACTTGATCTCGTCGTCCCCGTCGATGTGCCCCTTCATCGTCCGGATCCAACCCTTGTCGGAACATATCACCGTGATCGGCTCTTTCTCGACCATAGACTCCAGCGGCGCGTCGTCAACCGACGGCGCACCGGCAAATGTCGATCGGCGTTTACCCAACACCGTCTTGGCGCCGAACTTCGCGCGCAATTCCTGAAAACTCGTCTTCAGCCGGTCATTCTGCAAGTCTTCCGACTTGACCAGCGCCTTGAGGTCCTTCTGCTCGGCCTGCAGCTCTTTATGCTCCTGGCGGATTTCAATTTCCTCAAGCTTGCGCAAACTGCGCAATCGCATGTTCAGGATCGCTTCGGCCTGCATGTCCGAAAGCTTGAACGCCTTGATCAACTCGGCCTTCGGCTCATCCGATGTGCGGATGATCTTGATCACCTTGTCGATGTTCAAAAACACCGAAAGATAACCGTCCAGAATCTCCAGACGGTCGGCAATCTTGGCCAGGCGATGCTTGGCCCGGCGGATCATCACTTCGCGCTGGTGATCCAGAAATGCGATCAGCACCTGTTTCAGGCTCATCACGCGCGGTGTCTGACTGGCATCCAGCACGGTCATATTCATCGGAAACCGCGTTTCCAGATCCGTCAGCCGAAACACATGCTCCATCAAAAACTCAGGCTCGACCGTGCGATTCTTGGGCACCAGCACCAACCGGATGTCTTCCGCCGACTCGTCGCGCACATCGTCGAGCAAAGGCAGCTTCTTCTCACCAATGAGATCGGCAATCTTCTCAACCAGCTTTGACTTCTGCACCTGGAACGGAATTTCCGTCACCACAATGATCCAGGTCCCGCGCGCGCCTTCCTCTTTCGTCCAGCGCGCCCGCACCCGAAACCCGCCTTTGCCCGTGCGATAGGCTTCGGCGATCGACTCCGCCGGCTCGACCACAATGCCGCCCGTCGGAAAATCCGGACCCTTGATATACTGCAGCAACGTGTCTTCACGCGCGTTCGGCGCACCCACCAGATGGATCAAGGCTTGCGCCACTTCATCCAGATTATGCGGTGGAATATTTGTCGCCATGCCGACGGCAATCCCGGACGCGCCATTCGCCAGCAGATTGGGGAAGCCACCGGGAATAATGATCGGCTCTTTATCTTCGCCATTGTAGGTCGCGCGATAGTCGGCCCCGTCGTCGCTCAATCCTTCGAGCAAAATTTGCGCGATTTCCGTCAACCGGCTTTCGGTGTATCGCATCGCCGCCGGATTATCGCCATCGACATTGCCGAAATTGCCTTGCCCGTCGATCAGCGGATAACGCAATGAAAAATTTTGCGCCAGGCGTACCAGAGCGTCATAGATCGACTGATCGCCATGCGGATGGAATTGACCCATCACATCACCAACGACGCGCGCACACTTCTTGAAACTGGAATTCGGATCAAGTCCCAGCCGCTGCATCGCAAACAACAGCCGCCGGTGCACCGGCTTCAAACCGTCGCGCACGTCCGGCAACGCGCGCTGCATGATCGTCGACAGCGCGTAAGCCAAGTATCGCTCACCCAGCGCGTCTTTCAGATCGACTTCACGCACAACGTCGTCGAGCGCCATCTCGAATCCCTTTGTTTAAGCGAGGACCGCTTGACTAGCGGTCCGCCTTGTCCGCCGCAAGCCGTTGAGTGAGCCGCAATCGCGCCAGTGGCATAACACCGCCATGCGGTTCCAAAACGATACGCTCCAGGAAAAAGCCCGTCAGCGCGAGGCCTTCCGCCAATTGCGTCACGTCTGCGGTGTATGCGTGCGACACCAGAAAGGGCGGTAACGGCAAAAGCCGCCCGGCATATGGCCGCGCCGCGACTGCCGTCACCGCCCGTCCGGTTTTTGGGGAAACATGAGTCAATCCCGATTTCGCGCCCGTGACCGCACACTGACTCAAATCAAGCCCGAATCCCAAATCTTCAAGAAGCACCAACTCGAATTCTACGTGAGACTTGACCCAATCCGGCGAGCGCTCGCGCATCATCATTTGCAACAGACCGTCGAGGGCATCATACACGCGCCCATGCACTTCCCGCTCGGGAAGCGTTGCGGCACACATGGCACAGGCCGCAGTCAGACCATCCAGCTTCAAGGCATCTTCAAAAAAATGCGCAGCGCGCGCCGCCACCAGCTCAAGAGAATAATTTCCCAATTGCTGATCAAGGCGGGCGCGCCAATGCAACGACAGGATGTTTCCGGGCTCAAGCATTCCCTTGGTGCGCTTCGACGACGCCCCGCGAACCAGGCCAAGGTGCCTGCCATGACTTCGCGTCAGAGCTTCAAGAACGGCGGAATGTTCGCCAAATGGGCGAACTCCAAGCACAATCGCGTCGTCAGTCCATTCCATATTGAAAGCCGAAAAAATTGGTTACCATCATTGCACAGCTGCCTAAAGCGCACTAGCGTAGCGCGTCGCTGACTTGTCATACACAGCACACCATAACCAATCAGGGATGAAATCATGCGCACTCTACTCTCCGCTCTGGCGATTGCCGCCGCATCACTTACGGCACTTCCAGCCGCCGCTGAAGGATTGACCAACGAAAAATCTCAGATAGAGGGCCTGACGGCTGCAAACGTGTCGGAAATTTTGACCGAGCTCGGCGCTCAGAATGTCAAAACGCACAACAAGAACGGCAGAACCATCATCACGTTTGACGACCGCGGCATTCCGTACACCATGGGCATAGGGTGCGACAAGCTCGGCTGCACTTCCCTCCTCATGCTCGTGGGATTGAATACCGGCACCAAGAAATACCCATTGGATGTTTTGAACTCGGCCAACATGGAAAACATGATCGTCGCGGTCACTCAGTCTGACCAGGACACGATCTTGATCAGCCGGTTTACATTTACCGACGGCGGTGTGTCGAAAAAGAATATCGCAGTCAACGTTGGCAGTTTCGTGCGCGCTGTGGGGGATTCGATCAAATTTCTGAACACCCAAATTGTGGCAGGATACCAACAAGGCAGCCCATCGCAGTTCCAGCCAGTGGTCATGGGCACGAACTCACTTCGTCCCGAAGCCATTCAGCCTGGAGACGTGGTCAAGGCAATGGACAAGCAAGCACCGCACAAAGGTACCAGCCTGAAGAACTAATCCTTAGGCAAATCCAGCCCAATTTCACGATAGTGCGCGGGATCTTCCGCCCAGTTCTCGCGCACTTTGACATGCAAAAACAAATGCACGGCGTGCCCAAACAGGGTTTCCATCTCCTTGCGGGCTGACGAGCCCAGCAATTTGATCGTCGCTCCATTTTTCCCGAGCACAATCGCTCTTTGACTGTCGCGCTCGACAAAAATAGTTTGTTCGACTCTGGCGCTTCCGTCCTTCTTGACCACCCACTGCTCGGTCGAGACACTTGTCGCGTAGGGCAGTTCCTGGTGCAACCGGTCGTAAATCCGCTCTCGCGTTATTTCGGCCGCCAGCAGCCGCAGCGGCATGTCGGCGGCTTGGTCGGCCGGATAGGCCCAGGGCCCTTCAGGCATGCGCGACGCCAGATAATGCAATAGGTCCTTGGTCCCGTCGCCGTTCGTCGCCGACGTCAAGAAGACTTTGTCGAATTTCGCTTGTTCATTCAGCTTTGCAATCAGCGGCAACACCTGATCATGCGGTGTTGCATCGATCTTGTTCAACACCAGGACAGCCGAACGCGATGCCGCGTTGAGCCCCTCTACAATGCGTCCCGTGTCTTGCGCGGCATAGCCACCCGGCGACTGCAAAACGTCCGGCACATCGACCAGCAGACACACAACGTCGGCATCTTCCGCACCCGCCCACGCCGCCTTCACCATGGCCCGGTCAAGCCTGCGCTTGGGCACGAATATGCCGGGCGTATCGACAAGCACGATTTGGCTCTCACCATCAATCGCAACACCCCGCACCCGCATCCGCGTGGTCTGAACCTTGCGGCTGACGATGGAAACTTTCGAGCCCACAAGCTTGTTGACCAATGTCGACTTGCCGGCGTTCGGCGCCCCAATGATGGCGGCAAAGCCGCAGCGCGTGGTCACAAAGTCAACCGCGATACCAGGAGGCGCGCGGCAGACTGCTCAGCCGCACGAAGATTTGTGCCTTCGCCGGTTTCCGGATCGTGACCGCGCACCGTTACCTGCACCGTAAAGCGTGGCGCGTGATCGGGTCCTTCGCGCTTCGTCACCTTGTACACTGGCGTGCCGAGTTTGCGCCCTTGCGCCCATTCTTGCAGCGCGTTTTTAGGGTCCCGCAGATCGCCTTCAATTTCGCTCATCATTGGCCGCCAATATTTCGTCACGAATTTGCGCGCCGCAACAATGCCGCCGTCAAGATAAATCGCGGCAATCAGGGCTTCGCAGGCATCACCCAAAATCGCCGGCTTCTTTCGTCCACCCGAGCGCTCTTCCGAGGACCCCAGGGTCAGAGCTTCACCGACACCCGCAGCCTCGCCCACCCGCGCACACGTCTCCATCCGCACCAGCGCATTCAACTTCAAAGCCAACGAACCCTCATTTTCTTTGGGAAATTGCTGCATCAGCATTTCTGCGATCAGAAACCCCAGCACCCGGTCGCCCAAAAACTCCAGCTGTTCGTTGTCATCGCCGCCCGCACTCGCATGCGTCAGCGCACGTTGGAGAAGCGCCTTGTTCTTGAATTTACGGCCGAATGCCGCCGGAGCGCGATCAGTCAACGCTGTGGACAAGCCGTCCGTAGCGCATCGCCGCCGGCCACTTCCAGAATTCCCAAGTTTGCGCGCTGCCATCGGTTGAGAACAGTATAAGGTCGGCACGCCCGACGAGGTTTTCAGCCGGCACAAAGCCAACGCCGCTATTGGCTATGCGACTATCGTTGGATTGGTCCCGGTTGTCGCCCATCATAAAGTAATGGCCGGCAGGTACAATGAATTCCTGAGTATTGTCCCAGCCCGGATAGTCCGGATCGCGATCCAGAATGAAGTGACTGACGCCATTCGGCAGCGTTTCGCGATAGCGGGGTATGCGTTCCTGATACCCATAGCCGGAATTGCGCACAAAATCTGCCACCCGTTCCAGCTTGCAAGGCTCTCCGTTGATGTGAAGCACACCGTCGATCATCTGAATGCGGTCACCAGGCAGTCCAACCACGCGCTTGATGTAATCCTCATTGGGCCGGACGGGCAGTCTGAACACCGCAACATCGCCCCGCTCAGGGCTTCCGGACCAGACCCGGCCCGACATTGAGTTCAAAGACCAGGGCAGCGAATACTTGGAATATCCATACGAGAATTTCGTGACGAACAGATAGTCGCCCACCAGCAGCGTCTCTTCCATCGAGCTTGAAGGAATATTGTACGGCTGAAACAAAAATGTCCGAATGAACACCGCGATCAACAAGGCATAGACAATGATACGCAGCACCTCAGTCACCCACCCCAATCGTTCGGACAATGTCCCCACCCCGAAC
>JAWXBO010000064.1:0-16658 GCA_034440175.1 Alphaproteobacteria bacterium
AAAGGCTTCGGCAATTTCCTCTGGCTGCATCGGATTTTCAGTTTGCGTCTGGGAGATCAAGGCGCTGATCGAATTGAAGTCCGCCGCTGCACAAATCGCGCCGGCGAGGCTATTGACCGGGTCATCGGACGCGGCCGACGGCAAAACGGCACCCAGTCCAACGACGAGTGCTGCAAACACAGAGCGGAAATCGATAAGAAAAGGTCTCACGGGAACACCAGCGAAAGAGCGTTTGATTCGCCAATGAGTCTAGACGCGAAACCCCGTCACCCCAAGGGACAGTAGGTAGAATTGTGCTGATCCCAACATATAGCAATCGAAGCGTGTAAGCCGTTTCACGTGCACGCTATTCCGCACTTTTCCATACGCCCAAAAGCGCTAGAAAAACCGCTCGAGAATTCTGATTTCGTCCCCGGGGAGAACTTTCGTCTGCGGCGTCACATCGACGACGAACTTTCGCCCACCACGCGTAATTTCCACACGGCTCTCCGTCGCGCGGTAGGTATAGCCTTCGGCCAATGCCACGGCCTTTTGCACTGTCATTCCAGACACAAAAGCATACTGGCCAGGCTTTTTGACCTCGCCCAGCACATATATCGGCCGGAAACTTGTCACTTCTGCCGTCACCTTGGGATCGAGCAAGATCTCCGCGTCACGCAGCTTTTTCGCGTAGGCCAGCTCAAATTCCCGCAATGTCATGCCTTGAACCTGGATTTGGCCTATAAACGGCGTTGCCAGCACTCCAGAACTGTCCACGACAAATTCGCCCGACAAATCAGCCTCGCCATAAACCGATATTTTAACCTTGTCCTCGGCCCCCAGCCGGTAATTGTCGTCAGCAGAAACGCTGGCGCCCGGCTTCGCGACAGGTTCGTCCGGCGTACTGGAACAGCCCAAACACACCAGCAAGACGACGAGGCCCGCGATTATTCTTTGCAGCATTGGAATCATTCACCCACTAGTCCGTCGTTAAGAATTGCCTGTTGCGGCCTTCCAAAACAAGCGCCGTCAATCTGCCCGACATGTAAGCCCCAGTATCAATTCCAATGCGGTTGTGCCGTACAACAGGTGCAGCCGCGGGTGTGTGCCCGTGCACGACGATGCGGCCGAAATTGGCCCGGCTCTCCAGAAACTCTTCGCGGATCCACAACAAATCAGATTCACGCTGCTGATCCAGCGCCACATACGGCTTCAGGCCCGCGTGGACAAATACATAGTCGCCGATGACCGCGTGAAGTTTCAAATTTTTGAAAAATTGCAGATGAGCCGGCGGCAATGCCGATGCAAATTCATTGCGCGTCGTGACCCACTCTTTGCCGGGCGCGTGCACAACCCCGTAGCTGCTCAACGTTTCAAGTCCGCCAAAGTTGCGCCAGATATCACCGACTTTCGGATCAGCCAAAAACTGCAACAGCGTTTCGTCGTGATTGCCTTTCAGAAATACAGTGTCAAATCCTGGAAATCCATCGAGCAGACGCGCGACGAGTTGCGACGAAGCATTCCCCCGGTCGACATAATCCCCAATGAATATCAGCGTTCTCTGACGGCACGCCGAAATGCGCGACGCCGTTTCGATCTTGGGCCACAGTATTTCGAAAAGATCGAGCCGGCCATGCAAATCACCGATGGCGGCAACGAAATGTCCATCCGGCACGCTTGATCGCGCCTCAATGTCTGCTGCGGGCTTCCGCCAACCGAACAACGCTCGCAACATCGCAAATCCAAAGTCCTGAAAAATAATCCGTACACTGATAAAGAGGAGCAAAACCACCTCGCCGTCGCGTATCTACGCGACACCAGGCCACTTTACACTGAAGAACACGCGGGTTTCGCCGTCCCCGGTGCCAGCCAGTTGCAAAACCGGGTTGTGGACAGTCGTTCGGCACCTAGGACCGCAAATACAGACACTGATGGCCCTGCCAAAATTCACAACCCACATCCGCAAGTTGAGTCACGCATCGCACGAATCCCCTTTCAAGTACCACAGTTTGCTCATGCCGCTCTCCGAGCACGCGAGTTTGGCCTCCGCCCCTTCAACTGATACAGCTCTGCCACATTCAATTTTAGGCCGAATAGTCTCGTTTTTATTCTTACTCATCAAACCAGCGGCTTACCGCGCAATCCTGATGATGCGCTTGAGCCACAGGCACACTCAAATGAGGCGTGCAGTCTCGAAATTCTATTGAAGCGTGGTTGAGTTCACAGATAGCTTGACCCTCGAGTGCAAGAAGGAAACGGGGCGTCCCGGAACCTTCGTGCGCAACGTATTTGCACCGCCCGGACAAATACAAGTTGCACACAGACATTTTGGTTTTGGGGCAAGCGGGCAAGGTAACAAGGGGGTTTCATCGTGTTGAACTTGGTTTCGAAGAAAACATTTAAGTCCGCACTTCTGGCGGGAACTGCAGCAGCTGCTGCACTTTCCTTCACAGCAGCGCCATCATTCGCTCAAGACAGCGAAAAGGTCGAAAAAGTAACAGTCACCGGTTCGCGCCTGAAAAAGCGCGACTATAACACCACGAGCCCCGTCACCACGATCGGCTCGCAGACGTTTGAATTGACGGCGACGACTTCGGTCGAAGCTCTCTTGAACGACCTGCCGCAGCTGGTTCCTGGCAACACGTTCACATCGAACAACGCCGGCGGCGAAGACTTCTCAACACTCGACCTGCGCGGCATCGGTGCAAACCGTACCTTGGTCCTGATCAACGGCAAACGCCTCCCGGCTTCATCGACGACGGGCGTTACCGACTTGAACACCATTCCCGCGGGTCTCGTTGACCGCGTTGAAATCGTCACCGGCGGCGCATCGGCCGTTTACGGTTCCGACGCCATATCCGGCGTCGTCAACTTCATCCTCAAGAAAGACTTTGAGGGCATGGAGCTCACGGCATCGGCCGGCCAAGGCGAACACGGCTACGCTGAAACGCGTGACGTTCAAGCTCTCATCGGCGGCAACTTCGCCGGCGGCAATGGCAACATTACATTGTTCGCAGAGTATTTCTCACGTGAAGGCCTGTTGCAGTCCAAGCAAGAATTCTCCAGAAACTCGGGCAGCTATTGCTACACCTATCACGGCGGCTTGGGCGACTATGGCGTGAAACCGATCGACACCAACGCAGAAGCAATCGCTTGCGCAGGATCGGGTGGATTTGTTGGCTCATCGGGTTCGGGCACGCCGCCTTGGGGTTGGATTGCTAACAACGCAACCAACCGGTTCGACGCTGCAACCATCAATGCATCTCTTGTAGCCGACTACGATCCTACCACTGCCGGTGTGCAAAATTTTGCAAGCAGTGACCGTGATTGTAATCCGGGGACCCCAAATACCGCTTATCCCGATGGTGGCAATTTGTCGTTTAACAACGCTGGCCAGTTGACCCCGCGGTTCACCAGTGGTGCTTGTGCGATCGCGGATCGCACTGGTGGTTCTTCGCGTTATAACTTCGCTCCGGACAACTACATTGTGCTTCCGGCTGAGCGTTACAACGTTTCGGTTTTCGGCCATTACGATCTTGAAAAAGACCTGACACTGAACTTTGGTGCGATTTACTCGGACTCGTTCACGCGCGTTCAACTCGCCCCGACGCCAGCAACCGGCATTCAGGTCGTGTACACACAGGCTCTTGACACTTATCTGCTTGCGCAGCATCCGGATCTACGGACTGCACTCCAGGCCCGTGCTGGTGTAAACAATATCAACGGCGATGCCGATGACCGCGATTTTGCTAACTTTGTCATGGATCGCCGTACGACTGAGATCGGAACCCGTAACGGTTTGAACGAAAACTCAAACCTGAACCTGTTCGCCAGCTTGGAAGGCCAGTTCGATGACAACTGGTCATGGGAATTGTCGGCGTCGTTTGCAGATGTCGACTTCATTTCCAAACTTGAAAACAGCGCGAACAAGACTGCTCTTCAGCAGGGACTCGCGGGTTGTCAGACCAAAACAGCCGGCGCTGACCTCATCATGGGCACAGCTGACGACGTCAGTGCACCCCTTGGTGCAGCGGCTCTGCCGGGTTGCGTTCAAATCGATCTCTTCGGACCAGGCAATCTGGGCCGTGGGCCGGACGGAGTTTTCGGCACGATCGACGATAATGCCGGGATCAATTTTGTGAGAGTCAACACCTGGTCACGTACTTCAATCGAAGAAACCATCGTTTCTGGCTTTGTGTCAGGTGACTTGTTTGACCTGACAGGCGCGGGCCCAATCGCAGCGGTCGCCGGTGGCGAATACCGCTCATCAAAGGCGGCCTTTGAGGTCGACAATGAACAGCGCACGGGCAACATCTTCGGCTTCAATGCGTTGCAGGACCAGGCTGGTACAGTCGACGTGTACGAAGGTTACTCCGAAGTTGCGATCCCGTTGGTCAAAGACGTACCGTTCATCTATTACCTGGCCGTAGAAGCTGGATACCGGATTTCGGACTACACCAACGTCGGCGTGCAGCACACCTACAAGTACGGCGGCGAATACTCACCGTTCGAATGGCTGAAGTTCCGTGGCGTCTATAACAAGGCCACGCGCGCTCCAAGCGTCTTCGAAGGCTTCCAGGCCGGCGACCAGGGATTTGCGAACTATCTCGATCCTTGCCGCGACCAGACGCCTGTTGGCGGCAACGGCATACCCGATGTCGCTACAACGACGCTTGCCGAATGTACCGCAAACGTCAATTTCAATAATCGGGTACCAGTTGCCGCGTATCCTGGGTTCGTTGCCAACAACACGCAGGTTCAGGCGCTGTCGTTTGGTAACCCGAACTTGGCACCTGAAGTTGCTGAAACAACCACTCTGGGTGTTGTCCTGCAGACCGGCAACGACTGGTTCGGTATCGGCAATCTGAAAGCCTCGGTCGATATGTATGACATCAGCGTCGCGAGTTACATCACAACGCTGGGTACGAACTTCTACCTGAATGATTGCTACATCAACAACTCAGCATCTTCTTGCGGACGCATCGTCCGCGATCTGAACTCCGGTCAGATCACTTCAATCAGCACGTCGCGTGCAAACGACGGGTTGTTGGAAACGAACGGTATCGACATTCAAGTCGACTATCGTATTGACTTGGCCGATCTTGGTTTGGGTGGCGTGTTGTCGATCAACGCCTTGTACTCGATCCTGGACAGCTTCACGTTTGACGCAGACACCACCGTTGCCGGCGGAGTAGGAGAGTTCGCAGGTACGACAAGCTCGGGCATCGGCGGCGCCTTCCCAGAATACAAGTCGGTGCTGTCGGGAACCTACCAGCTCGACAACTGGGTTCTGTTCACACGCTGGAGTTATACCCCACCGATGGAATTCGCCGGCCTCGGCGGACATGAGCTCTTCGGGCCTGCAGCCAGCTATGTTGACATGGCCGTACGTTACTCGCCGACCGACTGGATGGACGTAACACTGTCAGTCTCCAACGTCGCCGACGAAGCTACGCCACAGACCGTAGACGGCGCGTTCTTCGGCCAGGGTAATACCGACCCGCAGGTCTACGACGTGATCGGTCGCTCGTGGAACCTGGCGGTCAAGACGAAGATGTAATCGTCTGACAGACTGGAATAATGGGAACGGCGGCCACCTGGCCGCCGTTCTTTTTTGTCTGTGCTGCGCCCGTAGTGTAATCAGGAGGCCGACAAAACCGCCGGGTGACTGGGATGACTGCCCTTCAAGCTGCTGTGAGCGCCTTGCAAAAAGGGGACATTCCGTCCGCCTGCGCCCTGCTAGAGGGCGCGCTGAAATCGGCGCCAGATGATCCTGATGCCCTGCAGCTGATGGGAATCGTGCACCGCCGACTGGGAAACCTTTCGGAGGCGGCGCGTTTTTTCCGCAAATCCCTGAAAATCAACGCCGCCCAGCCTCACACCCTCAACAATCTGGGAATTACGACTGCAACCCTGGGCGACTTGGACGAAGCCAAAACCTGCTACGAACGCGCCATAGCCCTCGCACCGCAGTTTGCCGACGCCCACTACAATCTGGGACTTCTGCTGTCAGGGCGAAACGAATGGCAATCCGCCTGCGACCGGCTAAAGCACGCGACCCGGTTACAGCCCAAAAATGGCAAGGCTTTCGAGGCCCTCGGTATAGCCTTGCGCGAAAACGGTGAACACAAAGAAGCGCTTCACGCGGCCCAGACTGCAGCCCAACTGCAACCCAACGCACCCTCAGCTCACCACAATCTGGGTCAGGCTTGCATGGCCGTTGGCGATTACGCCGGCGCCGCCAGCGCCTACGAACGCGCAATCGAACTGAACGCTGCGGACGTAACCTGGATCGGGCTCGGACACGCTTATCGCAGCCTGGGACGTTCGGCAGAGTCACGCAATGCCTATCAAAAGGCCGTTGAGCTGAACCCGGCAAATCCCGACGCTCATCGTTTGCTGAACGAAATGATATGGCAAACCGGCGATGCGCCCCGCTATCTTCAGTCCTTTAAACTTGCGCTGCAGCGCGGAACTGATGATCGCCGTCTGCGACTGGCCTATGCCAACGAGCTGCTAAAAATCCGACAGAACGAGCAGGCCGTCACGGAACTAGAGATCGTGCTTGCAGCGAGCGGCATTAACGGTGACGCCTTGGATGCAATGGCGCGCGCCAAGTCGGCGGCCGGAGACCATCGCACCGCGCTGGAATTCCACGCACGGGCGATGGAAACCCTGCCCGAAAGTTCGCTAATATTGCGCAATTACGCTGAAACCCTGCTCAAGGAGGGTGAGCATCAAAGGGCTCACCAGATTACCGGCCTCGGACGCCAGCGGTTTCCAATTGAGCAAGGAATTCTCGCGTTGCACACCACGGCACAAAGGCTCGTTGGCGACAAGGGGTACCATGCGCTCGTCGACTACGCGGGACTTGCCAAGCAGCTAGTTGTCGAACCGCCTCCCGGCTATCCCGACATAGAAACTTTTTGCGCGGACCTGAAAGCCGTTCTGGAAACCCTCCACGCCACAAAGGCGCATCCCACCGACCAAACCCTGCGCGGCGGCACACAGACGTTTGGTACTTTGTTCCTCAACCAAAGTCCGGTGCTGCAACAATTCGTTGTGCAGCTCCGCAAAGCCATCGCGTCTTTCATCGCCGGCATGCCCGAGGACCCGGCGCACCCGTTGTTTGCGCGCGCCAAACGGGACTTCGCCTTTGCCGGCTCATGGTCGGTGCGCCTGTCCAGTGGCGGCTTTCATACCAACCATTTCCACCCGATGGGCTGGATCAGTTCCGCCTTTTATGTCGATGTGCCGGATGTGGCAGCGGCCAAAGGTAAACACGACGGCTGGTTAAAGATGGGCGAAACAAATCTGGACTTGGGCGACCGGGAAGCAATCCAACGTTACATCCAGCCCAAAGTCGGTACCTTGGCCCTATTCCCTTCATACTTTTGGCACGGAACCGTTCCCTTCGAAAGCGCCACGCCCAGGCTAACCATAGCCTTCGATGTCGTCCCCAAATGAATTGAATACTGTTCATACTACGGGCATATGGTCTGCGCGAAAGACGCCACACACAAACGGCACCACAATGTCCGATACAGAATTAAAAGAAGCAGAAGCGTTTCTCGACAAAGGCGACCGGCAGGCTGCACGCCAGCACCTCGCAAAACTGCTGGCCACCCATCCAGACGACGTGCACGCGCTGCACCTGTTAAGCACAATTGACATGGACGAGGGACTCCATGCCGGCGCACGGGCGAAAATCAAGCGTGTGCTCGAACTCGATCCCGCACACGCATCCGCCAAATACAATCTTGGCGTTTGCCTGATGAACGAAGGCAACGCTTCCTTAGCGCTGGGCTATTTTCGCCAGGCGTTGCTGGTCAACCCGAAGCACTCGGGCGCGCTGTACAACGTTGGCTACCTCTTGCGCGCGGAGGGCCACATCGCTGAAGCCTCGGGATACTTCGAACAACTCGTCAAGTCCAATCCTGACTGGATGTCGGCCTGGGAGGCTTATTGCGAAACACTGCTGCTGGCAAACCGCTTCGACGACGCTCTCACGGCGTGCAACGTGTTGGTCCGCAACAGCAAAGCCAATGCAAAAATTTACCGGCTCCGTGCCGACGCCAACCGCCACCTCGGCAACCTGGCCGACGCAGAAACGAACTACATTTCTTCGTTCAAAATCGACGCCAACGATCCAGATACGCTGATCAATTTCGCAGGCACCCTGCAGCTACTTGATCGCGTCGATCAGGCGATCCCTTTATACGAGCGCGTCATATTGATTGCGGCAAAGGACAGCCGCTATCAGGATCGATTTGACCCCGCACTTTCCGAACTGATCCGCGCCTGCAGGCGCCAGTGCCAATGGCAACGGTTGAAAGTTTATGAAGAGCAGGCGGTCATGCGCATGGCCGAACCAAATAGCGCCATCCAACCGCTCCTTGCAGTAACACTCACGGACGACGCGCGAGACATCCAGTCGAGCGCCCGAAGCGCATGGCCCAAAAGCTTTCCGGCGCCGCGGTTTCACAAAAGAGCCGATTCAAGCAGCACTGCAAAACTCAAGATCGGCTTTCTGTCAGAAAACTATGGGCAAAATCCGGTAACGCACCAACTTACGGAACTGATTGAGGGTCACAGCAGGGACCGGTTGGAACTCATTGGCTACAGCATGGGAAATTTCGTCGTCAGCCCGATGCGCAAGCGGATCAGAAATGCTTTCGATTCTTTCCGTGAACTGGGTACTGTCAGCGGAGAAACTGCGGCAACCCTCATCGCAGACAATCAGCTGGATCTGCTGATAAATGTTTTGGGATACAATGCTCAATCCCACCTTAGAGTTCTTTGCTACAAACCCGCGCCGGTCATCGCCAATTACCTGGCAATGCCCGGCACAATGGGAACACGTTTGATCGACTACATCATCGCAGACGGCACAGTCGTCAGGACAGATGACGACGCGTTCTATGACGAAGCCATTGTCCGGGTGCCGCAATCCCACCGCTCAATCAATCCGGTGCGCGAACTCAACGTTGCCCTGAAATCACGGTCAGACTACGGGTTGAGTGAAACCGCCTTTGTCTTCTGCGCCTTCGAGCCGACCGAAGACATCAGTCCGAAAAACTTTGCAGCCAGAATGGGAATTCTGAAAGACGTGCCCAACAGCCAGCTATGGCTGCGTGAGGAACGTTTTTCGATCCGGGCAAACCTTCGCAAAGAGGCCGTGGCGCTAGGCGTCAACGCCGAAAGGCTGGTTTTCGTCAGCACCGCCCAATATCAGGAGCAGGTCGAACGCCTGAAGCTCGCAGATCTGTATCTGGATTCCTGGCCGAAAAATTCCGATGCGACCGTGAGTGAATCCCTCCAGGTTGGTCTTCCAGTTCTCACACAAACCGGAAGAAGTTTTGCCTCGCGCACGAGTGCAGGGCTGCTCAACGCCGCGCAATTGCCTGAATTGATTACCGGCAGTGAATTGGAGTTTCACAAGACGGCGGTCCGTCTGGCCAATGACCCCGCCGCACTGTCCGCACTGACACAACGCTTGCGCACCAACCGCGCACAGCTCGCTTTGTTCGACACCAAACGATTGTGCGCCCACATGGAGCAGGCTTACGAACGGATGGTTGAGCGCGACCGGCTCGGCCTGGCGCCGGAGTCATTTTCAATCGCACCTTCCGGCTGAGCAAAGTCATGATGGACGCCGCATTGAAGCAGGCGGAAGCGCTCCTTGACCAAGGCGACCGGCTAGCAGCACGTGGCGTACTCGCAAATGCCGTCGCACGCAGTCCGGACAATGTGCAGGCGCTGCACCTGTTGAGCACAATTGACATTGATGAAGGTCACTTCCGCAATGCGCAGCAGAAAGTGGAGCGCGTGCTGGAACTTGACCCGCAGCACGTGGCCGCCACTTACAACCTCGGCGTCTGCCTGATGCAGCAGGGAATCAGCACACGCGCTCTGGAAGAGTTTCGCAAAGCTCTCGGGAAAAACCCGGATCACGCTGGCGCGCGCTTCAACGCCGCATTTATTCTGCGGATGATGGGCCATCTGAACGAAGCCGCGTCCCATTTCGCAAGGCTTGTCAAAATCGCACCGGATTGGATGCTCGCTTGGGAGCAGCATTGCGAAATGCTATTTGTACAGCTCCGCTTTGAAGACGTGCTGTCGGCGAGCGAAGGGTTGGTCCGGCAACAAAAAGCGAATGCCGATATTTTCCGGATTCGTGCCGATGCTTTGCGAAAACTCGGCCGCCTGCCGGAGGCCGAAGCCAGCTACCACACGTCACTCAGAATGGACTCAACCGATCCCGATGCATGGCAAAACCTTGCCGGCACGCTGCAACTCATGGGCCGCGGCAGCGAGACGGTCCCGGTCTACGAACGCGTGCTCTCAATGGCAAGACACGACATACGCATCGCCAACCGCATCGACCCTGCCCTGACTGAACTGATCCGCGTGTGCCGGCGTCATGTCAAATGGGCCCAGTTGGGCGCATATGAAGACCAAGCAATCAACCGGATGCGAAATGAAAGCGCAGCCATCGAGCCCTTGCTGTCCCTCATGATAACAGAGGATCCCAAATGTCACCTGTCAGCGGCGCGAGGCGCTTGGCCGTCGTCGCTTTCACCGCCTGCAGTTTCGATCACCCGCATCACGCCCTCGCCCACCGCCAAATTCAGAATCGGCTATATCTCCGGCGACTTCAGGGAACACCCCAGCGCTCACCTGCTTTCCCGCGTGCTCGAGCTGCATGACAAAACGGGATTTGAAACATTTGGCTACAGCGTGGGGCCTGATGACGCCAGCCCCTGCAGAGAACGAATTGGCAGGGCCTTCAGCACGTTTAAAGACGTGCACAGCCTGAACGACGAAGCCATCGCGACAATCATCGCACGCGATCAATTGGACCTTCTTGTCGATGTCACGGGTCACACGGAGCAGTCACGACTTGGTGTAATGAGACTCCGGCCCGCGCCTGTCAGCGCTCACTATCTGGCATTTCCGGGATCGCTAGGCACTCGCCTGATCGACTATCTGATCGCCGATCATCAAATTGTGCCCGCTGGGGACGACGCATTTTTTGACGAGGCCATCGTCAGGCTCCCGGACACGTATCAATCGAACGACAATACGCGGCCCATCCCCACTACGGCCAAAACGCGAGCGGACTACGGATTGGAACAGCAAGCGTTCGTGTTCTGCGCCTTCATGCAAACGCTGAAACTCGGTCCGGCATTGTTTGATGTCTACATGGACATACTGAGGGACACGCCGGCCAGCGTGCTGTGGCTGCTGGAGGAACGCCAGGGCGTGAGCGCGACGCTTCGAAATGAAGCCGCGTCTCGCGGCATCGACCCCAGGCGCTTGGTGTTTGCGGACCGGGTGGAGAACCGTGAACATATGGGCCGCCAGACCCTTGCAGACCTGATGCTTGATTCCTGGCCGTATGGCGGGCACACAACAACAAGCGACGCATTGTGGGCCGGTGTTCCGGTGCTGACCAGGCGAGGATCGAGTTTCGCTTCACGCGTGGCATCAAGCCTGCTTTTGGCAGCCGGAATGCCGGAGTTGATCGCACCCGATGTTGCCGGTTTCAAAGCTCTTACCATTCGTTTGGTAAGCGAACCTGCAACTCTCGCCGGACTGCGCAAGCGCCTTGAAGCCAACCGCATGTCTTGCCCGTTGTTCGACAGCCAGCGCTTCACAACCCATTTGGAACAGGCCTTCACGACAATCATTGATCGAAACCGCCGCGGCCTGGCGCCGGAATCTTTTTCCGTTCCATCCATGCCATGATCCCAGCCCCCACCGATCTCATCCAGCGCCTGGCCGCTACCCGCGCCCTTGCCGCGCGTGCTGTCGCGGAGAACCCCGGCGACGTCCGCGCCCTCTTCGGCGCCGGTGTCGCTTACCGCCTCACCGGTGACTACCCCTCCGCCCTCGCCCACTTTCAGCGCGCCAGCACCCTGCAGCCCAACAACCAGTTATTCCTCTTCGAACTGGGTAACGTCCATGAATACCTCGGCCAGCCCGATAACGCCGCCGAAGCCTATCGCAGCGCGCTCAAATCCGATCCCGCCTACTTCAAAGCCCGCCACGCTCTCGTCCAGATCGAAAAGCAAACCGAAGCCAGCAACCACATCCCCCAACTGCGCGCCCTCTTCAATGGCGCGGACGCCGATGGCTGGCGCACACTCCACGCAGGCCACGCACTGGCCAAAACCTACGAAGATCTCGGAGACCTCAAAAAATCCTTCGAATGGCTGACCCGCGGCAAGGTGCGCCGCCGTCAACTGTGTCCCTACTCGCCCGAAACCCGCGAGCAACTGCTCTCCGCCGCGAAAAACTCGCTGTCGAACCTAGGGGCGCAAGCCGGCCACCCCTCGCACGAGGCCATCTTCGTCACCGGCATGCCGCGCACCGGCACCACGCTCGTCGACCGCATTCTCTCCAGTCATGCGCAAGTCACGTCTGCGGGTGAAATCGGCAACTTCGCGCAACTTTTCAAACGCCTGTCGGGAACAACCTCAAAAGCGACCCTCGACGTTGAAACACTCTCAAGCGGCGCCAAAATCGACTTCGCCAACCTCGGCAAATACTACATCGACAGCACCCGCCCGCTCACCGGCGCCGCGCCCCGCTTCATCGACAAGGCGCCCAGCAACTATCTGCTCGCAGGCCTGATCCTCAAAGCCCTGCCCCGCGCCAAAATCATCTGCCTGCAAAGGAATGCGCTGGATACCTGCCTCAGCAACTACAAACAGATCTTCCCGATCGACGACCGCTACTACGACTACGTCTACGACCTGGCTGCGACCGCCCACCAATTCATCCACTTCAAAGCGGTGTCAGATCATTGGCAGTCCACCCTGCCCAAGGACCGCTTCCTTCACCTCAGCTACGAAGACCTGGTCGCCAACCAGGAACCGCAAACGCGCCGCTTGCTGGAATTCTGCGAACTCCCCTGGGACGTGAATTGTCTCGAATTCCACCGCAACACCGCAGGCGTCGCCACCCCCAGCGCCGCCCAGGTCCGCCAGGCGATGTACACAACGTCCAGTGGCCGCTGGCTCAAATATGGCGCCCTGCTCGATCCCGCCAGGGAAGTCCTCGAAAAGGCCGGTTTTTAGCCTGTGGCGGCTCTGCAACAGCCACTTCAAAACCGGTGCGTCGCGCGCTGATTAACTACACACACCCTCAAACTCTTCGCTAAAGTCTCAACGAAGCCTTGCGTAACTGCCGTGCAGTCCGGGGCGGATGCTGTGTTGGGGCGCCTTCGGGCGATGGCTAGTTCTATTTAGTGAGGGTGCTATGGGGTTGAAGAGAATTTTACTTGGAGCAGCAGCTGCAACAGCGCTGAGCGCAGGCGTTGCAAACGCAGGCTTCGAACGTGACGGCTGGTACTTCGGTCTCGAAGGCGGCGCAGTGATGGTCAACGAAACTCAGTTCGCGGGCCTTGTGGGAACGAGGATCGAATTCGATCATGGCTACGGCGTGCTCGGCACGATCGGTTATGCTTTTAAAGACAGCAACTGGCGCATGGAAGGCGAAGTCGGCTTCCGCGAAAACAACAACACCTATTTTGGTGGTAAGGGCGTCCCTCCGGAAGGCAAACTGAAAGAGTGGACCGGCATGATCAACGCCGTCTACGACATCAAGATGGGTTCCGATAAATGGGGCCTCGCCGTTGGCGCCGGCGTCGGCATCGACAATCCGCGCCTCACGGCCGGCGACGGCACCGACAGCAACGACAAAGTCTTCGCAGCCCAAGGCATCGCAGGTTTCACCTATCGCGTGAACCAGCATTGGGACTTGGTGTTGAACTACCGTTATCTTTGGGTAAACCAAGCGGAACTTCAGGCGAGCGCGTTGCCTATCGTACGCGAAGTCGATCTCGAGAAGCACACGATCACCGTCGGCTTCCGCTATGGCTATGACGAGCCTCCGCCACCGCCGCCAGTCGTTGAACCGCCTGCGCCGCCTGCTCAGGCCAAGCAGTTCATCATTTTCTTCGGCTTCAACAAGTGCAACGTCACCGCTGAAGCTGACGCCGTGCTCAGCGAAGCGGCTTCATCGGCGAAATCCGGTGGTGGTGCCTCTGTCCGCATCGTCGGTCACACCGACACCTCGGGCTCGAACGCCTACAACCAGAAACTCTCGGAATGCCGTGCGAATGCCGCCAAGTCTAACCTGGTCGGCAAAGGCGTTTCCGAAGGTTCGATCTCGACCTCGGGCAAGGGTGAAACCGAGCTCATGGTTCAAACCGGCGACCGCGTAAAAGAACCGCAAAATCGCCGCGCGACCATCGACCTGAACTAAACGCATAAATCGAATTGAGGGGAATGAAGGGCGGACCGAAAGGGCCGCCCTTCGGCTTTTGGGGAACCAAATCCGCCATATCCCCTGATGGTTGCGCGAACAGCCAACGTTATGTTGCGATAGTGACACGATGCACTCAGAAATTGGTATCCCGTCCGCGAAAGGCAAATTTTCAGAGTGCGTTCTGGCAAATTTATCTTGTACTCTCAGCTGAACTATCGGGCCTAACATCCCGAAAATGTTACAAATTTACGTTGTTCAAAAAATACAACCAGTGAGGGTGCGATGGGGTTGAAAAGAGTATTGCTTGGAGCAGCAGCGGCAACAGTGATGAGCGTTGGCGCAGCGAATGCAGGCTTCGAACGCGATGGCTGGTACTTCGGTCTCGAAGGCGGCACCGTGATGGTCAATGAAACACAGCTTGGCACGAAACCTGTTGAATTCGACCATGGCTACGCGGTGCTTGGCACTCTCGGCTACGCATTCAAGAACAGCAATTGGCGCATGGAAGGTGAAGTCGGCTATCGCGAGAACGATGGCTTTCAAGGTTGTATAGGCGTCTGTTTAGCCAGTGAGGTCGGCGACGTCACGCTGAAAGAATGGACCGGCATGATCAATGCCGTCTACGACATCAAAATGAACGACAGATTTGGTCTGGGTGTTGGCGTCGGTATCGGCATCGACAATCCACGCTACTCGGCACCCGATGGCACCGACAGCAACGACAAGGTCTTCGCAGCACAAGCCCTCGCAGGTTTCACCTATCGCGTGAACCAGCATTGGGACTTGATGTTGAACTATCGTTATCTCTGGGCCGGTGAAACAGAACTTCGAGTAGGCGTCTCGCCAATCGAACGCACAATGGATCTCGAGAAGCACACGATCACCGTTGGCTTCCGTTATGGCTACGACGAACCGCCGGTTGTCATCATTCCGCCAGATGTCGTGGAAGCGCCGAAGCCAAAGCAGTTCATCATTTTCTTCGGCTTCAACAAGTGCAACATCACGGCAGAAGCTGATGCCGTATTGAGCGAAGCAGCTTCGTCGGCCAAGTCCGGTGGTGGCGCGTCTGTCCGCATCGTTGGTCACACTGACACGTCGGGCTCGAACGCTTACAACCAGAAACTGTCTGAGTGCCGTGCGAACGCCACCAAATCCAACCTTGTTGGCAAGGGCGTTTCGGATGGCGCGATCTCGACCTCGGGCAAGGGTGAAACCGAGCTGATGGTCCAAACCGGCGACCGCGTGAAAGAACCACAGAATCGCCGCGCGACGATCAACCTGAACTAAGCAGTCGAAACACTGCAGTGCTTGAAGGGCGGACCGAAAGGTCCGCCCTTTTTGCATTGGATTGGCGCAAGACCATCAAATCTGTTGCCATAAGAACACAACATATAGTGGCAAACAGGACTCACACCCTAGCCAATTAACCACTTGTTAACCACAATCCTTCATCCGTGTCACACCACGAGATGGAGGGAGACTCAATGCGTTTGAAACACCTATTGCTGGGAACAGTGGCTGCACTCGCCACTGCCGGTACCGCACAAGCGGGATACACCACACCAACAGGCTGGTACATGAGCATGGCCGCCGGTGCCAACTGGATCGACGACGGTAATATTGATGAGTTTGATGCAAGCGGAACTGCAGAGACGACCAACAGATTCGACTGGGATTCGGGCTATGTCGTTGCTGGCGCGATCGGCTACGACTTCGGCGAACACTGGCGCGTAGAATTCGAAGTCGCTTACCGGAAGAACGATGTAGAAAGCTTTTGCTCGTCTGACAGCCCGAATTGCTCCTCCACAATCGACGGGGCGGATATTTGGGAATTGTCCCAGATGGTCAATGTTTTGTACGAC
This sequence comes from Alphaproteobacteria bacterium, assembly GCA_034440175.1. GTDB lineage: Bacteria > Pseudomonadota > Alphaproteobacteria > Micropepsales > Micropepsaceae > SZUA-430. Next base: position 16,119 of record JAWXBO010000064.1, read on the forward strand.
TTCGGACTTGGCGGAGAATGGGAAGCAGCCATCGGCGCTGGTATCGGTGGCAATTTGGTAGTGTTCAACCCAGGAACATCAGGCAACTTCGAAAGCGATAATGATGGAATTGACACCGACGACTATGTCCTCGCCGGTCAGCTCATTGCTCAAGTCGCTTACCGTCTATCAGAGCGTTGGAAACTATTCGCCGACTATCACTACATGTTCATGGATGAACCAAACGTCATAAATCCAGAAGATCAAGAACGCTGGGTCATCGAAAAAACCGACCATTCCGTCATGCTCGGCATCCGCTTCGACTTGCAACGCGATGGCGCCGCCCCACCACCGCGCCAGGTCGACACACCACGCGGATCGCCAAAGCAGTTCATCGTCTTCTTCGGCTTCAACAAGTCGAACCTGACGGCTGAAGCAGCCCAGGTTGTCGCCGAAGCAGCAGCCGCCGCCAAGGAGTTCGGTTCGGCATCAATCAGCGTTGTTGGTCACACCGACACCGTGGGTTCGAACGAATACAACATTCGCCTGTCCATGCGCCGT
>JAWXBO010000065.1:0-5686 GCA_034440175.1 Alphaproteobacteria bacterium
CGCATTTCACGTTCAGTCGATCGCATTCAGCAGGCGGCTATAGCGGATAGCCATGGGCCACTTCCAGATTTCCCATAGCGCTGCCGACCCATCGTGCGAAAAGAAAATCACCTGTGCCCGTCCAACAAGATTGGTGGCAGGAACAAATCCGACGTCACGCCGGCTATCGTTGGAATTATCTCGGTTGTCGCCCATCATGAAGTAATGGCCCTTCGGTACTACGAATTCAGCCGTATCATCCAGGCCCGAGCCATCTTCGCGATTCAAAATAACATGCTGCACGCCGTTGGGCAGCGTTTCCATATAGCGCGGAATTCGCGTTTCGGTTTCTTCATCATAGGTCTCGACACGATCTTCAATTTTCTCGAGTTTGACCGGTTCGCCGTTAATGTGCAAAACGCCCGCCACCATTTGGATGCGATCACCGGGCAGGCCGATCACGCGCTTGATGTAATCTTGACTGGGGTCGCTCGGCAGACGGAACACAACCACATCCCCCCGCTCTGCAGCCCCCTCCAGCACCCGCTCCTCAGAGGCGTGCGCAGGACTAAAGAAAGGAATAGAATACTCCGAATAGCCGTAGCTGTATTTCGACACGAACAAATAATCGCCGACCTCAAGCGAGCCTTCCATCGAACTCGACGGAATACGAAACGGCTGGAACAAAAGTGTCTGAACGAAGCCGACAATGCCCACCACGATCAAGATGGTTTTGACCGTCTCGATTACAAATTCGCTCTTCCACCAAGGTCGTTCAGTTCCGGTCGTCATACGCACATCCTACAGTCACCAAACAAAGATCATATGAACAAATGAGGGCTAGGCCAAATAGTGTCAATCGGCCTGCCATTACAACTGGTTAATTGCACAAGGTGAATCGCCGGAAATAACTCGCTATTCCGGCGAATTCTCGGGCACAGCCGAGATGATCACAATCGCTTGGGCGAGGGGAAAATCGTCCGTGATCGACAGATCGATCTGGGCCTTCATGCCCGCAGGCACCAGGGATTTGAGCCGTTCCGCCGCCCCACCGGTTAAAACCATCGTTGGTTTGCCCGAGCGTTGATTCTCAACCCCCAGGTCGCGCCAATAGACACTTTTGCGAAATCCAGTGCCCAAAGCCTTGGAGCACGCCTCTTTTGCCGCAAACCGTTTTGCATATGAGGCCGCCCGATTCAGCCGCCCCTCCGATTTTTTTTGCTCAACCTCGGTAAACAGCCGCTGCACAAAGCGCTGCCCAAAGCGCTCGAGCGACGCCTCGATTCGCCTGATATCAATCAAGTCACTGCCGATGCCGATGATCATGCGCGGCGCTCCTTTAAGCCATCATCGCGGACGCACCACCGCGAGCTTCGTCCATAAGTTGCCGCATGCGCCGGATGGAATGTTCGAACCCGATGAAGATCGCCTCTCCCACCAAAAAATGCCCGATGTTGAGTTCGACCACTTCGGTGATGGCGGCCACCGGTCCCACCGTCTCGACGCTCAGACCATGTCCCGCATGTACTTCCAATCCAAGCTTTGCCGCCTCACGCGCTCCAACCCTGAGCTGTCGCAAAATCTCGTCCCGACGGTCCAGATCGCCATGGGCATGGGCATCGCAATAGGCGCCGGTGTGCAGCTCGACGACGTGCGACCCTAGCGACCGCGCGGCCGTGATCTGCAAGGCGCTTGCCTCAATGAAAAGCGAAACACGAATCTTGGCTCCCACAAGTTCACGGATGATCGGTGCCAAATGATTGTGCCCGCCCGCAGCATCCAGGCCACCCTCGGTTGTGATCTCCTCACGCTTCTCCGGCACAAGGCACACCGCGTGCGGTTTGTGGCGCAGTGCAATCTCGAGCATTTCCCCGGTTGCCGCCATTTCCAGATTGAGCGGCTTGTGGACCTCGCGCACCAGGCGTTCAATGTCATCATCGCTGATGTGCCGGCGGTCTTCGCGCAGGTGCGCGGTGATTCCATCGGCGCCCGCATCGACTGCCATCACCGCCGCCCGCATGGGATCCGGGTGCCGGCCGCCACGCGCGTTTCGAATTGTGGCGACATGATCGATATTGACACCCAATCGAAGCGCGCGATAGCTCATACGAGCCCCCGGCTTCCGGGCTTTACCGCCGGAATGGATTGCAAATGCTTGGGCAATTTGGCGCCATCCCACGATGGCACTTTGATCCGGGCCAGCGGAATGAAGGGGACGTCGAACTTGGCCGTACCTCCCGACCGGTCGATCAAGCTCGCCAGGGCCAATACAGTCGCACCCGTCTTTTTGATCGCCTCGATGCACTCGCGCGAAGACAATCCGGTCGATACCACATCTTCGACAACGACCACATTCATGCCAGCGGCGAGATGAAAATTCCGCCGCAGTTGAAAAACGCCCTCTTGCCGTTCGACGAACATCGCAGGCAGGCCCATATGCCGCGCCGTCTCATAACCGGGAATAATGCCGCCAACAGCCGGCGACACGATGGCGTCGATCCGCTTTTTGACTTTCGCTGTCACCAAGGCCGCCAGCGCCTTGCAAAGTTTTGCTGTGCGCTTGGGATATTGAAACACCAACGCTTTCTGCAAAAAAATATCGGAATGCCGCCCGGATGATAAAATGAAATGCCCCTTCAATAACGCACCAGCTTTCTCGAACTCGGCAAGCACCTGTTCAGGCGTCATGTGTGATCATTTCCTTTTCTCCGTGCGGGCGGTCGACAGCATTGACCGAAGACGAGGCGCGCAAGGCTACAACAACGGTGGCCAGATGACGCGCATCGCTGACTTCGACATCCACCACCATATCGAACACCAGCGGCGCCCGTCCCACGATCTTCAAGTTGGTAATATTACCGCCTTGCCGCGCAATGACATTGCAGACATTGGCAAGCGCGCCCATCTCGTTATTGATCGCAATCTTCAGGCGGCCGACTTGAATTTCGTGTGCCGCATCGGGCGACCATTTCAGATCCAGCCAACGCTCGGGCTGGTCCTGAACCTCTTCAAGCTGCTCGCAATCGGCCGTGTGCACCAGCACCCCGGCGCCGTGCGTAACCACGCCGATAATCCTGTCACCCGCCAACGGCTGGCAGCATTGCGCCAAATGATAGGCCAGACCCGGCGCCAGACCTTGAATGGGAATAGCCGAACCTTTGGGCTTGCGCATGATCCAGTTCGCCCAACTCTGCATTGACACATCGGGTTTGAATTCTGGAAAGATCGCCGTCATCATATCGTGCGCCGTCATCACACCTTGGGCCAGCAGAGGATAAATCTCTTCCACCTTTGCCAGTTTCAATTTCTTGAGCACCGCCGTCAGCGCCTTTTCGGAAAACTCCTGGCCCGCATCCCGAAACGCTTTCTCCAGGATCGCCCGGCCCATGCGCTGATGCTCCAGCCGCTCGGCATTTCGCAAATAGCGTTTGATCGAGGCCCGCGCTTTACCCGTGACCACCATCCCATTCCAGACCGCAGACGGCCCTTGCTTGGATGAGCGGACTATTTCGACGCTCTCCCCATTGTTCAACTTTGTCGACAACGGCACATGCCGCCCGTTGACCTTGGCGCCTACGCACGTGTCGCCAACCTCAGTATGAACCGCATAGGCAAAATCAATCGTCGTTGCCCCGCGCGGCAATGCGATCAACTGCCCCTTTGGCGTAAAGCAAAAGACCTGATCCTGAAACAGTTCAAGCCGCGTGTGTTCCAGAAACTCCTCAGGTGTATCGCCCAGTTGCAGGGACTCGATCAGCGATCGCAACGACTCGTAGGCATCAATGTTGGCCAAAGGCCGCCCGCCATTGACCTTGTCTTTGTAGCTCCAATGCGCGGCGATCCCGCTCTCTGAAATTTCATGCATTTCCCACGAACGGATCTGCAGCTCGATTCGCTGATTTTCTGGGCCATAAATCTCGGTATGTAACGAGCGGTAGTTGTTCGACTTCGGCAATGAAATATAGTCTTTGAACCGTCCGGGCACATGGCGCCACGAATGGTGAATGACACCCAGAGCCTTGTAGCAGTCTTCGATCGTGCCCACGACGACACGCATGGCAAAGACGTCCGACAACTGATCGAAGGTGACGCGCTTTTCTTCCATTTTCCGCCAAATGGAGAATGCTTTTTTCGCCCGTCCCGTGACCTTTGCGTCAATGTGATGCTCTTTGAGCTTTCGTGTCAGCGCGAGGGCAATACTGTCCGTCAGCTGTCCCTTTTGGCGCTTCATATCTTCCAGCCGCTGCACGATCGAAGTCCGGATTTCCGGATTCAATTCGGCAAAAGCCAGATCCTCAAACTCTTCGCGAAAATTTTGCATCCCCATGCGCCCGGCGAGAGGCGCATAAATCTCCATCGTTTCAGTTGCGATGCGCCTGCGCTTGTCGGGACTTTTTACACCCTTCAACGTGCGCATATTGTGCAACCGGTCGGCAAGCTTCACAAGCAGCACCCGCACGTCGTGGCTCATCGCCATCATGAACTTGCGAAAATTCTCCGCCTGTTTGGTTTGTTCCGATTGCAGTTCAAGCTTCGACAGCTTGGTCACGCCATCGACCAGGTCGGCAATTTCGCGCCCGAACTTCTTTTCGATATCGCCGTAGTTGGTTTCGGTGTCTTCTATCGTGTCATGCAGCAGCGCCGTGACGATCGCCGCCGTGTCGAGCTGCAAGTCCGTGAGAATGCCCGCAACTTCAAGCGGATGCGAAAAATAAGGATCGCCGGAATCGCGTTTCTGATTTCCATGCGCTTTGACACCGAACACATAAGCGCGGTTCAGCAGATCTTCATCCGCGCCCGGATCGTACGCTTTGACTTTCTCGACGAGTTCAAATTGCCGCATCATGGGAGTAACGCCCGGCAGCACGGGTCAATTATAAAAGGGTAAAGCCGCCAACTGGGCGGCCGCAAGGCGACGAGAGCGTCTTTTTTAAACGTCCCCTTCGTCAACCTCTTCCACCACCTCTGGTCGTTTCACATCGGAATCCGCGCGCATTGCCCGCGCATAGTCCGCTTCCGAAATTTGCGCGCTCTCCGGCGCATCAATGGTTTCGGCTGCAGCTTTATCAGCCTCTGGCTCGTCAGTTTCGATATGACGCTGCAGACTTGAAAGAAATTCTTCCTTGAGCAGGTCCGGCCTCACCTTGGTCGAAGCGATTTCGCGCAACGCCACGACAGGGTTTTTGTCGTTGTCGCGATCCACCAGCAAGCCCGAGCCCGACGTAATGGCGCGGGCACGATGAGCCGCAAGCAGAACAAGCTCAAAACGGTTGGGGATCTTGTCCACGCAATCTTCAACGGTAACGCGAGCCATGAAGCGCAGAAATCCTTGCAAATAGAGGGAATGTCCGAAAATAACGTGCTGCGAGTGCGAACACAAGGACATTCAACACAAATCTAGCCCGCTTCAAGTTTACTAAGCCCCTCTTCCCCAATCTTTTTCAGCAAATCGCTAACCAACTCGCCCGTGTCAGGATGTCGCCAGTATGGCGCAATGTCGGCCAGCGGCTTCAGAACGAAATTTCGCTCATGCGCACGTGGATGGGGCAACATCAGGTGGGTGTCGTCGCTCACCAACCCGCCGTAATCTATCAAATCGAGGTCCAGACAGCGCGGCTCCCACTTGCTTTTTCGCACCCGCCCGAAGGCTTTCTCGATCGAAAGCAAAGCTCGCAAAAGCTCGGAAGGACCCAGTTTTGTCCGCACC
>JAWXBO010000066.1:0-4444 GCA_034440175.1 Alphaproteobacteria bacterium
ACAATGTCCTTGGCGCCGGGCACCTGCAGCATGGATGGCGGCGGGTTGCCTGAGAAGTAAATTTCGGCATAGGCCAGGTCGGACAAGACCCACAGGCCCTTCGCCTTGGCGAATTTCACGACGTCTTCGTAGAAAGCGAGATCGACGACTTGCGCGGTAGGGTTCGACGGATAGCTGACCACGACTGCGGTTGGCGGCGGCACCGCATGACGCACGGCACGTTCCAGTCCGCGCAGGAATTGTTCGGGGCTCGACGCTTCGACATGGCGAATGGCAGCGCCAGCCAGGATGAAACCAAAGGCGTGAATAGGGTAAGACGGGTTTGGCACCAAAATCGTGTCGCCGGGCGCAGTGACAGCCTGCGCCAGATTGGCAAAGCCTTCCTTCGAACCGATGGTCGCAATAATTTCCCGTTCCGGGTCCAGCTTCACCCCAAAGCGGCGCGCGTAATAGGCCGCCATAGCCTTGCGCAAACCCGGGATACCGCGTGACGACGAATAGCGATTGGTGCGCGGATTGCTCATCGTCTCGATCAGCTTGTCGACGATGTGTTTGGGCGTGGGCATATCCGGATTGCCCATGCCGAAGTCGATGATATCGTCACCGGCCGCACGCGCCTTGGCTTTGAGGCGGTTCACTTCCTCAAAGACGTAAGGCGGCAAACGCTTGATGCGGTGGAAGTCGGAAGTCACAGTCGCTCCATAGTCACAAGTTGGCCGCCGCAATTGGATTTGCGGCGGCCATTATCGTCTATTCAACCGGCTGATGCGACCCTGATGCAGGGCTTATTCGCTGCCGTCAGGCTTTTTCTCTTCTTCAGCCGCAGGAGCAGCGGGCTTGGCAACTGGAACCGCGGCGGCGGGCGGAGCGGCGGGCGCTTGCGTTCCACCGCGCAGTTCGTCGGCCGTATGCTGGGCATTGTCGCGGTCGGCGACCAGACTGTCACGGATTTCGCGGCGCTGTGATTCGGTCGTCGACAGTTGGCGCGGCTCCACTTGCGTGTTCACGTTGGGGAACTCGGTCGGAGTATCGGCTGTTTTTATCCGTGGACCTTCAGGCTCTTCCGCCAGCGGATCAATCACAGGGTTGGCCTCAGTCGAGGCCGCCACCGCGGGTTTCGCGACGGGCGTTGCTTCGGCCTTTGATTCCGCCGTTTCTGCAGGCTCTGAAACACCGTCGATCCAAGTGGTAGGCTTGGTCCATTCGGGCATCGTCGAACACGACGCCAAGAGAGTTGCGACGACACACACGGGAATTACTTTCAAATCTAAGCGCGGCATAACGCGACAGCTCCATACATTTTGGGGCAATTTGGGGCGCACCTGCGCCAAAGCCTTGAGCCCAGGGGAACATTCTTATTTTGCGCGAAGACGCTTGGAAACTCCACCTTTAATATTTAGGGCGTAAAGGCTTAACCGTGCGGCTGTGACACTTGCCGCAATCTAACCCGCCCAAACAGCACCATTCCGGTTATAATAGTAACCGGTCCGGAGAGAAAATCGATGCAAGAGCACATCAAGAAGAGCGACTATCGCGTCAACGACCCCACCGAATTCTCGCGCAATATGGTCAAGGTGGCGGCCCAAAGCCAACGTTTGATCACCGATTTCATCAAGACGCAGGCCAAGACCAAGTCTGACGGTAGCGCCAAAGACCCGCTGAATCTGGGTCAGACCTTTGTCGATTTCCTGGGACATGCGATGCGCAATCCCAGCCATTTCGTCGAAGCGAACTTCAAACTCTGGCACGACTATCTCAATCTTTGGCAGCACACAGCCCAACGCATGTTGGGCCAGGACGTGCCGCCGGTGATTGAACCCGCGGCCGGCGACAAGCGCTTCAAGGACAAGGATTGGTCCGAACATCAAGTGTTCGACTTCATCAAACAATCGTACCTGCTCAGCGCTCGCTGGTTTCAATCAACCATGAGCGACGTCAAGGGGCTCGACGACAAGACGCGCAAGAAGATTGATTTCTACACCAAGCAATTCGCCGACGCACTGAGCCCCACGAATTTTCTGATGACGAACCCGGAAGTCCTGCGTACGACGTTTCAGTCAAACGGCGAGAACCTGGTCAAAGGTCTCGACAATTTGTTGAAAGACATGGAGCGCGGCAAAGGCCAACTCCAGATCACCCAGACCGACATGGAATATTTCGAGGTCGGCCGCAATCTGGCACTGACGCCGGCCAAGATCGTTTTCCAGAACGATCTGCTGCAGCTCATCCAATACGAACCGACGACCGAAGAACAGTACAAACGCCCGCTGGTGATTTTCCCGCCCTGGATCAACAAATACTACATTCTGGATTTGGGCGAAAAGAATTCGTTCGTCAAATGGGCAACAGCGCGCGGTTACACGGTGTTTGTAGCCTCGTGGGTCAACCCGGACTCCAAACTCGCGCAAAAAACCTTCGAAGACTACATGCGCGAAGGCGTGTTCGGCGCTCTCGATGCCATCGAAAAAGCCACCGGCGAAAAAGAAGTCAACGCCATCGGCTATTGCATCGGCGGCACGTTGTTGTCGGCGACGCTCGCCTATATGGCAAACAAGGGCGACAACCGCATCAAGTCGGCGACGTTTTTTGCGGCGCAAACCGACTTCTCCGAATCCGGTGATTTGCAGGTCTTCATCGACGACGCCCAATTGGCCTCGATGGAAGAAACGATGAAAGCCTCAGGCGGCTATCTCGACGGTGCCAAGATGGCAACGACCTTCAACATGCTGCGTTCGAACGATTTGATCTGGAGCTTTGTGGTCAATAATTATCTGCTCGGCCGCGATCCGATGCGCTTTGACCTGCTCTACTGGAACGCCGACGCCACGCGCATGCCCATCAAAATGCACATGTTCTATTTGCGCGAATGCTACCGCGAGAACAAACTGGCGCAAGGCAAGATGGTGCTGGGTGGCGAGAAAATCGACCTGACAAAAGTCAAGGTTCCAGTCTTCCTGCAATCGTCGAAAGAAGACCACATCGCCCCCTATCGTTCGGTCTACAAGACGACAAAACTGTTCAAGGGTCCGATGACCTTCATGATGGCAGGCTCCGGCCATATCGCCGGCGTCATCAATCACCCCGACGCCAACAAGTACCAACACTGGACGAACGACAAAGTCCCCGACAAGGTCGAAGACTGGATCGCCAGCGCCACAGAACACCCCGGCTCGTGGTGGCCATACTGGGACAAGTGGCTGGCCAAACACTCCGGCGAAATGGTCCCAGCGCGCGTGCCAGGCGACGGCAAGCTCAAGGTGATCGAGGCAGCACCCGGGGCTTATGCGAAGATGAAGTGAGGGCGGCGTCGCATAACCGTTTGTCGTACCGACGCCCGAAGGCGGGACAAATCGTCCGCCATCGGGACGCATCGCCGCGATGCCCAGCTTCTGCCACAATCGCTCTCCAGTTTTGCGCCCATCAAAGGAGCGTGTCATGTCCCGTCAATTGCTGTTAGCCGCAGTCTCAGCCGCCACACTCGCTTCGTGTGACGACGCCATAAAGCCGTCCGAAGCAACGACGCCCTCCGGCCAGACCTGGATGTGCGGACGCGAATATGTGAACCACGCTTGGGGCTATCAACGCCGCGGCGTTTTGCTCGATACCGCGGGCACTGTCTGGCGCTACGAATTCAAGGGCTCGCCAACCGCGCTTGTCAATCCCTGGAGCCCCAAGGACATGTCGAGATTGAGCGAAGACGAACTGAAGCTGCGCTACAACGGTGCCGTGACGACGGGCAAGAAAGTGCCAGCCGATGAAATCACGCAAAACCTGCCCGTGATCGAAGAAGCCTCAAACGCAACGCCGACGCAGCTCAAGAGTGTGGGCGCGGACATGGGGCAAAACACTTTGTACTGCTACACCTATGACACAGCCGCGCGCACCTATGCCCAAGTGATGCTGGACAACAAGGGCGATTGGGAAAGCACGAACCCCTCCTCGGCCGCAAAGACGCTAACGATCTGGCTGGACGCCACGCTGGGTGAGGTCAAGTAGGTTCGATATCACCTAGTGCATACTGGGCTTGCAATTCCGCCACGTGCGCGCTCAGCGCCTGATAGGCAATCGCCTGTCGCAAACCCTCCATCAAATCCTGATAGTGGGTCAGATTGTGCCAGGTGATCAGCATCGACGCCAAAATCTCCTCCGCCTTCACCAAATGGTGCAGATAGGCGCGCGAGTATTGCCGGCAGGCGGGACAGCCGCACCCCTCCTCCAGCGGTCTTGGATCCTCCGTGTGCCGCGCATTGCGCAGATTGACGGTGCCGCGCCTGGTGAAGGCCTGACCATTGCGGCCCGAGCGCGTCGGCAACACGCAGTCGAACATGTCGATGCCGCGCAGAACCGCACCTATGATGTCACCGGGTTTGCCCACACCCATCAGATAACGTGGCCGCTCTTGCGGCAAGTACGGAACGGTAAAATCCAGCACCTCAAACATGCG
>JAWXBO010000067.1:0-17657 GCA_034440175.1 Alphaproteobacteria bacterium
CATGGACTGGATTTTCAACGGCGCCTTGATGCCGGCCATCGCGGCTAAGACGTCAGGGTTCCTGGGCTCGGCCCAAGCAGGCGTCGCGCTGGACCTTGATCCCTTGGCGGTCAAGTTGATTGGCGGCCTCAGCTATGATGGCACTGAATGCAGCGACGCATGTATGGGCATTGCCACAACCCAGGACACAGGCCTTATCGAAGCCAAGGGCACTGTCCGTTTCGACGGCGTCGGTATGGGCGGCGCGATTCGGCCATGGGCCGCCGTGTCGCTGTCGGATGTAATCTCGGATGGCATCAACACCGTATCAATGGGCACACAGTCCATTTCGGCCGATACGAACTCCCAGCTGTTGTCGATCGATGCCGGTTTGCAAGGCTATCTGGACCAAAACTTCGCCCTGTTCATCGACGGCGGCTATCATCAGAGCCTATCAGTTAATGTAACAGGCTACAAAGCCGGCATTGGTTTGAAGATGTACTGGTAGGGTTTAAGTCACAGTGCTTCACGCGTTATTGGGGCCGCCAACGGCCCCAATTTCATTTGGGACCTGTGGGTGGCAATTAGATATTGCGTCCCCTCTATTGAAGCCCCCCATCTTCTGCAGCAGCAAGGGCTGCGCAGCCACTTCCCCCGCAAGCGGGGGGCAGACAGAAAATCTGGTGCCTTCCTCCGCTTGCGGGGGAAGTCCCTGCGTCCGCCGAAGCCCCTTGGCGAAGGTGGCTGCAGGGGATGGGGGCGCGCCCGCAGTCTTGAGTCGCTCTGGCTTGACTCGCTGACATTAGTTCTTTATTTGTTCCAAACTTCTGGCGCCGCTCCAAAAAAGGGCGATGCCCAGCTGCGACTTGAACTTTGAATAGACCCAGCAACCCTGCCCTGGCAGGCGGGGAACGGGTGCAGTGCGCGCGAAATCTGACGGGGGCGCGCCCCACGCTTCGGCCCTGGCTTGCGACAACTGCATGCATACATGTTGATTTTTCAGGTGGATTTTTAGGGCTTAACAGATTGAAATATAACAGTCTTTTCTCCTTATATGCACGTATGCATGCATTGGTACATACACAGACCATCAGTCGATTTTGCGCCAAACTAGCGCTGCACGCGCTCGCCGGCTGCGAGTTCGCGCAGGGCCGATGCCGAAACGTCGACCGGCTGGGCCAACAGCACGTCAAAGAAATTCTTCATGAGCTTGCACACTTTGGCGGTGTCACCCGATCCCGTCAGCAGTGCGTCCACTTGTTCGGCTGGAACACCGGTCGCCTGTGACGCTTCGGCAAAGGCTTGCGCCGCCAGCACAGAAAATTGCTCGGCTCCCATCCTGGGAGCCTCGGGATTAGCAGGAGTTTCAATCACGCGAAGCACGATGGTGTTGTGGCGTTCATTCAACTCGGGACTGAGTTTTGCTTCAATGTCACCGCGCACGCGGCCAAGCGCGATATCCGCGCAAATTTCAAATTCATCGGTGGCGCCCAAGTGTGCCAACCCATCGCGCGTGAACGAATAGAGTTCGGTGACAAGTCCATCTGGCAACTGCGAAGACTTGTCGGCAACATAAGACAACGCCAACGACATCGCGTTGGCGTGCACCTCGTCTTCGCTGCGTCCATCTTGCCGGTCACGCGCGATCAAAGTCGCGATACGTTCATGGAGTGCAGGCTCGTGTTGTCGTAGCGCCTGCATATAGGGCATGACGGTATCGACCGGCGCGTCGCCCCCAGTGCGAAACAATGCTGCAGGCCAGCCACTGACAACTGAAATGCTGATCACGGCGCCAGCGATAGCCCCGCTGGCCGCAAACCACAGGGCGGGGTAAGGGACGTGCCAAAACCGGCCTGCAGCCAGCACGGCACCATAGGACGCTGCCGCCAGCAACGCTGCGGAACCCAGGACAATGATCAGAGCGGCTATTTCCATTTGCGGTAGTATAGACACAAGTTGAAATTTCGCCACAACCTGGATGGTTTTCCTTCAAATGCCCCTAAAGAAACCGGCTGCACCGCGCAATCCGAAAAAGCATACAGGCTCTCCCAGCTTTCGCCTGCCCGCACTCGATCCCGATTTCCTGCTCGGCGATTCGATGCGCGGCGTGCGCTTTATGCTTGAATATGCGAAGGCCGAAGAAGCTCTGCGCCTTGCCGGGATCCGCTCAACGATTGTCGTCTTTGGCTCTGCGCGCACGAGGTTGGGCTCGCGCCGGTACGAAGCAGCGCGTGAGTTTGGCCGCATTGCCTCGAACCGCGGTGGCGCGCTCGATGGCAAAGGCACAGCGCACGACAATGTAATTGCAACCGGAGGCGGACCCGGAATCATGGAAGCGGCCAATCGGGGCGCATCAGAAGCGGGCGCGTTGTCGATCGGCTTCAATATCCGGCTGCCACAGGAGCAATATCCAAACCCTTATTCGACACCTGAACTGACATTTCAGTTTCACTATTTCGCGATGCGCAAAATGCACCTGGCGATGCGAGCCAATGGTCTTGTGGTTTTTCCGGGCGGTTTCGGCACCATGGACGAGCTGTTCGAAATGCTCACCTTGCGTCAGACCGGGAAAGTGGGCGCGTTGCCGGTGGTGTTGTTCGACCGCGCCTATTGGACAAGCGTCGTCAACTTTGATGTCCTGGTAGCCGAAGGCATGATCGAAAAGGCGGATCTAAAAATGTTCAGCTTCGCCGAAAGCGCCGAACAAATTTGGACGCAGCTCATCGACGGTGGCTTGCCCATTGCGAAAAAAGCCAAGCGATAGGATTCAAGAACGCGGCTCGCACACAGGATCGGTCGCGCCTTCCGGCAAGACGCAGTCAAAATCCTCTTGGCCAAGGGCCGCCACAGGCGAGGCATCAAACACCAAACGCTTGCCGTCTTTCGCAGATGCTCGGAGCAATTTCTCAATTCGGCGCGCATTTGGCATCGCACCGGAATCGGCGCTGGAGAAGAACCACGAGCGTCGCGCAGGCTTGGCCGCGGCGGTCGTGACCGTCCCCAGAATGCTCTGCAGAACCGACGACTTGCGTGGGGGATGGGCGCGATCAAGCCGGGCCAACAGCGTGCCGGCCTGATTGAGGGTTGTGGAAAGTTGAGCCCGTTGACCGTAAAGCGCGGACGAAGGTCCGTCTGCGCGAGACGCTCGGGCCTCCTCCAATATCGAACTGACGAGCTTCGCAACGGGCTTGTTGTTCGGGCTTTGATGCTTTTTCATGGGCGCGTCAACTCATGTTGTGGCGGATCCAATCGGCCCGCCCTTTTTTGATGCGAAGAGCCAGAATGGGCTCGGCAACCGACTGGCTGCCGGTGAGTTCATGCTCAATGACCGACAGTCGAACCAGCTTTCTGGCGTAGTCAGCCAGAAGTTCAGGCGATGCTGAGTTCACCACATCGGCGACGCGCATTTCCATCGCATTGCGGGCAATGTCGTCACCGGCCATGATGATGGCGCGCGACACCGCGAGTGGCGCTTGGTCGAATTGCTGCAGCACGGTCTTGGCAAGGCTGACATCTTTCTTTGCAACTTCTCCGGACACGGCATTCAACAACGAACTGATGCCCTGCCGCATGAGTTGGAAGAGGACGTACTTGTAACCCGGTTGGGCACCTCGCAACAGCGCATCGATCAGATCGGCCTGCGCAAAAGATTGAATGATGGCCGGTTCGCGTTGAGTAGGCGAACCCATCGTCACAAGCTGGTGCTTCACGAGTCCCGCGAAGGCGCTACCAATGCGAATGTCGATGAAGGACGGGCGCACGTCGGTGGATGCGAAACCTGCAAAAACAATTCCTGTCTTGGGAACGCCAGGCGGCAGCCAGTCGGTCAGGCACGAGCCTATGGTAATCTCGGCCAGCGCAGACTTCGTGGCTTTGGAAATGACGCCTTCGCCGAACATTGAGTCGCTCATGCCGGTGAGCAAACGGTCGAGATATTGATCCAGCAGAGAGACCAGTCGCGACGAACTTTCGCCGATCAATGGGCGGCGTGACGGCGGTTGGCCATGGGGTAGAAAAAGATTCTGAAAATACTCACCCGAGTACTGCGACTCAAAGCGTAGCATGTCGAGCGCCCGCAAGAACGTCTGCGCTTGCGGCCGTTGGCCGGTTCGCTCGCTCGACAATTCCACGCATTGATGGAAGCGTTGCACCAGTGCTGCGACATAAATGGCAAAGTTCAGTCTCTCCTGCCCTTCTTCGAGCGGCAGCAGCGACTGAGATCTGGAGTCGGCGCCGGAAGTCCACCTGGCAAGATATTGAACCAGTGACTGTGCAACCTTTTGCACGCTGTTACCGCGCGAGGGAACCGACGCCGTAAAGGCTTCAAAAATGGCAGCCCAAGGATAGCGATAAAATTCCGCCACATCAAAGATCATCGCCGCAACCGGCATCGACTGGTCGAGCAGGAAAATTTTGTCGGCGCCTGTCTGGTAGCGAACGCTGGCTGTACCGTCGGCGTGATATTCGATAGCCGTGAGCGCGCTGTCAGCAGCCAGAGCGGCTCCTTGCACGTTCAACAGCATGACTTCGGATGTCATTCATTCCCCCAAGAACGCAGTCGCGCCCACCCAGCCCGTCTGAGGCCCCAACCTCACCTGCATTCAGACCAGAACGGACGAAAAGGGCAATGGGGTTGCGGACACATTCCGCGATCAAAATTCAGGCGGTGAAGCAAATTCGCCTGCAAAACTGCAGCTTTCTAACGTGAACGGCGCTGAATCAGGGAAGCAAATGCTCCTCGACGAAATCCAGGCGGTCTTGGCCAAAGAACATTTCGCCATTTACAAAGAATGTGGGCGCGCCGAAAACGCCACGCGCAACCGCCCCCTCGGTGTTGGCTTTCAGCTTTTCCTTCACGTCTGCGCGTTCAATGCGGGCCAGAAAGTCAGACGGATCAATGCGGATGTCTTTTAAAACGTGAGTGATTTCGTTTTGGTCATTCAGATTGCGCGGATGGGCCCACATCGCGTCGAACATCGCGTTGACGTAAATATCGAATTGAGGTGTCGACTGATAAGCGACGGCGCCGCGCATCAGGGGAAGCGTGTTTACCGGAAAGTGAGAATTGAAATTCAGCACGATACCATAGCGCTTGGCGAAGCGCGCCAGATCGCCATTCATGTAGCGCGCTTTGGCGGGAACCATCGCCGGTGAAGTGTTGCCAGTCGCCTTGAAGACGCCACCCAGCAAAAACGGCGTCCACATGATGCGCGCGCCGTGACGCGCCGCTATCTTGGGCAGTTGCTTGTAGGCCAGAAACGAGGTGGGGCTGCCAAAATCGAACAGAAACTCGACCGTCTTTGTCATCGTGCTCACCACTTCTCCATCCAGGGTCTAAGGTCCAGTTCATGCGTCCAGGCATCACGAGGTTGATTGTGCAGCATCCAATACATGTCAGCAATGTGATCAGGCGACAGGATCCCTTCTTGAGCCTTGAGTTCATAGGTTTGCGGAAAGGTATCGCGGATGAATGCGGTATCAATGGCCCCATCTATTATGGTGTGCGCCACATGTATGCCCTTGGGTCCAAGCTCACGCGCCATGCTTTGAGCCAGAGCGCGCAACGCATGCTTGGCACCTGAAAACGCACTAAATCCGGCCGAACCGCGCAAACTGGCGGTGGCCCCGGTAAAAATAATCGTTCCGCGAGCACGCGGCACCATGCGGCGCGCCGCCTCACGGCCCATGAGGAAGCCGGCAAAGGCTCCCATTTCCCACACTTTGGTGTAAACGCGCGCTGTGGTTTCGCTGATAGAAAATTGGACGTTGGCGCCAATGTTGAACACCGCGACATCAATTTCGCTAATGTCGCGTTCGATCTCGTCAAACAGCGCGATGACGTCCTCTTCTTTGCGCGCGTCAGAGCCAAATGCGTGCGCATGGCCTCCCGCCCGTTCGATGTCCTCGACGAGAGGTTTAAGTCGTTCTTTTTCGCGCCGGGTCACACAAGCAGTGTAACCCTCACGCGCGAAGCGGCGGGCGATTGCACCACCCGTCGCATCACCTGCACCT
Source organism: Alphaproteobacteria bacterium (assembly GCA_034440175.1). Classification (GTDB taxonomy): domain Bacteria; phylum Pseudomonadota; class Alphaproteobacteria; order Micropepsales; family Micropepsaceae; genus SZUA-430. Next base: position 5,992 of record JAWXBO010000067.1, read on the forward strand.
ATAATCAATGCAACGCGCGGCTTTTCAATTTGATTTTTGTCTGGCGACACAATGAAACACTCCGGACTTTGCGCGTAGTTTAATCAATTCGCCGGAATATGAAAGCCGCCAGCCTTCAGCCTCGACAGAGCGCAACACTTGGTTCGCCTCTCGAGTTCCATTTACGCAAAACCTGATCATGACCGGCCCTATTGAACGATGCCACTCAACGGCCCGATTCGTGAAACCCTCGGAGCCCGCAGGTTGGATAGATCGAGCAGCAAACCCGTCAACAGATCCAAGCACCCTTGGTTCCACCTTGACGTGGGCATCGTCCCGCTGCGAAATGGTCAAGAAATTAGCACAAATCCGCTCCGGAGCCAGCGATTTGGCGCAAATGCAACCAAACGCGCCTACCGGATGTGCCGCAAACAATCCTTGTGATCGCCACCTTGGCCACGCAATGAAAGTGAAGACCCGACCCTACATCTGCACTTTGCATTAGGCGATTCCCGCGCTATGTCTTGTGCTTGTTATTCCCGCCAGGCGCGAAGGAACGCGTGCTGGGAACACACTTCGACACTCGCTTAAGGACTTGGCGCTGACTATGCGGAACTCTGGAACGGTAAAGTGGTTTAACCAAGCTAAAGGCTTCGGATTTATTCTCCCTGACAACGGCGGGCCTGACGTCTTCGTTCACGTCTCTGCAATTGCCAGCACTGGCGCGCAATCTTTGGCTGAAGGGCAACGCGTATCGTTTGACGTGGCCCAGGATCGTGGCAAGACAATGGCCGCCGAGCTGAAGCTCGAAGGCCCAGCGCCCGCCCCTCAAGCGCGAGGTGGGTTTCCGCGCGATGATGGGGGTGGTGGTGGCGGGCGAGGTGGTCACGGTGCCGGAAGGCCCCCGCGCCGAGATCACGGCGACGGTGGAGGCGGTGGACGCTCGTCGGGTGGCGGACATGGCCGGCCTGCCGGAGGTTCGGCCGCAGGCCCCAGACCGCACGCCGGAATCTTCGATGCCCTCAACATGATTGTGATGCGGGTGAAAGATTTACGCACAGCCCGTGCCTGGTATGAGCGCGTACTTGAGCTGCAGGTCTCTGAAGAAAATAACGCTGGACAAACGGTGGTATTGGATCTGGGGCGAGGTGCCAATTTATGCCTTTGGCAATTGGGCATCGACGAGTTGCTTGCCACAGCGCCAACTGCGGCTGCTTTTCCCAACTTCCGCACCGGCGACGTGGATGGAACTCATGCCAAGCTGGAAGGCCTGGGCGTGCATGTCACCCCACTGCGCGACACCGGTGGCGTAAAATGGTTCTCGTTTTTCGACCCGGATGGCAACAGAGTAGACGTGATGCAGAATCGCCCTCGCCCATTTTAGGCATCAAGCGGGTGCGCAATTGAGGTGCAGCAATGGCTCAAAGCTCAATGTCCCAGTACTTCACTCCAGAATCTGGAAGCGACGCCTTGCAGCCGCCAGTGATTCTGCCGGTTCGCAAGCCGGCGGTGACCCGGCATGTGGGGGTCGTCAGGTCATATTCGCCACCAAAGTCGCTTGGCCTGGTGATCGATGAAGTTGGCGCGGAAAATGCAATTTTCTGCATCGAAGACGTCGCCCCTGGTGATCGGGGAAACCTTGCCCTGGGTCAATCCGTGTCGTTCCAGGTCGTCTCAGAGCGGGACGGCCTGATTGCGAAATATGTCCGCATAGATACCACAACCCTGCCACCCCCACCCACCGATATGCTAATATCCCGGGGTTGGCGCTAAAGCGCAACCCGACACCTGCCGAACGGCACGTCCTAGGTGCATTATGGGGACACCAAAAATCCAGGCACGCTCGCCAAATCTTCAATGAATATTAGAATGCTGCACGTATTGTTGAGGCAGACAACAACGCTAGGGGCGCGCTCTTTATACTGCGTACACCTGCACTAACACTTCGTTACGGTCGCTCGAATGCGTGGGGAATTTTTAATCGTTATTCTGGGATTGAGCTTGACGTGCGGGCTTGGCGTCGCGCCGAGCGCGGCAACCGGAGTACAGGCCGTCACCCAGGAAAAAGCAGCTGCTGTTTCGATCATCAAGTCGAGGGCTCAAAAATACACCGCGACACTCGCGCAGGGCCGTTTGTTCAGCGCCTATCTGAATGCCTCGACAATGAGCGAAGGCGCCCGCCTTCGCGCGCGCATTGGAAATAGCTTCAAGGCACTCGAAAGCCACTATGGCATGCGCGACTTCACAGTCGTTGACCGATCAGGCGAACTGTTTGTCCATGTCGGAACAGCGCTGACCTCCAGCGGCAAGCGAAATGTGAAAAAGGACCCTGTCCTTTCTGCAGGTTTCGCACAGCAGGAACGGGCCGTCGCAATTGTAGTGGATGAAGGTCACGTCTCCTATGCCTCGCCGGTGATGCGGCGCGGCGAGAAAGAGTTTGTCCTGTGCATCGAGCAAGAACTGTCAGCCTATGACAAGGTTCTGGCGTATGGGCTTGCCAAAACATTTTATGTCGTCGTAGTGGACAAGCACGGCAAAATACTGTCCGACAGCCGCGCACACCCAAGCGGCAGCAAGCCTTCAACAATCGAGGGTCTGACTCTGGATGAGATGCGAAATCAATTGGGCGGTAGCTTGGCCGAAGGAACGGGACGCATCGTCACCAATGGCACCCAATCCAACATGAGCTATCAAACAGTCGGAGACTGGACCGTTGTGGCGGTCGAATCGCTGCCGGCACCGCAGGAATGTCTACGAACTGGAGACGACAAATGTCGATAAGGTCGAAAGTTACAGCTGCGTTCGCTCTGTGCATTTCCTTGCCGATGGTAGCAGGAATGGGTGCATTGTGGCTGGGCACTGAAGACACGTTGCGCCATCAGGCAAGCCAGGACCTCCAGGCTGCCACCCGGTCCGTCATGGCAACGATCGAAGAACAGATGGCGTTCAATTTCACGCACCTCAAGGCGTGGAGTTCCCTGCCCGTCATGCAAGACGTTCTCATTGGCGACGATGGCGGTGAATTACTTCACACCTTGAACGATCTCAATCTGAACTATCCGGATTTCGGCGCACTGACAATTACAAATGCGCAAGGGGCCGTGGTGGCCACCACCGATCCGGCGCAACGCCACTCCGATCTCTCGGCATATGAGGGCGTTCACGCAGCCGTCTCCGGACGCAGGTATCAGAGCAACTATACGATTCACCGCGCCGGCGGCATTGAAACGATTTCATTCACAGTGCCATTGGTTGCAGCCTACGACCGGCAAACTGTGATCGGAACCTTGACCGGATATCTTGATTTGCAGGCAATGGCTGCACGCGTCGTTGGCGCTTCGACGTTGGGGATTGAACGGCGGATACTGGTACTTGCACAGCACGACAAAGGGGCCATAGTCTTTTCCTCTCGGCCCAATGGCGCACTTTTGGAAGAATTGAAGCGCGTCGATCCGTCCAGTAAGCGCTCGTCGTACGAATTCGTGCTGGGTAGCGAACCACATCTGGCGACTTTCGCACGTTCCAAAGGAACATTTTTGGAAAAAAACCCCGGACTGATCGCCTTCGGTATCGCGCCCTCCGCTTCTGTTTTTGCAGCCGTTGACAATGTCTCCAACATTTTCATAGCCGTTGCGGGTTTCGCATCGGTAATCGCGCTTGTCATCGCCTGGCGCTGGTCCACACCCCTGGTGCGGCTTGCATCGCGAATGGGCCGCGTCGCACGCGGGGAAGAAGATTCGCCTGTGCCGAAATTGCCCTCCCACAATACATTTGCACCACTGGCTATTGCCCTGGATACTATGCGCGAGACTACGCTGATCCGCGACCGCCTTGCCGCTCGTGAAGTCGAGCTCATCCATGCCAAATCGGCAGCCGAAGTGGAGGCGTCGTCCAAGTCCCAACAGCTTGAATCCCTTAGCACCAGCCTGAGAGACCAGATTACAAGCATTGTTGACTTGTGCGATCTCATCACGAAAGAAAATATAGCAGCCGCTTCAAACACGCGTCACGTTTCCTACGCGCGCGAGTTAAGCCGCAGCGGCACCAGACTACTGGCGATTGTCGAAGACGCCATCTCAAATGTACCCGGCGAAGAAAACGCTGATTTTGACTCCCTGGGCGCCCAACCTGTCGCCACTCAAACCGCAGCCTGAAACGACCGGAACAGTTGTTCAGTCGCGGTGTCTGCCGGAAAAAAGCTTTCAATTCGCAACTCGTCTGCCGTTACGTCTTGCGCCGTTCCAAACGTCGCGATCACCGTGAACAGAGACACACGCGCACCGTCCTTGACGATTTCAATCGGCAATACGGGCACCAGATTTAACTCTTCCGCCGCCCACAGAGTTTCCGCGTCTTGGTGCTGACTGAGATCCGACAACACCATCTTCATCTCTTCTCCACCCAGCGCCTCGGCTTCTCTACGGGCGCGATGCCAAAGCAATGGTGCGATTGCACCCCAATTGGCGATGTAAGGTTTGATGCCGTTGGGATGAAAGAACAGTCGCATCAGATTGTGCTCTAAGCCGCCGATCCGCGTCCATATCTCTGAACCCAACAGTGTACCCAATCTGTCGAACGAAGTGTTGGTCAGACGAATGTTCCAGGCCCGATCAATAGCGATGGCCGGAAAGGGTTCGTGATTTGCCAGCATCATGCGAACAGCACTCAATACCTGGGCCATCTGGGGATCGTCCAGGTGTCGCGCCCGGAAAACGGGTGCGAATCCGGCCGCGACCAACCAATCGTTTCGCTCGCGCAATGGCACTTCCAGTGTTTCGCTAAGTTGAAGGATCATGCCGCGGCTTGGGTTTGCACGCCCGGACTCGAGGAAGCTGACATGGCGCTGCGACACACCGGACGTCAATGCCAGTTCGAGTTGGGAGAGACGGCGCTTTTGCCGCCATAGCTTGAGAAGATGCGGAAAGCCCGAAACCGCTGGTTTGCGAGCATCAATGTTGGAAAGGGACATGGTGCATCCTGGGTCGTATGAGCCATTGTTGCCCTTCACCTGTCTTGTTTCAATAACCTTGCTGGTAATTGATCGGCCTCAGAGTGCGGCCTATGGTCGATATCTGGTCCTAGGAGGTGACAATGACTGCTCGTCTTGCAGTGTTGATGGTTTTGATCGGTTTGTTTGCTCTGCTGTCTGCCCTGGCTATTGCCGACGTGGGCTATTTTGGAATTATCGAACCGCATTTCCAGAGTTGGGGTGGCGCCCAGGTGTTTGCCGACCTCGTGATTTTGGCGATCCTCAGCTGCTTTTGGATGGTGAGCAACGCTCGCGTGAACCGAATTAATCCTTGGCCGTTCGTGGTCCTGACCCTGGTTGGCGGGTCGTTTGGACCGCTCCTCTATTTGGTGTTGCGAGCATACCGGTTGACAGCGCCCGTGAACTCGAGGCCCCACTAGCCCAGGGCAACCTGTTGTCTACAATTAATGCCGCGCCTCGCGCGATTGTGAAACCAAACCCGCTTGAGAAGAGTTGCTTCGGCGCGCCGGTCAGCACAGTTTGAGCACCTTCACTAAAGGGGCAGAAAACACATGAGCATGAGACAGTCCTTGGCGGTAGCACTTGTTGCCGGTACGGCGCTTGGTGCGGGCTATTTTACTTTCGGTTTGAATGCGGGGGCCGCCGGTGGCGGTAGGCCCACAATAGGTCCGTGGGGTTTCGACCTTGCCGCGATGGACAAAAACTTGAAGCCCGGCGACGACTTTTTCCGCTTTGCCGGCGGGACTTGGATGAAGAACACGCCGATCCCCGCAGACCGATCGCGCTGGGGTTCGTTCAATATTCTTGCCGCAAAGTCGGAACAAGACGTCAAGGACATTGTCACCTCCGTTTCGCGCCGCGCGCAACCTCGGGGTTCAGCCGAGCAAAAGGTCGCCGACTTTTATTCCTCCTATCTCGACATTAAGGCCATCGAAACGCTTGGCATGAAACCATTCCAAGCAGACCTCGATCGCATCACCTCGCTCACGACACATGAAGAGGTTGCCGCCTTTATCGGCGATCCGGGTGCGGCCGGGAATTCACCAATCGTGATGTTCTTCGGTCTCGACGACAAAAATCCTGATCGCTATTCGGTTGATGTTGCGCAAGCCGGCCTAGGCATGCCCGACCGCGATTACTATTTGAAGCCGGATGCAAAGTTTGCCGAAACGCGAACGGCGTATCGCGCCTATGTCGAAAAAATGCTAACGCTCGCGAACATTGCGAATGCGGGGGCGGCGGCCAATGCGATCATGGCGCTCGAGACCAAAATCGCTGAGATTCACTGGCCGATAGAAAAGCTTCGTGACGTCGAGCTCGCCTATAATGCAAGATCGCAAAGCGAATTGAAATCATCGGCGCCCGATTTTCCATGGGACGCGACTCTAAAAGCTGCTGGACTGCAGAACCAGAACTTCTTCCTGCTGCGCAACCCGGAGCCGGTTGCGAAACTGGCAAAGCTGTTCCGGCAGACGCCGGTCGAAACGTGGAAGGCCTATGAAACGTTTCACTACCTGAATGGACAGTCGGACATTATGCCAGTGGCGTTCGACGACGCCGCGTTTGCATTCAATGGCAAGACGCTAACGGGGCAACCGCAAAAGCGGGATCGCTGGAAGCGTGCCGTACTGGCGTTGAGCGGCAATTTTGGCGAGCAGCCTTTGGGTCTTGCCGTGGGCCAAATCTATGTCAAACGTCACTTCACTCCCGAAGCAAAGGCCAAGGTGAAAGATCTGGTAAGCAATCTGCTTTCAGCCTATCGCACGCGGATCACCAATCTGGATTGGATGTCGCCAGAGACGCGTAAAATCGCAATGCGCAAAGCCCAGACGGTGAGCGTCAAGATCGGCTATCCCGACAAATGGCGCGACTACTCCGGGCTTGAGATTCGCGCGGGTGACGCTTACGGCAACCGCAAGCGGGCCGGCCTTTGGGACTATAACCGGCAGCTTTCGCGACTGGCTCAGCGTACGGACAAAGATGAATGGGGAATGTCGCCGCAAACGGTGAATGCCTATTACAATCCAACTTGGAACGAAATCGTGTTTCCGGCGGCCATCCTGCAAGCACCTTTCTTCGATGCCAATGCCGACCCTGCCGTGAACTACGGCGGCATCGGTGGCGTAATCGGTCACGAAATGGGTCACGGTTATGACGACCAAGGTGCCAAAGCAGACGAGAACGGCATCTTGCGTTCGTGGTGGAAGAAAGAAGACGAAGAACGCTTTGCCGTAAAGGTGAAGTCACTTGCGGCGCAATACTCCAGGTTCGAGCCGCTACCGGGTCTGAAGGTGAATGGCGATTTCAGTTCGGGTGAAAATATCGGCGACCTGGGCGGGTTGAGCGTTGCCCGGCACGCCTATGAACTTTCGCTGGCCGGTAAACCGGCGCCGGTGCTCGATGGATTGAGTGGAGCGCAACGTCTATTCCTGGGTTGGTGCCAGGTTTGGCGTTCGAACATCCGTGATGAGGCCTTGCGAAACCAGGTGACCAGCGACGTCCACTCTCCGGCCGAGTATCGCTGCAACGGCGTCGTGCGCAATATGGACAGCTGGTACGAGGCGTTCGGTGTAAAGGAAGGTGACAAACTTTACCTCAAGCCGGAAGACCGCGTTCGCATCTGGTAATTCGGCCTGCAATGAATGGGGAGCGCCTGGAACGTCGCTCCCCCACTTGCTCATGTTCATGCTGTCGCAAAACGCGCTGGGCTGATGGCCGGGGTTGATACGCCTTGGGCTTTGATATCTGCGGGTAAGTCCTCGCCGCGGATCAGGGACGCGGCGCAACGCGCCATGGCCGACGAGGTCTGCATCCCATACCCGCCCTGCCCCGCCAGCCAGAAGAAACCTTCCGCCTCGGGGACAAACCCCACCACCGGCGTACGGTCGGGCGCAAAGCTGCGAAGGCCGGCCCATTTGTGCACAATTCGGCGCACGGTCATGGTGGTCGCCGTTTCGAAACGATCGATGGCGAGCGCCATGTCCATCTCGTCGGGTTGGGCATCACAAGGTGGCGACGGCGTTTCGTCCGCAGGCGTCAGAAGAATCCGGCCAGCATCAGGCTTAAAATAGAACGTCTCGTCTGCATCAATAACCAGTGGCCAGTTGCGGATATCATGCTCCCTGGGCCCATCGACCAACACCACTGTACGGCGTTTGGGTTGGATACCAGCTGGCGGCACATGGGCAAGCCTTGCGACTTCGTCGGCCCATGCTCCAGCTGCGTTGACAATAACGGGGGATTGAAAGCTTTCGCCCGGTGTCTGGACCATCCAATGCATACGCACACGATTGAGACGCTCAATGTTGACATTACAGATGAGCGCACCACCGCGCGCCCTGAAGCCATTCAAAAATCCCTGATGCAATCCGTTGACATCGATGTCCGACGCGCCAGGCTCGAAGAGCGCTTCCATGACATAGTCCGGGCGCAATATCGGGACGCAGGCCACGGCCTCGACCGCTGTCATAGGCCGCGTCCCCGCAATCACGTCAGCGTCTCGCCGCATGGTGTGGAGCGACTGTATCTGATCTCGCGGTGCAATAAATAAAGTGGCGCGCGGACCTACGAGCGGCGCGCTCGCGAAACCCGCGGGCGGGTCAAACAGAAACGAGCGGCTGGCGCGACTGAGACCGCGCACAATGGCGTTCCCGTAAATTTCCGAGAAGATCGCAGCTGAACGCCCCGTCGCGTGCATGCCCGGGTAAGTCTCACGCTCTAGCATCAGCACGCGGTGCGTCAAGCTGAGTTCGTAGCCGAGTGACGCGCCCGCAATCCCGGCGCCGATAATGATGACGTCGGGTGCGTTCATTGCAGTACCGGTCAAACTCTCGTGGCCGCAACTATTTTCGTACGTACTTCTTGCCGCTATAGCGGAACACTGGGAACGGTCCCATCCCGGGGCCGCCGACTTCGATGTCCAGCCAATTCCTGGTCTTCGTTTTGAGCGGCAATGCCACGCCCACTTCGTCGAGAATTGGGGTCCATTCCCCCTTGGCGTTTTTGTTCAGCAAAACGAATGCTTCGGCCGTGTTTCCATAACAAAACAAGCTGCCCTCGCGCACCCTGGCCTCGTCAGCGCCGTCAGCGTTGAGGTCCTGCATCTCGATGGAACCCGGCGAAGCCGACGCAGTAGTGTCGTCTTCGCAGCGAATGAATGCGTTGCCCTTGGCCTTGAACTCTGCTGCTTTGAAAATGACCGATTTTTCGGCGGCGGTAAGCTCGGCCGCAAGCGCGGGAGCGATGACGAAAACGCCCAGCACCAAGGTGCTCAGCCAAAGTGTGATCTTCAACATCGTGGGTCTGCCTCCAAAGGTCTTGCGGTTTACTTTCAACATTCTGACATGCAACATTGTTCTGTGCAACGTGAACGCGTTCAGCGCGCGTATTCGAGGTCAAGCAATGAACTCCAACGACTTGTTCAAGATTGCCAGCCTTTTCTTGGTAGCCGCAGGCTTGACATTGTCGCCCGCAAGTGCCGGTCCGCCAAGCCTCTCTTTGCCAATCGCTTGTACCATCGGGCCAGGCTGTCAGATTCAGAACTATGCGGATGACGACGCAGGCGCTGGCGCGCGCGACTATGCGTGCGGAGGGCTGACCTATGACGGACACAAAGGTACGGACATTCGTTTGCGCGATGGAGCAGCCATGACGCGCGGTGTAAACGTTATAGCTGCGTCGGATGGCGTCGTGAAAGCGGTGCGCGAAGATATGGCGGATGTCTCCATTCGTGATGCCGGCCCCGCATCGGTAACAGGGCGCGAGTGCGGCAATGGCGTCGTGATCGACCATGGCGAGGGTTGGGTTACACAATATTGCCACATGCGCCGCGGCAGCATCCGGGTGCATTCAGGGGCGCAGGTCACTCGCGGGGACATGTTGGGAACGGTGGGCCTGTCGGGCTTCACCGAGTTCGCGCACGTACATTTTGAAGTGCGTAACGTTGCAAAGATCATCAACCCGTTCACCGGCGTGGCGCTCGGAGCAGCGGCTTGTGGTTCGTCCAGCGGCACCTTGTGGGACGCGAGCGCTGCCGCAGCGCTGGCGTACAAGCAGGCAGCATTTCTTGCTGGAGGTTTTTCTGCCGCCCCCGTCACCATGAGCGACATGGAGCGTGGACCGCCGGCAGCGCCAATTTCCACATCCTCCGCGCTAGTGGCATATGTGCGCGTGCTGGGCGTTCGCGCCGGCGATGTAGAAACTTTGACCGTGACCGGCCCCGGCGGACATGCTTTTGCCGCCAAGGGCCCCGAGCCACTCGCGAAAGCCAAAGTGCAGTGGCTAAGCTTTGCCGGCCGCAAACTGACATCAGCAGCATGGACGCCGGGCACGTACAGCGCCACATATTCACTGGAGCGGCAGGGCAAAAAACTCATCGACGAACGGTTTACCATTCAACTGCGCTAAGTGACTGATGGCCAATCAAGTTCAAGACCCTTCAGACCTCCGTCCGCGCGCCGGTCTTCCAGGACTTTGACGAAGGCAATCGGACCCGCGCCGTACCAACCGTCTTGGTCGCCGCGCTCAGCGGTTTGCCTTCGTTGTTGTAGAAGCCCGGCGTGCATTCTTCCTGGAATTTCCGCCGCAAAATGGCGAGCTTTTTGATCGTCTCGATCCAGTCGGCTTCCGCCTCGGCCGATGTTTCGATGACGCGCACTTGCGCCGCCATGCAGTGCTTCACGATGTAGGCAATGTGGTTGGCCTGCTCGGCCAGCATGTGCGGAAAATTCGCGGTGAAACCCGATTGGATATTCGAGATCACGAAGCAATTGGGGAAGTCGCGGACGTGAAACCCGTGAAAGCTGCGCGCGCCTTTCGACCATTTCTCCGACAATGTCTGGCCGTTGCGCCCGTAAAGTTCGAAGCCCGAGCGGCGCGTATGGCCGGTTCCGACTTCAAAACCCGTGGCAAAGATCAGGCAATCGACAGGATACTCCATGCCGTTGGCGACCACGCCTGTGGCTGTGATGCGATCAACGCCTTGGCCCTTCGTGTCAACGAGGGTGACGTTGGACCGGTTGAAGGTACCGAGATATTCGTCATGAAAGCACGGGCGCTTGCAGAATTGCCGGTAGTACGGTTTCAGCGCTTAGGCAAGATTGCGATCCTTGACCACGGCATCGACGCGGGCGCGCACCTGTTCCATTTTCTCAAAGTCCGCGAGTTCGACGAGCTCGTCAATCGACAGCGGACCACCTTGACTGAACTTCTTGGCCCCTTGCCCCAGGATTGGATTGCGGATGATCTCGGTCCAGCCATCGCTGACCAAGTCTTCCGTCTGATGTCCGCCCGACAGCAGAATATTGAAATTGTCCATGCGCTGCTTTTGCCAGCCGGGCGCGAGTGACTTCACCCAATCCGGATCCGTGGGCCGATTGGCGCGCACATCGATGGAAGATGGCGTGCGCTGGAAAACAGTCAGGTGTTTTGACCCCGCGCCTAAATGCGGGACACATTGCACGGCGGTGGCGCCGGTGCCGATGATGCCGACACGCTTGTCCTTAAGATCGGTAAGATTGCCGTTGCTATCGCCGCCAGTATAGGCGTAGTCCCAACGGCTGGTGTGGAATGAATGCCCGGCGAGTGTCTCAACACCGGGAATGCCCGGCAGCTTGGGACGATGAAGCGGCCCCGACGCCAGGCAGACAAATTTCGCCCTGATGGCGTCATTGCGATTGGTGCTGACGATCCAGCGCGC
>JAWXBO010000068.1:0-25505 GCA_034440175.1 Alphaproteobacteria bacterium
AAGGGATTCCATCCGCCTCCGGCGCAAAACCGCTGGGTGGGACGACGAATATCTCGCCAGCCTCATCGCCGCGTGATTTCCTTCACCCGATTCCCCTGGAGCTTTACCGGCTTGATGGAAAAGTCGAGTCTGGTGCGCGAGGCGCTGAAAGCGCTGATCGAGCGCGAAGCCGCGCGGCGTCTGGCTCGCTTGGGCGCCAGTCAGCCAAAATTGAAAGCGCCACCACGTCGCCGGACGTGAACAGATGATCCTGGTTGATACCACGGTCTGGGTCGATCATCTGCGCACCGGTGTCAACCGGCTAGCAGACTTGCTTGAAGGTGGCCTGGTCGTCACGCATCCGTTCGTGATCGGCGAGATTGCCCTGGGACACGTCAACCCACGGGACGAGATATTGCGCCTGTTGGCGAAACTGCCGGCGGCAATTGTTGCAACGGACAGTGAAGTACTCGAGTTCATCGACAGGCATAAGCTTTATGGACGTGGCATCGGCCACATCGACACTCACTTGTTGGCCGCAGTGAAGTTGAGCGCCGGTGCGGCGCTCTGGACGCGCGACGAACGACTGCATGGCATGGCAGCCGAAATGGGTCTTGCGATGGTGCAGACGTCTTGACATTGATTTTGTCCGGTCCAGCCGCCGGTGACAATTCGTGCAGTCGAATTGGGGCTTGCGCCCGCCAACAAAGTTCTTTATATGTTCTTATATCGGAGATAGGGTTATTCCAACCCGTGTTTCGCTACGTTTGAAAACTGAAAATGAACATCGAATGATCTGGCTCACCGCACTTGGACAAGTTACGCCCCGCATTTGGTCTGGAGGTTGCGGCAAGCCTGTTGTGTGTACACAGTTGAGCGCCGATGTTACGGAGATTTCCGCAGTTCCTGGCCAATGTGACAGTGTTACGGGTCGCGAAGAAGATCTCGCTTCAATGCGTGCGTGGAAATGTCTGCGCGAACACGGTGAATAGGACAGGACAATTGGGACGGTGTTCTTGGGACAGTGTCCTGTGTCCTGTTTGTCCTAAAAGTTGTGTCGGTTTTGGGCGGGTTTTTGCGGGATTTTGAGACAGGTTTTTTTACAAACTCCAATAAGTCAGGGTTTTGGGGAGGGTTTGGGGGTCGATGGCCGATTTGACGTCGATGAAAGTGGCCTCAGGCTTCAGTTTCGCCAGCAGCGGCGTTTGGCCGCCGAGGTACTCACGGTGCGGTACCGCCAGGACGAGGGCGTCGAGGTTTGTGAGGGTTTCAAACGGGGTGAGGGTGAGGCCGTACTCGTGCAGGGCATCGGCGGGGCGGGCCTTGGGATCGCTGATGGTGGCGTGGATGCCGAAATTTTCCAGCTCCCTTGCGATATCGGGGACACGGCTGTTGCGGATGTCGGAGATGTTTTCCTTGAACGTCAGGCCCAGAATCGCCACACGGGTTTTGCTGAGCGGGGTGGGGTGTCGGCTGAGGAAGCGGACCAGGCGCTGGGCGATGAAGGCGCCGACGCCGTCGTTGATGCGCCGGCCGGCGAGAATCACATCGGGGTGGTAGCCCAGCGCTTCGGCCTTGGTGGTCAGGTAATAAGGATCAACGCCAATGCAGTGGCCGCCGACGAGGCCCGGTGAGAAGGGCAGGAAATTCCACTTGGTGCGCGCGGCCTTCAAAACGTCCGAGGTGCGAATATCCAGGCGATCGCAAATCAAAGCGAGCTCATTCATCAGGGCGATATTCAGATCGCGCTGGGTGTTTTCCAGAACTTTCGCGGTCTCTGCAACCTTGATCGACGGCGCGATATGAATACCAGCGGGAATGATTGCTCCGTAAAGGCGCGCAAGGGTTGCAGTGGTTTCGTCGTTGCTGCCGGCGACAACTTTGGTGATAGTTTGCAGGGAATGTTCTTTGTCTCCTGGGTTGATGCGCTCGGGCGAATAGCCGAGGAAAAAGTCGGAACCGCATTTCAGGCCGGACGCCTGTTCAAGAATGGGAGCGCAGAATTCCTCGGTCAATCCGGGATAGACTGTTGATTCGTAGACGACAATTGAGCCGCGCTTGAGGGCGCGTCCGGCAGTTTCGGACGCTGCCCGCAAGGGACGCAGATCGGGGCGCTTTTGTTCGTCGATGGGTGTTGGAACGCAGACAATAAAAACATCGGCGCCTTTCAAGCCGGTTTCGTTATGGGTGAGGTTGAGTTGAACGGATTTGAGTTCTTCGGGCGAAGTTTCACCGGTCCAATCTTCGCCGCGCGACAGGCTTTCGATGCGCCGGGTGTTGATGTCGAAGCCGATGGTGCCCTTGTACCTGGCGGCAAAGGCGAGGGCGACGGGCAGGCCGACATAGCCCAGACCCAGAACTGCAATCGTTTCGCTCATGATGCGTTTCCCGTTGATGTGGGCATAGGGAGAAGCGTCTTGCGGTCTGTCAAGATGTGCGGCGTGGTCGGCAGATGAGTCAAGACATCGATCTGGCGCGATGGTTTCGTCCTGAGAATTTTTTATTGCTCTTGTTTCTGGGGCTGCTGGCCTGGGCGCCGTTCCCCTATGGCTCAAACCGGCCTTGGGCGGAGCTGGCGTTGGGGTTGGGGCTGGGCGCAGTGTTGATGTGCTGGGCGGGGGTTGCGCTCAGCGGTTTTGCGGCGGTGAACTTGCTGACACGGCAGCTGGCTCTGCCGGGTGTCTGCGTCGGTTTGGCTATGGGGTGGGCGCTTGTTCAGTCCATTAATCTGGTTGAGCTTGATAGATTGACCGGGCTGACTTTGAGGCCGCTCGCTCACCCGGTCTGGGCCCTGTCGGGAGCTGCTTTGGGCAAAGACCTTGGCGCCTACATATCAGTTGATCCCGAGAAGACCCGGGAAGCGTTGTTTGCAGCAGGCCTCAGTGTGGCGTCGTTTCTGATCGCGTTTGGTCTGGCGCGCGAGCGTGAACGCGCCAGCCTGTTGTTCAATGGTATTGTCATGCTGTCGCTGGCCTATGCCGTCGTTGCGATTGCGAGTTTTTATTTGCACATTGATTTTCAAGCGTGGCTCATGCCGGATGCGAGGGCCGATTATGGCCGGGTGTCGGGACCGTTTATCAATCCGAACCATTTTGCGACGTTTCTGGCACTTGGTACGCTTGCAGCACTTGGCAGTTTCGTTGAGACCTTGCGGCAATCCATTGTCTGGGATCGCGGTTGGCGGCTGGTGATGCGGTCTGGAATTCACACGCTGACGGGTCCAAGCGCGCTGCACCTGGTTGCCATTGTAATCATGCTATCGGCCCTGTTGCTCACCCAGTCGCGCGGGGGGGTGATCGCGTTTCTGGCGGGGACACTTGCCTTGACGTTCATGCTGTCGTTCGGTCGGGATTTGAGTCAGGGGGAGGCTTCGGGCCGGCGAGCGATTGTGGCGGTCCTCGTCGCTGTTCTGGGTACAAGCCTTGCGGTCAGCGCCGATCCATTGCTGAACAGGGTGCAGACATATGGATTGAACGACACGACGCGGACGTCGCTGGCCGACTCGGCAGTCAAGGCCATTCAGACTGCGCCGTTGACCGGGCATGGGTTTGGTGCCTTTCAGCGCTACTATCCGATTTTTGCTGACGGCTCGGTTCGGGGTGATGTGGACGAGGCCCACAACGACGTGCTGGAGACGTTGGCGGATCTGGGGTTGCCGGCGGGCCTAGCCTATGTTGCGGGGCCGGTCTTGCTGGCCTCAATGTGTTTTGCGGGGTGTTTTCGAAGGCGGCGTGATCGGGTGTTCCCCGCTGTTGCATTTGCTGCTTCCGTCGTGGTGGGTTTGCACGCGTTTGCGGATTTCGGTTTGCAAATCCCAGCGGTTGCCGTCACGTATGCGGCGCTTTTGGGTGCGGGCGTCGCACAATCGTGGCGGACCAATATGGACCTGGTGCGCTGAGGGTTTGTCTTGACTCTGGGGGACCGCATGTCTCTTGTCCCGGCCGAAAGTATTTTTGAGGACCTTCATGAGCCGCGCTCTCACGTTTCCCGGTCAAGGCAGTCAGGCAGTCGGAATGGGGCAGGCGCTGGCGCAAGCGTTCGAGACTGCCCGCGAATTGTTTCAAGAAGTAGATGAGGCATTGAAGCAGCCGTTGTCACGGGTGATGTGGCAGGGCCCGGATGCGGACTTGACCCTTACTGAAAATGCCCAGCCGGCACTTATGGCGGTAAGTTTGGCGGTGATGCGGGTGTTGGAGGTCGATGGCGGCTTTCAATGGGGAAAGCATACCTCACACGTTGCCGGGCACTCATTGGGCGAATATTCGGCGCTTGCGGCAGCAGGGGCATTTTCTGTGGCGGATGCTGCGCGATTGCTCAAGGCGCGCGGTCTTGCCATGCAACGTGCTGTTCCCGTCGGGATCGGTGGAATGGCCGCTCTGCTTGGGGCGGAGCTGTCTCAGGCCGAAGACGTGTCTCAGGAAGCGAGCCAAGGGTGCGAAATCTGTTGCGTCGCGAATGACAATGCGCCGGGGCAGGTTGTTATTTCCGGCCACAAAGCGGCGCTTGAACGGGCGGCTGAGATCGCGAAAACCAAAGGCATTAAACGGACGATAATGTTACCGGTGAGCGCGCCCTTTCATTCACCGATGATGGCACCGGCAGCGCGCGAGATGGAGGATGCCTTTGACCGGGTCAGCATCAGACCGCCGCGCGTGCCCGTCATCTCGAATGTCAGCGTAAAGCCTGAAAGCGACCCTGCCGTCATTCGACGATTGCTTGTTGAACAAATTACGGCGCGCGTGCGCTGGCGCGAAACGGTTGAAAGTTTCAAGGCGCTTGGGATTACGTCCATCGCCGAGATTGGCGCTGGAAAAGTGCTGATGACGATGGCCAAGCGGATTGACAAGGACTTGCCTGGTGTTTCGATTGAGTCGCCGCAAGACATCGAAGCCTTTTTGAAGTCGATTTAAGCCGAGGGAGCAGTCGCATGTTTGAACTTACCGGCAAAACGGCGCTGGTTACTGGCGCGAGTGGCGGCATTGGGCGCGACATTGCGCGGATGCTGCACGCCCAGGGCGCCACGGTCACGCTCTCGGGTACGCGGCGTGAGGCGTTGGAGTCGTTGCAGGGGGAACTCGGCCAGCGGTCGCACATTGCGGTGTGCAATCTGTCGGACGCGGTGCAAGTCGATGGGCTGCCAAAAGCCGCTGAAGGTCTTATGGGTGGGCTCGATATTCTTGTCTCCAACGCAGGAATCACGCGCGACAATTTGTTCATGCGCATGAAAGACGACGAGTGGGATGAAGTTATCCGCGTGAATCTGACCGCAAGTTTCCGGCTGGCGCGTGCGGTGCTGCGGCCGATGATGAAAAAGCGTTGGGGGCGCATTATTTCGATCACATCGGTCGTTGGCGTAACGGGCAACCCCGGACAAGGCAACTATGCGGCGACAAAGGCCGGCCTGATCGGTATGTCGAAATCGCTGGCGCAGGAAGTCGCGTCGCGCAACATTACCGTCAATTGCGTGGCGCCAGGGTTTATCAAATCACCTATGACCGATGGCCTGAATGAGCAGCAACGGGAAGCAATCATGACCAAGATTCCCTCTGGCCGGTTGGGTGCAGGTAGCGACATTGGTGCGGCGGTTGCCTATCTTGCCAGCGAGGAGGCGTCGTATATTACGGGCCAGACCCTGCATGTGAATGGCGGAATGGCCATGATTTGAATGGCTTAACCCTGTTGGTTCGATAGTTGGCAAGTCCGGCATGGGTGTGTTACGAAACCCGCAAATCTGCGCTTGGGGTTGAGATTCTCCTCAGGGCGTTAGGGGTACCCATTCTGGGACGTTAGTTTCTTAAAGGACGAAAAAAATGAGCGATATCGCCGACCGTGTAAAAAAGATAGTGATCGAGCATCTCAATGTGGAAGCTGAAAAGGTCTTGGAGAATGCAAGCTTCATTGATGATCTCGGCGCGGACAGCCTCGACACTGTCGAACTCGTTATGGCCTTTGAGGAAGAATTCAACGTTGAAATACCGGACGACGCCGCTGAGTCGATTGTGACGGTTGGTGATGCGGTCAAGTTCATCCAAGCGAAGTCGGCCGGCTAAAGCCGCCATCCGCGGAATTAGCGGGGTCTGGTGAAACTATGCGGCGCGTTGTTGTAACGGGATTGGGACTTGTAACGCCACTGGCCTGCGGCGTCGAAGACTCGTGGGCAAGGCTCATAAAAGCTGAGTCGGCTTGCCGTAAAATTACGACGTTTGAAACCGAAGATCTGCCCGCGAAGATCGCCGCGAATGTGCGGCGCGGCGATGGCAGCAATGGAACGTTCAATCCAGACCATTGGATGGATCCGAAGGACCATCGGCGAGTTGATGATTTCATTGTCTTTGCGATGTCGGCCGCGAAACAAGCGTTCGAAGATTCCAAGCTTGTTTTGGATACGGAAGACAAGCGTGACAGGGCAGGGGTCATGATGGGCTCGGGAATTGGCGGGCTCAACGGAATTGCCGAAGCTTCGTTGACGCTGCATGAAAAAGGCCCGCGCAAGATCAGCCCCTTCTTCATTCCTGGGCGTTTAATCAATTTGGCGTCGGGGCATATTTCAATACAGCTTGGTTTGAAGGGCCCCAATCATGCCGTGGTGACAGCGTGTTCGAGCGGCGCACATGCGATTGGTGACGCCGCGCGAATGATTGCGCTTGACGATGCGGACGTTATGCTTGCGGGCGGCACAGAGTCAGCGATATGCCGATTGGGGATTGCCGGATTTGCCGCTTGCCGCGCGCTATCAACCGGGTTCAATGAGGAGCCGCATCGTGCATCGCGCCCATATGATAAGGATCGCGACGGATTCGTGATGGGCGAGGGATCAGGCGTTGTCGTGCTTGAAGAATTTGAACATGCCAAGGAGCGGGGCGCGAAGATTTACGCAGAGATTCGGGGATACGGTATGTCTGGGGATGCCAACCACATCACCGCTCCGGCAGAAGACGGGAATGGTGGGTTTCGGTCAATGCAGATGGCATTGAAGCGTGCGGGGCTCATGCCATCAGACATTGATTATGTGAATGCGCATGGGACATCGACCCCCCTGGGAGACGAGATCGAACTACGCGCTGTTGAGCGGCTTTTTGGAAATTCGGCCGATACTGTGTCGATGTCTTCGACAAAATCTTCGATCGGGCATTTGTTGGGAGCTGCAGGGGCTGTTGAGGCAATTTTTTGTGTCCTCGCACTTCGGGATCAAGTCTGCCCGCCCACGTTGAATTTGGATCACCCTTCAGTTGAAACAAAGATCGATTTGGTCCCTCATTCGGCGAAAAAACGCCGGATTCGAGCAGCGCTTTCAAATTCTTTCGGATTTGGCGGGACAAATGCAACTCTGATTTTGACGTCGGCCGATCAATAGTTAGAATCCAGCCCCTCGTAGGCCCCTCCTCGCGGAGCTAAAATTTGCGATCCTTTCTACGCGCGTTTCTGGTGCTTATCTTTCTGGCGGTGGCTGTTGGTACTGTCGGCATTTCGTATGTGTGGCACGAGTTTCAAGCGCCTGGGCCTGCAGCCTTGCACGGCGAAGTAGAGACTATTGTGGCTTTGCCGTCCGGGACTGGGCTGGGACAAATTGCTGCAACGCTTGAGGCTCGGCGGGTGATTTACAGCAGCCTCATATTTCGGGCTGGTGTCATGTACTACGGACAAGCGTCGGCTCTGAAAGCGGGCGAGTATGCCGTACCGTCTGGCGCGTCGCCCATGCAAATCATGCAGCAATTGATCGAGGGCAAAGCGATCGTCTACAAGCTGACCCTGCCTGAAGGCATTACGACGGCAGTGATTGTTGACCTGGTTCGCAAGCACGTGGCGCTTTCCGGCGAGGTTTCGCTCACTCCAGAAGAGGGCTCATTGCTGCCGGAAACCTACGTTTTTAACCGCGGCACGTCTAGGGATGCGCTGATTGAACGAATGCAGAATGATCACGATGCGGTGGTCAATGAACTCTGGGTAAAGCGGGTGCCCGATCTGCCGTTTACAACGAAAAATGAAGCAGTCACTTTGGCGTCGATTGTAGAGAAAGAGACCGGCGTCGCTAGTGAGCGCCCGCGGGTTGCTGCTGTATTCGTCAATCGACTGCGCAAAGGAATGAAACTGCAATCTGATCCAACGATTATTTACGGTTTGACGAAAGGCGTGCCGCTTGGCCGCGGAATCCGGCAGAGTGAGCTTGAAAGACCGACAGCCTACAACACCTATGTGATTGATGGGTTGCCGCCAACGCCAATCGCGAACCCCGGAAGGGCTTCAATTGAATCCGTCCTCAATCCTGCACTGACTGATGATTTATATTTTGTTGCCGACGGCACAGGCGGGCATGTTTTTGCGAATAATCTCGCGGATCATGAGAAAAACGTGCAGAAGTGGCGGCAGATTGAACGTCAACGGGCGGCAGGTGCCGGCAATAGTTCCGCTTCGCCCGGTCGTTGAGAAACTGCGTCTACTCCAGTTTCGAATGACCGGCTGAGCGAGTGCTTCCGGCAGAACGAGGAATCAATGGCTCTTTCGAGCATGACAGGATTTGCGCGAGCGCATGGCTCCCATGGACCGTGGCGTTGGCATTGGGAAGCGCGTAGCGTGAATGCGCGAGGGCTGGACGTAAGGGTGCGTTTGCCCGAGGGCTTTGAAAGCTTGGAGCAGCCCGCGAAAATTCTGGCTAATGAGCGCTTCGCACGTGGAGGTGTAATGGCCTCCCTTACGATCGACGCTGACCCCAATCGTGGCAGTATCCGCATCAATCAAGATGCGCTGCAGCAAATTTTGGTGGCTATGCAGCAACTGGAAGCAACTTTGAAAGCCGAGCCACCGAGGCTTGACGGCATATTGGCGCTGCGCGGCGTGCTCGAAGTGCAGGCACCAGTGACAACGGAATTCGAGCTCGGTGCGCGGGACGCGTCCCTTCTGACCAGCTTGGCAAATGCGTTCGACTCACTGGTGACCGCACGCCGCGAGGAAGGCGGCCGCCTGGATGCAGTGCTTCGCCAGCACGGTCAAAAAATGAGGAACCTGGTCGGCGAAGCGGAGCGCTTGGCAGCGACGCAACCTGAGCAGTTTCGGGCAAAGCTGAAGGCGTCACTTGACCAAGTGTTGGTCAATCACACCGTATTGAGTGCAGAACGGCTTGCTCAGGAAGTCGCTGTCCTTATTGTACGCGCAGATGTTCGTGAGGAGATTGATCGGCTCAAGTCGCATTTGGCGCAAGCTGACGAATTGTTTACGGGAAAAGGATCGCAAGGCCGCCGCTTGGATTTTCTGGCACAGGAACTAAATCGAGAAGCGAATACATTGTGCTCCAAATCGACGGACATTCAGTTGACGCGCATCGGCCTTGAATTGAAGGCGACCATCGATCAGCTTCGTGAACAAGTTCAAAACGTCGAATGAGCGCGAAAGTCCAGATTGGCCGGCGAGGGATGATGCTGGTGCTTTCGTCGCCCTCCGGCGCTGGTAAAACAACGTTGGCCAAGCGTCTTTTGGCTATGGATTCAGCTTTCACGATGTCGATCTCCGCGACTACCCGGGCGAAACGACAGGGCGAAGGTCATGGCATCGATTATCACTTCGTCACGCAGCAGAGTTTTGCGGATATGATCCAGCGAGAAGAGTTCCTGGAGTTCGCGACTGTCTTTGGGCATTCATACGGCACACCCAAGGCCCCTGTGGAACAGGCGGTGCAGGCGGGTCTTGACGTGCTGTTCGACATTGATTGGCAAGGGACCCAGCAATTGCGGGAACGCGCAAGAGAGGATGTTGTCAGTGTTTTCATCCTGCCGCCTTCGCGCGCGGAGCTTGAGCGCAGGCTGAATGTTCGCGGGCAAGATTCTGCAGAGGTTGTAGGTAAGAGAATGGCCAAGGCCAGTGACGAAATCAGTCATTGGGCAGAGTATGACTACGTCATCGTCAACGATGACATCGAAGAGGCGCTCGGGAAGATCGTGCGAATAGTCGAGGCTGAACGCTACAAACGCGTAAGGCAGACGGGGCTTTCCCAGTTTGTGAGGAAGTTGGTAGTTTAAATCCGTCGTGCCAACGCTCGAGCGAGGGCGGTGAATCCGTCGACACCAATCTCCTCAGCCCGCGCCGTGGGGTCGATGCAGGCCTCGCGCAAGAGCTCGTCGCTCATTGCACCAAGGGTTTTGAGGCTAGAACGTAACATCTTGCGTCTTTGACCAAACGCGGCGGCGGTGACGCGTTCCAGAAGCGACGGATCTGCTTCCCCCTGCGCCTCAGACAACAGGGTAAAGCGAACGACTGTGGAGGTCACCTTGGGCGACGGCGTGAAAGCGCTACGGTGCACATCAAATAATATCTTCGGATTGGTACGCCACTGGCTGATGACGGACAGGCGGCCGTAGCCAGGACTGCTTGGCACTGCGACAATCCTCTCTGCGACCTCGCGTTGAAACATCAGTGTCAAGCTCTGATACCAAGGTGGCCAGGGATGAGCTTTGAGCCATTTGATGAGCAAAGGCGTGGCGACGTTGTATGGAAGATTTGCAACTACGCTCGCACGTCTTCCTGCCAAGATTTGACGCTCGTCGATTTCCAATGCGTTTGCCGAGATCACGGTCAAGCGATGTGGGTAGGCGGTTGATATTTGCTGAAGGGCTGGCAGGCATCGATCATCGAGTTCGACCGCGATTATATGCGAGGCGCCCTCCGCCAGCAGGGCGCGTGTCAGGCCGCCGGGGCCGGGACCAATTTCCAGAACGATGGTGTCGTCGAAGGGACCTGCTTCTCGAGCAATTCGGCGAGTTAGATTCAAGTCGAGCAGGAAGTTTTGGCCAAGAGATTTGCGGGCGCTTAGTTCAAGGGACGCTATCACGGCTTTCAGCGCGGGGAGACCATCACCCGTGGTCATGTTGTTTTTGTGTGCTGCAAACCAATACTCTCAGCTAGCCTTAAGGCTGCGAGAAGGCTTGCAGGGCTTGCGATGCCTTTTCCGGCAATGTCAAATGCGGTGCCGTGATCGGGTGACGTGCGTGCGAAGGGTAATCCCAGAGTTACGTTCACACCCCTTTCGAAATCCAGTGTTTTGAGGGGGATGAGGGCCTGGTCGTGATACATGCAAATGGCGGCGTCGTACCGGGTGCGAGCGGCCGGGTGGAATAATGTGTCCGCAGGAAGAGGCCCGAATACCAGGATATTTTCTGATTTGAGTTGGTGAACTGCAGGCGCGATGATGGTGCGTTCTTCGTCACCCATGGCTCCATTTTCGCCGGCGTGCGGGTTGAGTGCAGCAATTGCCAATCTGGGCGCAGGAATATCAAAATCGCTTTGCAACGCCTTGTGCACCGCCCGCGCAGTTTCGACGACAGAGTGAATACTGAGTGCTTGAATGGCGAGAGACAACGACAAATGTCCTGTCACTGGCGCGACACGCAGCCCATCGATGACCAGCATCATCACAGGCTTTGGACTGCCGGAAAGCGAGGCCAAGTATTCTGTGTGACCCGGAAATTTGAAACCTGCGGTATATAACGTGGCTTTGTGTATCGGGTTGGTTACGACCGCGAGTGCTGCGCCAGATTGGGCAAGTGAGACGGCTGTCTCGATTGATTGGATTACGATTGCTGCGTTGGCGATTTCCGGTACGCCGTACTTGGGTTTTGCCGCCAGCCGCAATGGCAATACCGGAATACCTTCATGAAATCGGGCGATGGCTTCGTCTATAGATGCGATTTCAACGATGTGGGTGTGACTTTTGAGGTGGTGCGCTTCCGCGCGTAGCCAGCTTGGATCGCCAATCAGCACAAACGGTGGAACCAGTTGTCCATCCGGGGCGTGCCATGCTTTTAATACAATCTCACCGGCAATCCCTGAGGGTTCGCCCATGGTGAGCGCCAAAGGCCTGCGGCGTGCCGTCATCAGACGGTCAATTGTCCTTCATCTCTATGGTCGCGTCACGGCGGAGGTCGCGGAGGTAGCGGCGGGCCAGCATTGAGAGTTCCTGATTGAACAAGCGGTTTTCGATTTCTTCCTTGGTCACATCGTCGGCAGGCTTGACTACGGATTCGGCTTCAACCGTTACCGCTGGTTTCATACCGCCGTCGCAGATGACGTACATTTCAATGCCGGTTGCACCACGAAGCGGAGGTGTCGAACGGCCGTTGGGGGTCTTTTTCAGGATTTCAACAAATTGAGGGGCCAGATCCTTGATAGTGACTGGACCGATCATGTCAAATTTTGCACCGCGAGACTTGGCAACCGTGCCGGCAGTTGCGCATCCATTTACAGTTCGCATGATCTCTACGGCGTTTTGGCGAACCTGCTCTTCCTTCGCCTTAGCGGATCCTTGAGCGAGCGGCACAGACACCCTTGCCAATGTGATGACCGCCTTCATTTTCTGTTCCACTTGGGGTTTTGATGGTGGTGGAGCGGCCTGAGCCGTTGCACCTGCGGCCAAGCGCTTCTGGCGCAAGCCGAGGACATAATAGCCACCCGGTGCTCTAATGGGGTCTGAGATGGCACCGGGTGCCATGGTCTTGACCTGTTTGCCGAGAGCATCGGGAAGGTCAGCCAGTGTCACCCATCCAATATCCCCTCCGTTCGAGGCGGATGAAGACTGACTGAACTGTCTGGCAACAGCAGTGAAATTTGAGCCGGAGCGCAACTGCCCGAGAATGCCTTGCATGTTTTGTTTCACTTGTTCCTCTGCGCCAGGAACATCAACTGCGAGGTATATTTCGGACAAGAGATATTGGGGTTGCTTAGACGATTCTTGCGCCTGCACAAACGCGCCGTCGATCTCTTCGTCTGAGATTGTCACGCGCGGAGCCAGCCTTTGCTGGATTAATTTTTGCCAAGCCAGATCGGCCTTGATCTGGTTTTGAAGCGTCGTGCGTGCGATGTTGTTATCGTCGAGCGTCTTGTAGATCTGATCAACGGAAATGTTATTCTGCTGCGCAATTCTTTTGAAGCTCTTGTCCAGGTCTTCGGACGTTATATTGACTTTGCTCTTCTGGGCTTCTTGAAGTTGAAGCAATTCGTCTATGAGTTGGCGAAGGACCTGGGAGCGCATCCGCTTCGCCGCCTCTGGGCTTTGTGATCCGGACGTGACCATCACAAGCTTGATGCGTTGATCCAAGTCGTAACTTGAAATGACTAGGTCGTTTACGACCGCAGCGGCCCGCATGGTTGCGGGTTCTTTGGTTGCAGCATCCACCCGCGTATTGGTCATTACATAAGCGAATGTTGCGACGCCCAGGCACCAAAGTGCCATGGCAATGCGTGTCAATGAAACTTGTATGAGCGGTTGCATCGAATTTCCTGAAACATGACGTCCGGCATCGGGGCTTTGGGGACTCATGTGATCACATAGCCGTAAAGCCAGAGAATAGCGAATTTCAACCGCCGATCAATGCCATCGTAGGCCTTACAACTGCCACAAAATGGCCCTAATTCACGCCTTTCAAGCGAAACGTGAACAAGAACGAACTCGCGGGTTCGATATCGCGATCACGTGTGAAGCGCCGGCGGAAATCCACGCCAAATTCCGCGCAGTCGTCAATATAGGCCAAGCCGAATTTGCTTTCGATCATTTGATCGTCGGCCAGGTCGCGACGGCCAGATGCCTTGAACCATATATCTTCGATTGCGCGAACCGTACCGCCAAGATTGACTTCCTCGCGTTGCTCGGGGAGGAGTGGATCGGGATCAGATTCTCTCTCAAGCAAAACATAGCCGGCGCGGAACGTGTACCAGTCAGGATCAGATGCTTCGGCGTAAATTTCGTTTCTTTCAAATCGAAATTCCGACTGATCCACCCGGAAGCGATGCACGATCCGGATGTTGCTTTCGGGTTGGATGGTAATCCGACCGACGTAATCGGACCGTTGCGTGCTCAATCCTGACTCTTCGGTGAACGCGTCGTCCTCGTGCAGACGGAAGCTTTCCCCGATTATTGCTTCTACATAGCCATCGTCGAAATACGCGGCCGCGCGCACGCCCGCATTGATTCGTGGTCCGGCTTCCCATCGGTCCAAGCCAGGAAATTTGTTGAACGAAAACAAATTTGTTTCGTCGAACTCGAAGCTTGCGCTGTCTTCATTTGGAATTTCATCGGGATTGCCGCCATATGGGGCCCCGATAATCTGTACGATTGGCTCGATGATTTGTTTCCAACCCCAGTCGGAACGAACCAACGGATAACGCCATTCGACTCCGGCCCATGGCAGTGCCCTGGCAACAGTGTGCGTGCTGGTTCCGCTTATCTCCGCACCGACAAGGCTCGTATCTGTGACGTGGTATGCGTCGCCGCGCAAATTGGCGAACAAAGTCAGGAGGTGTCCGCCGCTAGTTGTGAGGGGAAGTTTCCAGGACGCGGTTGCAGACAGACGTGCGGTGTCCCGCCCTTCGCCCCTGTGCAAATACAATGCATTGCCGGATAACGAGAATCGTCCACCCAGCACTGTTTCATCGGGGACATATTCGATTTCGGCCAATGGCAGCACCAGTGGCGTTAGTCCAGGATCATCGTCCTCTCTCAAGCCTTGAAAATACCAGCCGTTTACTGCCGTATAGGAGCGACCATCTATGCCTTCGACGAACAAGTTATTTTGAAGCCGGTCAAGCGAAGAGATGTCGTATCGTTTCAGATACGTGTCATTGGACGTCAGCTCGGCGTTGTATCCCCAGCGCCAAACCTCATCGATCTGAAAATTTCCGCTGCCGAAAACGTGCCCTTGGAGTGTGTCGTCACCTGTTTCAGCGCCAAAACGGTTGCGCGATTGGCCGTACCGTCCACTGGCTTGAATGTTGTAAGCTCCGGTTTCAGTCCGTTGACGCCATTCGCCCTTCAATAGCGGCCCATCTTCTTCGGTGTAAACAGGCGCCAGCAGGAGATCATAGCTGGGGTCGAGTGCGAAATAGTACGGTACTTCCAAGAAATAGCCGAGGTCGCTTGAGTGTCCAACGCCCGGGACCAAAAAGCCGGATTGGCGTGGCGCTTCAGGGTCGGCGTGAGAAAAGTAAGGCAGATACGCGACCGGCACTCCGAACACTTCGAAGAACGCGTCTTCGTATTCAACGCGCGCTTTCTCTTGATTGTAGATAACCCGGAAGGCCTTGATCTGCCATGTTGGCGGCTTTTCAGGGTCTTCTTTACAGGGCTTGCACGTTGTGTAGACGGCCTTTTCAAGGGTCATTACTTTGCCGTCAGTTCTTGTCGCTTTTGCGGCGGCAAGTCTGCCGCGGCCGGCCAAAACAATATTGAGACTGTCGATGATGCCGTCGCGCATGTCATCGGTTACTTCGATGCGATTTCCGGAGATCGTGGTTCCGTTCGCTTCGCGCAAAGTGGCGTTGCCCTGGGCGATTACAATTCGTGTCTGTTGATTGTAGGTTAGACGATCAGCGATGAGCGTGCGCTCGCCATACGTAATTTCCACATTTCCTTCGGCGCTGACGACGTTGGTGTTGGTGTCGTATGTCATCTTGTCGGCGCGAATGAGCACTTCTTGTTTTGCGTCGCTGGATGGTTTTGTTGCGGCGTTAGTGGCAGGGCTCGTCGCTCCGCCTTGGGGTAGATCGAGAGCGAACAAAAGCGATCCGTCGCCCGCCAATGCCAATAGCGACAAATTTAGAAATACTGGGAGGCTAATGATGAGGCGGAACGCGACCTTCATCCATCCTCCTGATTGAACATAACTGCCATACCGATCAACAACGCCGTGGTTGCGGGGGCCCACGCAGCCAGCGCTACCGGAACAGTACCTGAAATCCCCAATGCCCGAGCGACGTCGGTGAAGAAATACAAGACAAATCCAGTCAAAACGCTCGAGACGATGAGCCTTGCAGCCCCCCCAAGTCGCGCCAGCCTAAGTGAGAAAGCCGCCGCTACGAATATCATAGCGCATAATAGCACCGGTCCTGCAAGCAATGCGTGGTAGTGGAGGCGATGTTTTGTGGCTGAAAATCCAGCCGCTTCAGCCTGGGCGATGAACTGCGGCAGGTCCCAAAACGCTATGGTTTCTGGGGTTGCAAAGCTTTCTTGAATTTGATTGTGAGTTAGTGACGTTTTCACATCGAGAGTAGGGTAAAATACTGCTGGACGATCCGGCCCGGTAACCCAAGCCTCCACCAGGTGCCATTTTTGCTCTTGAAGTGATGCCGATTTGGCATCGATTCGACCAGTGAAGGCGTCTTTGCCCACGTAAATGAACAGAACTACATTTTTTAGATGTAACCCGGAATCTGAAACACCCAGGGCGTGTATCACTGTTTGCCCTTTTTCGTCTCCTTGTCGAAGCCATAAACCATTGTTGGAGACGGCCAGTAATGACGGGCGGCCGCGAATGTAGCGCGCCTGAAGCTCCTCATACCGCGAAATGAGACGGGCAGCGAAAGGGTTGTAGACGGTGGTCATAAACCCGCCGATCAGCAAGGCGACCACCAGGGCAGGGGCCAAAAAAAGCCAAGCTGAGACGCCTGAAGCCCTGGCAATCACCAATTCCTGGCTGCGCGTCATTCGCGCGAAACACCAAATTGCGCCGAACATTACGGCGAACGGCATCATTTTTTCCGTGAGGTTCGGAAGTTTCAACAGCGCCATGCTGACGATTGTCGATAGCGGCACTGCCTCGCGCCCGGCTGTGCGGTTCAGAAGGTCAACAATGTCAATGACAAAGGCCAGCGTCAGACAAAAGGCAAAGACGATCCCGACGCTGACAAGGAACTGTTTCGCCAGGTATCGGGACAGAATCCAACTTATGTTCATGACGCAGCCTCGACCGCTGGCGCAGGGGCAAGTCCAGAACCCTTAAGATACTCAAATTTTCGAATCGACAACAGAAGCAACAGCCCGGCAACCCAGAGCAATGGCCATACGTACATTGTGAACGCCGCGTCTGGTACGGAATTTGTGAATTGCTGAAATCCAAATCCTGGAAGCCTGGCCGCAAGCACCGCCGCGCAGGCAAGCGCTATCCGGCCGCCATATCCTCGCCGGTTGAACGTTCCTCCCACGAGTGCATAAACCCCGATCAATGCAAAAACTAAACAATAAAGCGGCCCGCTCAGTCTGTTGTGCGCTTCAGCGAAATATTTGCGCCGCTGCTTGTCGTTCACCGTTTTTTCGGGAAACAGAAGTTCGTTGAGGTAGCGTTCGCTGGGTTCGCGCGATGTCTCGCCCCGCTGCTTGTCGAACTGCCCAAGGTCAAAAGTGTATTTTTCAAAATCCAGCACTTTCAGGCGGCCGGCCCCACCCTCGAGCCATTGAACGTTTCCTTGAAACATGATCAGGCGAGGTCCGGCCGGCGTATTGGCAAGCAACCCCCGTTGCGCCATGTAGGTCGCGATACCTTTGGGGTTGCGGGCATCGTGAACCAGAATACCGCGGATGTCGCCGCCAGAATTGTTTTCCGACACGTAGACAGTCAAGCCTTCAATTGGATTTGTGAAGGCGCCTTCGCGCACGAATGTATTCACAAGATCGGCGCGTATCTCGAATACCCGATCTTTTACTTCCCGCATACCTGCGGGCATAATCATCAAGTTCGATACGTAGGCGGTCAAAGTCGTGAGCACCGCCAACAGCAGGATTGGACCCACAACGGCCCAGCGGCTGAAACCGGCGGCCCAAATAATCACCAGCTCGCTTTCGACGTAAAGCCGGTTGAGGGAGTAAAAGACGGCTGCAATCAACGCGAATGGAAGTAAGAGACCTACCACTTGGGGAAGGGCTAGAATGGTAAGGTAAAGGTAAGTCGTCGCCGATTGGCTTTGATTGATCACGAGGTCGAGCATGCGCAGCGACTGGGAAAGCCAGGCGACGCCGACCAAGGCAAATGTGAAGAAAATGAGCGGGCCACCCACTTGCCGGAAAATGTAGTTTGAGATTCCGGACATGAGGTCAATGCGTGCCTTGTTTTTTGCAGGGAAATGTGACCGCTTCACATCGCCTGCGTTGCCCGGTACAAATCTGTGCCCTTCCCGTTTGGCAGGGCATTCTTTCAAAATCCCATGGCTAATGGGCTCCTGGGGAACCCGAATAATGCAGGTGTGGTGTCCACGCAATCACCTTCCTGCTTTTCCTCTCGATTTGTTGCGTTAAGAGATAACCAGACATGCAGATCAGTTTTGTGAAAGCCGAGATTCCTGACGAAGGCACGCTCGCAATCGGCGTGAACGAGGGCGACGACAACTTGCCCGGTATTCTGGGTGAATTGGACAAAAAATCCAAAGGGGCTTTGGGGCGAGGGTTAAAGGCCGCTCGATTTAAAGGTGGCAAAGGCAAGGTCGTGGAAATGCTGGCACCTGCCGGAATTGACCTTGATCGTTTGCTGGTTATCGGGCTTGGCAAAGTTGACGAGTTTGGTGCGAAGGCTGCGGAAAATTTCGGCGCTGTGGCGATTGGGCGATTGCTCGCCAGTGGAGAGAAGTCAGTCACTTTGCTGCTTCAGTATCCTGCCGGGAAGGTGGCTGACGACGATGGAGCGATTGCAGCTGGCGTTGCTCTGGGCGCCGTCTTGCGCAGCTATCGGTTCGACCAATATCGAACCACGCAAAAGAAAACTGACAAGCCGACGCTTGCCAAAGTTAACATTGTCGCACGCGATGTTGGCGAAGCGAAAAAAGCATGGCGGGCGCCCGAGGCGATTTCGAAGGGCGTTTTTTATGCACGCGACTTGGTCTCCGAGCCGCCCAATGTGCTTCACCCAGAAGAGTTTGCCAAACGTGGACGGTCTCTGGAAGACATGGGCGTCGATGTTGAGGTGCTGGGCGAAAAGGAAATGGCCAAGCTTGGTATGCACAGTTTGCTGGGCGTTGGCTTGGGATCGGAATGCGAGTCGCAGCTGTTGGTGATGCAGTGGAAAGGCGCGCGGGACCGCAATGCGCAACCCATTGCATTTGTCGGCAAAGGCGTGACCTTCGACACGGGCGGCATCTCGCTTAAACCGGGTCCGGGAATGGACGCCATGAAGTACGACATGGGTGGCGCGGGCACGGTGACAGGCCTCATGCACGCGCTCGCCGGGCGCAAGGCCAAGGTGAACGCGGTCGGCATTTGCGGCATCGTCGAGAATATGCCGGACGGAAAAGCGCAGAGGCCGGGTGATGTCGTTAAATCGATGTCGGGGCAAACTATTGAAATTTTGAACACCGATGCCGAAGGCCGCCTCGTTTTGGCCGACGCGCTTTGGTATTGCCAGAACCGCTTCAAGCCGAAATTTATGGTCGATTTGGCGACCCTCACGGGCGCCATTCGCGTTTCCCTTGGGCTTGAAATTGCAGGGCTGTTTTCGAATAACGACGAGCTGGCGGATCGCTTGCTGGCTGCAGGAAAAGCCGAAGGCGAAGAGTTGTGGCGTATGCCGATGGGTGAGCGCTTTGACAAGCTGATCGAAAGTCCGATTGCCGATATGAAGAACATCGGCGGGCCATTCGGCGGATCGATCACGGCGGCGCAGTTTCTTCAGCGCTTTGTGAACAAAGTTCCGTGGGCGCATTTGGATATCGCGGGAACCGCGTGGGCCGAAGAGGCGCGGGGAACAACGCCCAAGGGTGCAACGGGTTTCGGCGTGAGGCTGCTAAACCGCCTTGTCGCTGATCATTACGAGGGCTGATGGCCGAAGTCCTGTTTTATCACTTGGAGCGGGCGTCACTGGAAGATGTGCTGCCCGGCCTGCTCGAAAAAACACTTGAGCGGCGCTGGAAAGCGTTTTTGCGCGTCGGGTCCGATGAGCGGGCGGCCGCACTAGATGCCCACCTATGGACTTTTCGCGAAAACAGTTTTTTGCCGCACGGGCTTGATCGCGATGCTCATGCCGGCGAGCAACCGATTTTGTTGTCGGCGAAATCCGGCAATGCAAATGAGGCGCACGTTTTGTTTTTTGCCGACGGCGCGGAACCCGATGATTGGGCAGGTCCCCAATTTGCTTCGGTGAACCGCGTTGTGGTGGTTTTCGACGGACGTGATCCGAAAGCCGTTGAGCGAGCGCGCTCGCAATGGAGCGACGCCAAGGCGGGCGGCCACGAGATCACGTACTGGCAGCAAGCGGCATCTGGAAAATGGGAAAAGCGCGCGTAGAAAATTATTCGGCGGCGCGCTGACGAAGTGCGAGTTCGAAGGGCACCACGTTCTCGGGAAGGCCTTTGAGACGTGGTTGTTTGCGGGCCTGGGGTTCGGGCTGCTTGTCGTGAATGCCAGCGTCGGCGCCGGCCTCCATGAAAGCATCCAGAACTTCGATCAGTTTCATAAACTGAAACCAGGCGTAAGGTGTTTGTGTCCCCGTGGTCATACGATCCACGGCCCAGTCTTTCAGTACACGCATCTGCGTATCGGGCGTCTTTGCCGATTTCATTTTCCCTACCCAAACTTATCACTGACCATCGCGAATCAGGAGCGTCGAGATTGAGCCCGCCCGGTTAATTGAGGCTTAATGCGGTTCGCGCGGCCTCGAGTGCTTCGGTTGAGGCGAGCCAGGCGGCCTCGGCGGCATCGATCTGTTTGAGAAGGTCTCCTCTTTGCCTGGTGAGTGTGGTGACGCGTCCGGCGTCTTGTTCGTAGAGGTCCGGTGCATTGAGTGCGGCGTCGAGTTTGGCGAGTTCGGACTGAAGTTTGGCGATGCGTTTTTCCGCTTCGTCGGCGGTGCGTTTGAGCGGGGTGACTTGAGCTCTGCGATCGGCGCTGGCTTTGCGCTCTTCGGCTTTGGTGAGTTTCGGCGCATTGTTCGCGGGCTTTACGCCTGCCGGTTTGCGCTCGTCGAGCAAGAACTTCCGGTAGTCGTCCATGTCGCCATCGAATGGGGTCACGTTGCCGTTGGCCACCAGCCACAGGCGATCGGCGCAGGTTTCGATCAGATGCGGATCATGGCTGATGAGGAGCACGGCGCCGGGATAATCGTTCAGCGCCAGCACCAGGCCTTCGCGGCTGTCGATGTCGAGGTGGTTTGTCGGCTCGTCGAGGATGAGCAAATGCGGCGCGTCGAGGGCGGCGATCATAATCAAAAGCCGCGCGCGTTCGCCGCCCGAGAGAGAGCCGATGGCGGTGTCGGCCTTTGATTCCGGAAAGCCAGCAGCGCCAAGCTTGGTGCGCGCCTCGTGTTCGCGGATGTGGGGGAGCAGGTTCATCAGGTGGCGCACCGGCGTGATGTCGCCCGACATTTCATCGAGCTGGTGCTGGGCGAAATAGCCGATGCGCAGGCGGCGGGCTTTGGTCAGTGTACCGCTCATCGGCTTGATGCGGCTGGAAATCAGCTTGGCAAAGGTCGACTTGCCATTGCCGTTGGCACCCAGCAGTGCGATGCGGTCATCGGGGTCGATGCGCAGCTCGAGGTGCGATAATATCGTGCGGCCATCGTAACCGGCACTGATGCGGTCAAGGGCCAAGAGTGGCGGGGACAGTTCTTCCGGTTCGCCCAGCCTGAAGGGCGCCACGCGTTCGTTTGAGATGCCGGCGATCGGTTGAAGTTTTGCGATAGCTTTCAACCGGCTTTGTGCCTGGCGGGCTTTCGAGGCCTTGTAGCGGAAGCGGTCGACGAAGGCCTGCATGTGTTTGCGCTGGGCGTCCTGCTTGCCACGCGCGGCTTCGGCGACGGCAAGGCGCTCGCTGCGGGTGCGCTCAAACGTGTCGTAGGGGCCGGTATAAAACGTGAGCTTCTTGTCTTCCAGATGCAGGATCGAATTAACGGCGGTGTTGAGCAAATCGCGATCATGGCTGATCAGCAGCATCGTGCCCTGGAAGCGTTTGAGATATTGCTCCAGCCAGATCGAGCCTTCGAGGTCGAGATAGTTGGTCGGCTCGTCGAGCAGCAGCAGGTCGGGATCGGAGAACAGCACTGCGGCCAGCGCCACGCGCATGCGCCAGCCTCCGGAAAATTCGGAGCATGGGCGAAGTTGCGCTTCGGCGTCAAAGCCCAGGCCCGCCAGAATTTCAGCTGCGCGTGCCGGGGCACGGTGGGCGCCGATGTCGACGAGGCGCATTTCGATTTCGGCGATGCGCATCGGGTCGGTTGCGGTTTCAGATTCCGCCAGCAACTCAGCCCGTTCGGTGTCGGCCTCAAGCACTGTGTCGAGGAGCGAGGTGGGACCGCCCGAGACTTCCTGGGCCACGCCCGCAATGCGCCAGTTGCGCGGGAACGAAATGTCGCCGCCATCGGTTTCGGTTTCACCTGTGAGCAAGCGGAACAATGTCGTCTTGCCGGTGCCGTTGCGTCCGACCAGTCCCACCTTGTGGCCGGTCGGAATCGTGGCCGAGGCCTGCTCGAATAGCGGGCGGCCTTCAATGCGATAGGTGAGGTTGTCGATGCGGATCATGGGGCGCGCTGTCTAAAACGCTTTCGGGGCTGAGGGAAGGCGTTTCCGCCGCACCGCGACACTGAGGGCGGCTTGCGGCGTCAAGCTCGCCTCTGTATGTAGGCGCACCCTAAAATCCCCCCGTTTTCCCTGAGGAATTGCCTGATGTCGACCGAACGTACCTTTTCGATTGTGAAGCCAGATGCCACCCGCCGCAATTTGACAGGCAAGGTGATCGACCGGTTGGAGAGCGCGGGCCTTCGCGTCATTGCGCAAAAACGCATCTGGATGTCGGCCAAACAGGCTGAGGCTTTTTACGCGGTGCACAAAGCGCGTCCGTTTTTCCATGATCTGGTGAAGTTCATGACCTCGGGCCCGGTAGTGGTGCAGGTGCTTGAGGGCGCCAATGCCGTTGCCAGGAATCGCGAAATCATGGGTGCGACGGACCCTATGAAAGCGGCCCCAGGCACGATCCGCAAGGACTTCGCGGAGTCGATCGAGGCCAACTCGGTGCACGGCTCCGACAGCGCCGAAAACGCGGCGGCCGAGATCAAGTTCTTTTTCGCCGATACCGAGATTGTAGGGTAGGGCGGAACTCGCCTCACGGGCGTATGGTCTGTGTATGTACCTTTGCATGCATTCGTGCATATAAGCTGTCCCCGGTGCTTGTTTTTCGCGGACTTGTTGGCCTTTTCGCAGGTGGCTGATGTGCCGGATTTTGTGCATGAATGCATGCGCAAGCTGCTCGCCGGGCCCCATTTCCATGCATAGCATCGACCACGAGGGCGCTGGGTAAAGCGTCAATGCCTGCGCGGCGCCGTGGGGACGGTGAAGGGTTGTGGCGCACGTGAAGCATGAAGATGTCTCCGGTTTCATGGGTTTCAGTTATGTAAGAACAAAAGACGAACCTGTCAAGCAGCAAATTTCCGGGCCAAATCCTGATAGTTTTTCTGTTGTTTTTCCCGGGAGCGCGGGCAACTTGCCCGCCCTTCTTCCCGCGCCCAAAGGGCGGGCAGGCGAGCGTGTGAAGAAATCACGCGGAGGCGCAGAGCCGCGGAGATTTGCGCTTGAAATCTGTTACTCTCCGCGTTCTCCGCGCCTCTGCGTGACATTCCTTCACAGCCTCGGATGCCCCAGGTCCCGGGGAAGGGTTTCCGCCCGTTACACTCGCTTGCGCGGGCTTGTGCCGGTCCAGCGCTTGAAGGCGCGCGAAAAGGCGGCGGCTTCGGAGAAACCGACGAGGTAGGCGGTTTCATTGACCGAGACTTTTTTGCCGTCGAGATAGTGAAGTGCCATTTTGTGGCGCAGTTCGTCGAGCACCGTTTCGAACGTCGCGCCTTCGGTTTTCAGGCGGCGCAGAAGCGTATCGCTGCTCATGCCTAGCTTGCCGGCAATCGCGTCCTTGCCGGCATCGCCGGTGTGCAGGATCGGCAGCAACAGGCATTCGACCTGGCCGCGCGTGGTTTTCGAACCTTCGAGACTTTTGAGCAGCGCGTCGGCATGGCGGCTCAGGACGCCGAAGACATAGCGCGGTTGGGCCGCGAGTTTGTGGGCCGGCCAGTTCGCATCGACCAGGATTGCGTTCCTATCGGCTTCGAAGACAACAGCCGCGCCAAAAATGCGCTCGTACTCGCCGCGATACCCGGGATCGGCGTGGGTGAAGTGGGCGGCTTTCACAGTAGGCCGTTCGCCGGTCCAGCCAGAGTCTAGAACCATGCGCAGGCAACCGCAACTCACGCGGGCCATGGTGGATTCGGTGAGTTCGGGAAAGTCGTTCGGATGGCGGCGCGTGTCGATCAACCACAGCCCGCCGTCACCGGGCGCGAGTTGAAAGCGATCCGGGGTGCCCAAATCGACTTCGACGACAAGCCGCCCATAGCGATTGAGCTGCATGAACGCTTCGAGCATCGTTTGCGAGGCGCGGCCGATCAGGCCCACGACCGACATCTCGGAAAGGTCGATGTCCTCGCCAAAGTGAAGCGCGAAAGCCGGGTCGCGGGCGAGGTCCTTGGCCGCCAGCATGAGCGCCTGGTACTTCGCGAGCGGGATGCGATTGTCCTGGTCGGCCAAGTCTTGGCGGTCGATGCCCGACCGCGCGGCCAGCGCCTTGGCGTCGGCACCCTTCGATGCGGCGTAGTCCATCATGCCACGCGCCATGCCCGCAGCAACGGTAAATTCAGCCATACCGGCGCAACCTGCAATTTGCGATCAAGTTTTTGCGGCGTGGCGTCATGTTCGGGTGGGCTCGTCGGCGATAGGTTCCATGGTACAACACTAAAAGTTGGGCGTGGCAGGTGCAAGACATTGAGCCGCTGTGGGGCGTACAGATCACGAGGATGTTTGAGCGCATGTTGGTTTTCAGCGCATGATGCACGCCGGGATCTTGGCATTTCACATTGGTATGGGAACGCTGGGCGTTTTGATGGGCGCGGCTGCACTCGTGTTTCGTAAAGGCAGCGGGCCGCATCGCGTGGTTGGCACCGTCTTTGTCCTCTCGATGTTGTTCATGGGAGCGAGCGCCTCCATTCTGGCGGTGATGAAGCCGCAACCGGGTTTGGTCGCCGGCGGTCTGATGACAATTTACTTTATCGCCACGGCGTGGATGGCGGGCCGCCGCAAGGATGGTGAAACCGGTGCGTTCGAAATCGTCGCTTTCGTCGCCGCCCTCGCGCTAGCCTTCCTAATCGCGATGGGTGCCTACGCGCTCGCCACCGGCGCGACGAAGGCGCCTAACCCGGTATTCCCCTATGTGCTTTACGGCATCAGCGGCGCAATGGTGCTTGCGGCGGCCGGCGACCTCAGCGTCATCTGGCGAGCCGGTCTTTCTGGGGCGCAGCGCATCGCGCGGCATTTGTGGCGGATGTGCTTTGGTCTGTTCATCGCCGTCGGCTCGTTCGCAGCGCAAGGCGCGGCCAAGGTGTTGCCGGCTGGCGTAGGTCTGCCCGTGCTTTTGGTCTCCATGTTTCTCGTCCTCGGCGTGATGGCCTATTGGCTCGTGCGCGTGCTGTTGACGAAGTGGTACAGCCGCGCGGAGCAAGCTGCGTAGTTACCGGGAGCGTTGAAATACGGAGACACGATAATGCTGTCGATGCATTCACGGGTTTGAACGCTTGCGGTTAGAGTGTTCCGCGATGGTTGTTTTTCCCGGGAGCGCCGGAATCCTGCGCGCTTTTTGCAGGCTGCAAGTAGGGCGGGCAGGAGAGCGTGTGAAGAAATCACGCGGAGGCGCGGGGCCGCGGAGATTTGCGCGCGAAATCTGTCACTCTCCGCGTTCTCCGCGCCTCCGCGTGACATTC
>JAWXBO010000069.1:0-3558 GCA_034440175.1 Alphaproteobacteria bacterium
CGATGTTTTCCAAATCGAACCCTTGCCAGAAGCAAGCCCGCTCTGGACGCATCCAAAAATCATCGTCACCCCGCACGCCGCAGCCGTGACAGACCCCGCCTCGTTTATGGGATATGTCGCCAGAACGATTCAACGCATGGACGAAGGCCTGCCGCCGGAAAACCTGGTCGACTTCGCCCGCGGCTACTAAGCGTAGCGCGCCTTCAACATCGCATAGATCGCGCGAACGGTTTGCGCCTCGCCGCCGATCGGCCGCCCGGGCCGCGCCCGGTCGTTCCAGGCTGCGATGTCGAAATGCGCGAATGATTTTGCTTTCTCGACAAAGCGCTCGAGAAACAACGCCGCCGTGATCGCCCCCGCATTGGGACTGCCGGGATTGTTCGTCAGATCGGCGACCTTGCTTTCGATCAAGTCCCGATAACCACGCCACAGAGGCAAGCGCCACATCGCATCGCTCTCGGCATGCGCCGCATGCATCAACTGCGCCGCCAGCTGATCGTCCTGGGTAAAAAACGGCGGCAGATCGAATCCCGTTGCCACCCGCGCCGCGCCCGTCAATGTCGCGATACAAATCAACAAATCCGGCGCAGCCGCGTCCGCTTCGCACAAAGCATCCGCCAGCACCAGCCGGCCTTCGGCGTCGGTATTGCCGACCTCGACCGTCAAACCCTTGCGGCTCGTCAAGACATCACCCGGCCGGTAGGCATCTCCCGAGATCGAATTTTCAACCGCGGGAATGAGCACCCGCAATGACACCGGCAGCTTCGCATCCATCACCATATGCGCAATGCCAAGCACGGCTCCAGCCCCGCCCATGTCCTTCTTCATCGTCAGCATGGCGCTCGACGATTTGATATCAAGTCCGCCTGAATCGAAACACACACCCTTGCCCACCAGCGTCACCTGCGGCTTCGACCTGTCACCCCAGGTAAATTCCACCAGCCGCGGCGCCCGCGAAGACCCCGCCCCCACCGCCCAAATCATCGGGAAATTATTCTCAACCAGCGCCCGGCCTTCAATCACGTTAAACAGCGCACCATGCTCGTGGGCAAGCGAGGCCGCAGCCCCCGCCAATTCCTGAGGCCCCATCGCATTGGCCGGCGTATTCACCAGATCGCGCGCCAGCATCATTCCACGCGCCATCCGCAACACCTGTCCGCGATCAGCATCCGCAGGCCACGCCAGCACCGCGCGCGGCTTGACCGCATCGCCACTCTTAAAGCGCGAAAAAGAATAGTGCCCCAACGCCCAGGCAAGCGCCAACCGGTTCCCATTCGTTGATTGCGGAACAAGCGCAAAGCGATAGAGTCCCGCCGGCAGCAGCGAAGGCAATGCCGCGCAAGCAAACGCATCCTCGTCCGCGCCCAGACCAAACACCGCGCCTGCAAACTGTCCCCCCTCTCCCGGCAGGAATTGAATCTTGCCCGCAGCCGCCGAAAACCCAACCGAACGCAGCCAGCCCGCATGCCCCTCAAGCGCACTACTCAGCGCCCCATCAAGCATAGCCGTGCTCACCGCATAAAGCGGCACCGCAGAGTCGCCGGAACCTGAAAACAGTTCATTGACCTTCATGGCTGCCACATTGCCTCACACGCCTCTGCGCTCGATGGAATTAATGATACAAGAAAATGGCCGCGCGCTTGCAGCACACAACCGCCAAGCGAATATGGCATGTGTTGCAGACCCGCAATAGCTGGGCTACGTTTTTGCCGCAAGAATTCGATGCGGCAGGCGGGGATCAGAATGCGCGGCAAAATTTCACTTCTATTGATTTCATCGGCACTCACCCTGGCCTCCACTTCGCTCGCCGGTGAAGGCATGTGGTTACCGAGCCAGGCGCCCGAGATCGCCAGGCAGATGCAGGCCGACGGCCTCAAGCTCGACCCCAACACGCTGGAGAACCTGCAATCAGCGCCGATGAATGCCATTGCATCCCTTGGCGGTTGCTCAGCGAGTTTCGTAAGCCCCCAAGGCCTCGTTGTCACCAATCACCACTGCGTCTACGGTTCCATCCAGTATAATTCCAAGCCCGAGAAGGATTATCTGAAGGACGGCTTCCTGGCCGCAACCTTAGCCGACGAACTTCAAGCCGCCCCCGGCTCTCGCATCTTCGTCATCGAAGATCTGCGCAACGTCACCGCCGCTGTGATGGAAGGCGTCAGCGAACTTGCAGGCAAAGCGCGCTTCGACAAGATCGAAGTCAACCAGAAGGCGCTGATCGCTTCTTGCGAAAAGCAGCCCTCGCGCCGCTGCGACGTGCGCGCCTATTACGGCGGCGCCACCTATTTCCTGCAGCAGCAATTGGAAATCCAGGACGTGCGCCTCGTCTATGTGCCAGCAGGCAGCATCGGCAATTTCGGTGGCGAGATCGACAACTGGCAATGGCCGCGCCACACCGGCGACTTCGGCTTTTACCGCGCCTATGTCGGACCCGACGGCGCGTCGAAACCATTCGCGAAAGAGAACGTGCCCTACAAACCGAAATCGTGGCTGAAGCACGCCGCCAAGGGCGTCGCCGACGGCGACTTCGTCATGCTCGCAGGCTTCCCGGGCGGCACCGACCGCTATCGCACAACCGCCGAGACGTCGCACTTCTTCACGGGCGTCTATCCGCTGCAACAAAAACTGCTCGCAGACTATGCCGATCAGATCAATGCCGCCACCGAAGGCGACGACAAGGCCCGAATCGCCTATGCCAACGCGCTGCGTGGCGTCGACAATTTCAAGAAAAATCTGCAAGGCCAACTCGCCGGTGCCGAAGCAATTGACCTCGTCGCCAAGAAGTCTGCGCAAGAAAAAGAGTTCCGCGATTGGGCACTGGCCGGCAGCCGCAAAGCGAGCATGGAACCTGTGATCGCAGCCCTCGACGCCACCGTCGCCGAGGCCAATGTGGCGCGTCTCGTCGCCATCAAATACGGACTCGTCAATCGCGGGCAATTGCTCGCCGCCGCGCGCACACTTTATCGTTGGACGAAAGAACGCGCTAAACCGGATTCCGAGCGCGAGCCCGGCTTCCAGGATCGCGACCGCCGCCTGGTCGGCGAACGTCTCACTCAGCTCGAACGCCGCTTTGACGCCAGAGTTGACCGCCGCCTGTTCGACCTGGCACTGGTACAGTACCGTTCGCTTCCTCCCGAAGCGCACAACAAGGGATTCGATGCGACGCTGGCCAAGCTTGGCCTCGATCGTCTCTATGCCGATACCAGCCTCGGCGACACGCCGGCACGCCTTGCTTGGCTCGACAAGTCGGCCGGCGACATCGAAGCCTCGAACGATCCCTTCTTGAAACTGGCCGTCGCCATGTTCTACGAAGACATGACCAAAGAGAACAAGACCAAGGACCGTGACGGCCGGCTTCAAGCCGCGCGCAGCGCCTACACTGCCGCTTACATCGACTTCAACAAAACCCGCGGCCGCGCGGTTTATCCTGACGCCAATGGCAGTTTGCGCCTGACGTGGGGTAAAGTCACCGGCCGCAAACGCGACGGCATGGCCTATCACCCGTTCACGACCGCTGAAGGCATTCTGGAAAAATACACCGGCCGCGATCCGTTTGAA
>JAWXBO010000070.1:0-23419 GCA_034440175.1 Alphaproteobacteria bacterium
GGTGCCGGTGGTTCGTTGCTCGAACGCGTGCGCGATCCAGCCGACCGACCGGCCCATCGCGAACAGCGCCAATGCGGCGCCTTGCGGCAGGTTGAAGCTGCGTTCGAGGGCCAACAAACCGAAATCGACATTGGGTTCGACGCCGGCCATTGATCGCGCAGTCTTGAGCGTTGCCGCCATGGTGGCGTCGAGCTTAACAGCTGACACCAACTCGGCACCGCGCGGATCGGCATCGCGGTAGACGGAATTGCCGAAGCCCGGAATGGTCTCGCCACGGCTGAGCCGCGTTGCTACGGTGGCCGCGGCATCGCCCGTGGTATCGACTTCGGCCAGCAGGGCTCGCAAGCACTCCGTTGCGCCGCCATGTTTGGGCCCGCTCATCGCGGCGAGCCCGGCAATCACGCAATTGGTCAAGCTCGCCCCCGTTGACGCGACGACTCTGACTGCGAAAGTAGAGGCGTTGAGTTCGTGATCGGCGAGCAGAACAAGCGCCCGCCTGATGTGGTCCGCTGCCTTTGGACGCTGCCAAGCGGCGCTGATCGCGCGATGGATGGGTCCCTTCCATGCGGTTTTGATTCCGGAGATGGAAACGACCACAGCAGCAACCAACCGCGCCGCAGCTTGAAACGCGTGCAGCCCTGGCTTGCCATCACTAGGCGTCTCGTGCTCCGTCATGAGCGAGAGAAGTAAACTCCCACGGCCTGTTGCGCTTATTGGCGCACAAGTCGCGGCGATCGACGTCCAGCCGTTGACGTCGCGCGGATCGAAGCGGACCGCGGCAAAGGGGTCCGCGCCTTCCGTGTTCCAGAGCAGCCGCGCCGCATCTTCCAGCGTTGCCTTGCGTGAAAACGCGACAGCCTCCCGGTCGCGATAAAAGCAGCGATCGTCCTCAAAGTGCGTTATCCGCGATTTGAGCACCGGCAGGCCGTAGTCGAGTGCCGTCGCCGCAGCCGCGCGTGGCCGGCGCGTGCGCGTGCGGCGGTCGATCAGCGCCATGATGTCCGTGGCGGAATAGAGGCACGCCTTCGGTTCGCGGGGATGGGGCACTGAACGGATAAGACCGCGGCTGACATAAACGTAGAGCGATGCGCGGGTGATGCTCAACGCACGGGTTGCTGCCGTCGAGTCCAGCAGGGCGCCTTGCTTAATATCCCGCGTTAGGGCGACTTTCTTCGTTTTCACGTTAACACATTGATTTAAGATTGACGCACATGACGCCACCTTCCATGTTTTTGTCGACGCGCGAAAGAGAAATTCTGTTTGGAGAGCCTGACTGATGATCGGCCGTATCCTCTTGCTGACAGTGCTTGCCCTTACAAGCTGGACGGCGCTTGTGGTTACCGGAACGCTGGACGGCTGGTGGCGCCGGCCTCTTGCTCCTTTCGGGGACATAACTGCCTTTCGTGCGGCTGCGGTCGCGGAAATCGACAAGAAGCACAAGGGCAATGTGGCGTTCGTGCTTATCGAGAACGGCCGCGTTTTCGCAACGCATTTTGCCTCCATTGGAAAACCGGTTGACGGCGACAGCCGTTTTCAAGTCGCCTCAATGAGCAAGTGGATTACCGCCTGGGGCGTGATGACCCTTGTCGAGGACGGCAAGCTCGACCTCGACAAACCGGTGTCAGTCTACCTCAAACGCTGGAAGCTCCCGCCCAGCAAGTTCAACAACAACGGTGTGACCGTCCGCCGCCTCCTCAGCCATACCGCCGGGCTGACGGACGGCCTTGGTTATGCGGGTTTCAATCCGGACGTCCCCGTCCAAAGCTTGGAAGACTCGCTCACACGTGCCGCCGACGCGTCTGCGGGACATGATGGACGCGTGCGCGTGGGTGTCGAGCCGGGGACCGAGTTCTTGTACTCCGGCGGCGGCTACACACTGCTGCAATTGATTGTCGAAGAGGTTTCCGGCCTGTCGTTCAGCGACTACATGAAGGCCGCCGTGTTAGACCCGCTGAGCATGACGCGCTCGACGTTCATGTTGGACGACGAGACCGACGTGGCGGAGTTCTTCGATGAGCGCGGGCGGTCCGCCACGCACTACCGCTTCACTGCGCTCGCCGCCGCCTCCCTCTACACGACGACCGCGGACATGACGCACTTCCTCCAGGCGCACTTGCGTGGTGGAAGTGGCGCGGCGCCCGGACGCGGCGTCTTGCGGCCGGACACAGTGGTTGAGATGCGCCGGCCGCACGGCTCCCAGTTCGGCGTCGACGTTTGGGGCTTGGGCACGATCCTCTTTGCGCCCAACAAGACCGGTAGCTTCGTCATCGGCCATGACGGCAGCAACGAGCCCGCCATCAACACCGCTGCGCGTCTCGACCCCGCGACCGGCGACGGCATCGTTGTCCTCGAAACCGGCAACCCGATACTCGCGACCAAGATTGCCAGCGAATGGGTGTTTTGGAACGCCGGAAAGGTCGATCTTCTGTTGTTTATGATCGAACTTGAGAGCCTGCAGACAACGCTCGTTGCAGGCTGGGTGGTGATCGTGCTTTTGGCGATAGTCTTCACGTGGCGACGCAGGCGCCACGTCCGCTGACTCTCTTGTCATCAGACAACAAAGACCCTTCATAGGAAAATGGCTTGGCACACCACGATACAGATGCTGGACGCTTGCGAAGCTTGATCGCGTCAGCGATTGAAAGCGTAGCCTGCGATCCGGGACCTAGGAGCCGGTGCACTGTCCCTAAGTCCCCGATCGCTGATTTTTCCAACGAGGGTTCGCTTCGGGAAAAGTCGCGTCGGGGATGGCAATAATTGTTTGGCGGTTGCGCGCCAGGGTGCCCTCGTGGTTAGGTGTGGCCCATGCCGTTGGAGTTTCACGCATGGTCCGCATCGCTGCCGCCTTTGTTTGCCTGGTCTTTGCGCTGCCTGCTGCGGCGCGGGAATTGCCACGTCTCGACGACTTGGCTTTTCAGAGTTGGAACGTGGTTGAGCCGGGCGGGCGGACGACGTGTTCGGACGGCTCGCCATACCGCTTTTATGCAAAACCGGGGGCGCGCGACAAGCTCGCCGTGTTCTTCAATGGCGGGGGCGCGTGCTGGTCGGCAGAGACTTGCAACCT
Organism: Alphaproteobacteria bacterium; assembly: GCA_034440175.1. Classification (GTDB taxonomy): domain Bacteria; phylum Pseudomonadota; class Alphaproteobacteria; order Micropepsales; family Micropepsaceae; genus SZUA-430. The sequence continues at coordinate 3,065 of JAWXBO010000070.1, forward strand.
GCAGGCCAACGCCAAGCGGCCGCTTTACTACCCAAGCGTCGCGCCGCCGTTTAATGTGCCAGGCGATGCCGGCATCTTCGACGACAAGCGCGCCGACAATCCGTTGCGCGGCTGGACGATTGTCGTCGTGCCTTATTGCACCGGCGATGTGCATGTTGGGGCGCGACGCATTACATACGCGCTCGGCAAGCGGCGGTTCGCGATCGAGCACAAGGGGGCCGTCAACGCGCAGGCGGTGCTCAACTGGACGTTTGGCCATGTGCCGGCGCCCAAGACTGTGCTGGTGGCGGGATCGAGCGCGGGGGCGATCGGTGCAGCGTTCCATGCAGGCGCAGTGGCGCGCCGCTACCGGACGTCGGACGTCTCACTTTTGGCTGATGCGGCGGGCGCCTATCGCACGCCAAGACTTGCGGAGGTCTATCGCGGTTGGGGGATCTATCGTGTTGCTCCTGCGTGGATGAGAGGGTCACGCGATCCGCTCATCTTCGAAGCGTTCATCAGCGCCAACGACGCCGCCTTTCCGCACATGCGGCAGGCGCAATACAACTACGCGGGTGACCCGGAGCAGGCGGCGTTTCTGCATCTTCTTGGCGGTGCAGACGTAGAAGCCTCCTTGCGGGCCAACCTTGACGAGTTGCACAAAGCGATCCCGGGCTTCCGCAGTTATACCGCCGCTGGAACGAAGCACACGATCCTCGGCCATAACGAGCTTTACACGATTGCAACCGGAGGGGTGGCGTTCAGGCAATGGGTGGCCGATTTCGTGGCAGGCAAAACGGTGCGTGATGCCGACTGCAAAGCCGAAGGTTGCGCCGGTCCTTAGTGCGCGATTGCGGTCGCATGGTACGAAGAATTGGATTCGAGAAAAAATTGGAGCCGGACTGGATGACCGTGCATCCGTCATGAGGTGTAAGCATGCACACAACTTTTCGCACTCTCCACAATCAAAAAAATCATTGTCATCCCGGACGTTAGCGAAGCCCAATCGCGTAGGCGATTGCTGGCGTAGCTTGCGATCCGGGACCCAGGGACAGTGCATCGGCCCTCGGTCCCGGATCGCTGACTTTTCCTGACAAAGCTTCGTTTCGGGAAAAGTCGCGTCCGGGAGGACAATGATTTTTTGGCGGAAAATTGAAAAAGGTGTGTTCGTACTGTGGCTTTAGGGGGGCGGCGGGGCGCAGAAGGGGCATTATAGTAAATATAAGCTGACTCATTTGTGTTTTTATTTTGTTCTTTACTGTTGAATTGGCGCCGCCTATATCTTTCGTGGCCGGCAATTCAAGGCGAGCAGGCGTGCAATGCGGATTTCAAGAGCGCTGCCTGCATTGCGTTGCCGGGCGCGGATGAATTTCCCGCACGCGACAACACTGGAGGCCAGACCGCCTTTCGATCAAATTCCCAATCAGGAAACAAACCATGTTGAATAACCAACCACCTTCAAATCCGGAAAACGACGCGTGTAAAACACCCCCCTTGGGTGTCACATCCTCTTCGCCGGAAACGCAGAGTTCTGCGGCAAACGACGGAAATCCACCTTCAAAACTGTCACCGGAAAATGAGGCTGTGTCACCCACACTGTCACGTAGGCCGCGCTACACCACCCGCCATCCCGACAAGGACGAGAATTTTTTCGAAGCCCTGGCTATGGGGGCGCCGGTGGTTGAGGCGTGCCGGATCGCCGAATATACCCGCCGCGCGGTCTATCTTTGGCGAGACCAGGACGCAGCGTTCGCTGCTGCATGGAACAAGTCGAAGTCCTTCGCGCTCGAAAATCTGGAGGAAGAGGCCGACCGGCGCGGGTTACACGGTTATGACGAAGCTCAAGTGCGCGGCAAGCAGGTGTACCGGCGGCGAAAATACTCCGACCGTTTGCTACTGGCCCCGCTCAGAGCCTTGTGCCCCCAGCGGTACGGTGAAGGCAAGTTGATGGCAGCCGCGAACAAGCCGGACAAAATTGAATTCGTTTTGAGGAATCACTTGGGCGATCTTCTGACCAACGCATGGCTGAACAAAATGCTCGCTGCAGAGCGGCTGACGGAAGATGAAATTCCGCCGCACTTGCTCAAATTCTTCAAGACCCTAAACCCGCAGGAATTAAAGAAAATGGACGAGACTGTGTCCGAAGGAAGGCACTCGCGCTAGGAAGGGCCGCCGAAGAGGGCGCGGTAGATCAGGCCGCCAAGCCAGAGGATCAGTGTCAATACGACGACGCGTGTGAACAGCGTCATCATGGCAAGAGCGATGGCTGTGTCGCCCACCAAGAGCGCAAAAATTGCCGATGGTTGGGCTACGCCAATTGCGGCGGTGGCGGTGTCCAAAAACATGTACTTGAAGGTGCCTGCAGCTTCAACAAAACCGTTGACCCACTCAGGTGTAAAAATGACCATCACCCCAAGCACGACAAAAGACAGGAAGAACGAAACGATGCTCCGCCAAGTCTGCCACATGAAATGACCCAAGCCCTGCATGGTACTTACCTCGTTTGAACGCTGCTGGCTCTGATGGTCAGGGCAGCCCTGTCAGGAGTCAAGGCGATGGGCCGCCGTCTTCACCGGGTCGTGCCATCGGAACCGGGGCCGAACCTGCAAAGGTTAAAGTTTCGGGCGAAAATGCCGCGCAAGCAGACCGCGCCCAATTCATAGACAAAAGCAAATGCAGCGTGGCGAAAACATCTGCAGCGCCAGACCAAACACTCGATTTCTTGCGGCCTGATAGTCTAAAAAATATTATTCTTCCAATGATGAAAATGCTAGCGCCTAAAATGCGTGCATGTGCGCTTGTCACAGCTGACACTTAATTCACTTTCAAAAAGACTTTTCGGCCTTACCTTGGGCGCATGAAAAGTCACACGAACGGATTCGACTCCGTCACTCTGTCCATCGCTCATGGAATAGATTGCCCGGTTCACCACTTTTGAGATCCGGGTCACAGGTATGACGCTCAGCTCGTCATATCCTTGTCAGATATTGAAACTAGGTTTGTCAGTCACTACATCCGGGATGGATATCCCGGTTGGGGAGCACCCGCTATGAATGACAGGATTTTTGTGCCCGCGTTGGCAGATCACCGGCTAACGCCCTTCTATGACGCTACGGTTTCGCTGATGACCTGCGAGCGGACGTGGCGGCGCGCTTTCGTCAGGCAAATTGCGCCAGAGCCACGCGATGTTATACTCGATGTCGGTTGCGGTACGGGAACGCTTGCCATCATGTTGAAGCAAGCCTGCCCGTCGGCTTCGGTATACGGCACTGATCCCGATCCGGAAGTACTGTCACGCGCCGAGCTTAAAGCCCGCGATGCCGGGGTGCTGGTGCACCTGTCGCAGGGCTTTGCGGAAGGCACCGCGTCGGTGGCTGATGCGAACCGCCCCAACAAGGTAGTTTCGAGCCTGGTGCTGCACCAAATACCACTTGAGGGGAAGCGCGAGACGCTGGCCAGCGCCTTTGCGGCGCTGCGTTCAGGCGGTGAACTCCATGTCGCGGATTATGGTGAGCAAAAATCACCGCTGATGAAATTTGCGTTCAGACAGGTTCAGGCTCTCGATGGCGTGTCCAACACTCAGCCCAATGCAGATGGCATACTTCCGCAGTTGATGTGTGAGGCCGGATTCGCTCAGGTTCAGGAGAACACCGTCATTCCGACGCCGACGGGTTCGATTTCGCTTTATTCCGCAGTCCGGCTCTAGTCATTTTGCCGTGCCCCAATAATTGTAGCCTGCGAAACGCGGGGTACCGGGCAGGTACATTGTTTCCATTTTCTCGATTTCGAAGCCGCCTTCGCGAATGAGTTCAGGTATGGCCCGTCCGACGTGACAGCCGCCGCCGATCACTTTCCACACCGGCGTGATCCGGTCTTGCCATTTGCGGACATTGGCATCGGGTGCTTTGCCGTGCTCGCAAAAAATGAGACGGCCACCGGGTTTTAGTACGCGGCGCATTCCCTTTAGCGCCTTCACGACTTCAGGGATGGTGCACAGCGTGTAGGTCACGAGAACCGTATCGGCGGACTTGTCGGCGAGCGGGATCTCTTCCGCCTTTAGGTCCAGGAATTCCAGACTGAACTTGATATCCTTTGCCCGGCGTTGAGCGCGCTCACGCATTTCAGCGGAGGGCTCGAGGCCCCACACGTGCTGGACTTTCGCGGCATCGTAGAACGCCAGGTTCTGTCCCGCTCCCATACCGATCTCAAGCACGCGGCCCTGGGCCAGGGGGACAACTTTCTTGCGTTGATATGTAATCGGTTTCGCGCTCATCGCCGCATCAAGAAGCCATGGCAGAATACGCCGTTCGTAAAAACCCATTATGTCGTGTCCGAAGTTGTGCTTCGGACACCTATCATGGGTGAGAGGGCAATGTGAGACTTATCGGTCTTAGGTGGACCGCCGCTCCACAAGCCCCTTCATCGGCGGGCAAGCATCGGCGGGCGCGCCCAGACCTTGATGCGTCCCGGGCGGTACGGCCGCTTCCTCGTCTTCTGCAATGTCAACGAGATCATCGATATCCATCGATGGCATGGTGGGTTCGGCTTTATGAGCAGGCTTTGGTTGCAGCGTGGGAGAGCCGGCACGCTTTGTGCGCACGGCCTCAATGACTTTTTGAATTTCTTCCTTCGTCATTTCTGCCCTGAGTGGTTCTTCAAAATTTGGTTTGAATGAGGGGCTTTGAGCGCGCGGGCGCGGGGGCAGTGCCGGGCGGGCCGGATTCAACGACACGGCCGTCACGGCTTCGTTTGCGACATGCCCGCGCACCCACTTTCCATCCCAAGTCAACAATTCCTCGAGTGATAGCGGCTTTTGGATCCAAATGCCTTGCGCGGATGTAAATCCAACTTCCACCAATCCGGACATTGTGGCCTCGTCTTCCGCACCAACCGCGACGGCTTCGAGCCTGAACTGGCGTGCAAAGCGAAGGCGGGCTGCGATCGCGCCCTTGCCCTTCAGACCCAAACGCTGGGCTAAGCGGATGCTGGCAGGTCCACCAACTTTGATTGATGTGAACGGCATTGGAACAAATTGCGAGAGGTCGACCGGCACAATGCCGCCGCCGTCAAGAGCCACCTGCACCCCCAAGGCGCGGACGGCATTCAACGCTGCGCACAAGGCATCGGGTTCTTGAGCAATGGCGCGCTCAGGAACTTCGATGATGACCCGCTCTGGTTTGAGTGCGTAGTCCTGAATGAACCTTGCCAATCCCTGGCAGAAGTCGGCCGCGGTGACGGTGCCCGGCGCAACGTTGATTGATATTGACCAGTCCTTGTCGTGGGACTGCCATTTGCTGGCGGCTGTGAATGCTGTTTTGAATACATAACCCGTCAGATCCGCCATGCGCCCCTGGGCTTCGACAAAATCGAGAAACAGTCCCGGCGGCAGAAGTCCGTATTGGGGATGCTGCCAGCGGATGAAAGCTTCTGCGCCTGTCATGCGTGAGGTTGCCAAATCCACTTTTGGCTGAAATACCAGCGAGAATTCGTTGCGCTCAAAGGCCTGATCGATGTCAGTGGGGGCCAACCTGAAGGATCTGTCGTTCATGGGCGTAATGATACCTCTCGTGAGACGGACACTGTGCCGCTTGTCAGAGCATGGGCTTTGATCCTTTAAAGGAGCGTCGGAGAAGAGCTTCGTATTTGAAATTATCAAATTTGAATCAAACAGAGACGTTGATCCATGACAACCCGCAGCAGCGAGCCAAAAATGGCCGCACCCACGTTACCTTCGGCCACCATTCTGCTGGTGCGGGACGTGCCCTCCGGTATCGAAGTCTTCATGGTAAAACGTCATCACCAGATCGATTTTGCATCAGGCGCGCTGGTATTTCCCGGCGGCAAAGTTGATCCGCATGACCGCGACCCGGCGCTGCGTGATCATGCGGACGGTGCGGGCGAACTTGATGACTACCGGTTGAGCCTGGCAGCATGCGCCATTCGCGAAGGGTTTGAGGAGTCGGGAATTCTGCTGGCGCGCAAGCCCGGAGAAGCGGGATCGGTGACTGCGAGTATGGCGACCGCACTTGCGGATTGGCGGCCAAAATTGAATTCCGGTGACGCTGGGCTGGTTCAGTTTCTGCACACAGAAGGCTTGCGGCTGTCATGCGATGCGCTGGTGCGGTTCGCACACTGGGTAACGCCGCCGATGATGCCAAAGCGCTTCGACACGCACTTTTACCTGGCGGAGGCACCGCACGGTCAGCTGGGGCGGCATGACGGATCGGAATCGGTTGATTCGGTTTGGGTGGACCCCAATGACGCCATCAACGACCCGCGCTGGACGATCATCTTTCCGACGAAAATGAATTTGTTGAAACTGGGCAAAGCGAAGTCGGTTTCCGAGGCGCTGCACCTCGCGCGGTCATCGCGCATCGTTACCGTTGAACCCAAAGTCGAGGCGCGCGAAGGCGGACCGGTTCTGACCATTCCCGAAGACGCGGGTTACGGAAAGGTCGAAGAGCCGATGTCGTCACTGCGCGGGTGATGCGAGCGTTTCCATTGGGGCCTATCCTGTTACAAACTGTTCGGCCAAAATGCGCTCTTCCAGGGAGCGGTCAGCGTCGAACAACAGGCAGACTGACACGGACGGATCTTCGGTCACCGACACTTCGCTGACCAGGCGCACTTCGGTGTTATCGGCGACCGCACTGACCGGACGCTTTTCGGTTTCCAGCATTTCGAACAGTACTGTGGCGGCGCGCGGCAGGAGCGCGCCTCGCCAGCGTCTGGGCCGGAAGGCACTGATGGGTGTTAGAGCCAACAACGCGGAATCAATAGGTAGGATCGGACCGTTGACGGACAGGTTGTAAGCCGTCGAGCCGGCCGGCGTGGACAGCATGATGCCGTCGCAAATGAGTTCCTCCAGGCGCACGCGCGAGTCGACGCTGACACGAATTTTCGCGGCCTGTCTGGTTTCACGCAGCATCGAGACTTCGTTGAAGGCGAGTGCTTTGTGAGTCTTGCCTGCCTTGGTTTTGACTTTCATGCACAGTGGATGGATCGCTTGGGCTTTGGTTGTTCCAAGCCGGTCGAGGAGATCCTTGGGCGCGTAGTCGTTCATCAGAAAGCCAACAGAACCACAGTTCATACCGAAGACGGGCAAATTCCTGCGATAGATTTTGTGCAGCGTTTGCAGCATGAAGCCGTCACCGCCGAGAGCAACGATTATATCAGCGTCCGTTTTGGCATTCCCGTAGAGTTTGGTGAGTTCACGCAGCGCCGCTTGCGCTTCCGGCGCGGACGAAGCTGTGAAGGCAGGCTTGGAAAACCTCATCAGCCACCCGTCATGGACATGTGCCGCGCAACAGCCGGCGCTGATTGGCGCCGGTCGATGACAAAGTCATGACCCCGGGGCTTGCGTGTCATGGCTTCGTCAATCGCCGCTGCCAGTTGATGGTCATGAGGGCTTGCCCGTAAAGCGGTGCGCAGATCGGCAGCGTCGTTTTGGCCGAGGCACATGTAGAGCGTTCCGGTGCAGGTCAAACGCACGCGGTTGCAGCTCTCGCAAAAATTGTGGGTCAGTGGTGTGATGAACCCCAGCCGTCCACCCGTTTGGGCTACCCGAACGTATCGGGCGGGGCCGCCCGTTTGATAGTCGCTGTCTTCCAGCGAAAATTTCCCGGCGAGCCTGGAGCGCACGATGGAGAGCGGCAGATACTGCGCCGTCCGATCACCATCGATTTCGCCCATCGGCATGGTTTCAATCAATGTGAAGTCCATGCCCTTGCCGTGCGCCCAAAGCATAAGGCTTTCGATCTCGTCCTCATTGATGGCGCGCAGGGCGACGGCGTTGATCTTTACACGCAGACCCACACGCAGCGCTTCGTCAATTCCTTCAAAGACTGATTCAATGCGGCCCCAGCGGGTGATGTCTTTGAATTTTGCCGGATCGAGTGTATCGAGCGATACGTTGATGCGCTTGACGCCTGACGCTTTCAGTTCCCCGGCAAATCTTGCCAGCTGGCTGCCGTTGGTGGTGACGGTGAGTTCGTCCAGTGCCCCCGTTTCCAGGTGGCGGCCGAGCGCCTTGAACAGGCCCATGACATTGCGGCGGACAAGCGGTTCGCCGCCGGTCAGGCGCAGTTTGCGCACACCTTTGCGGATAAACGCCGAGCACAGCCGGTCAAGCTCTTCCAGCGAAAGCAAATCGGCCTTGGGAAGGAAGGTCATGTCTTCCGACATGCAATAGGTGCAGCGGAAATCGCAGCGGTCGGTGACCGAGACGCGTAAATAGGTGATATGGCGGCCGAAGGGATCGAGCATAGGCACAACTTAGCAGCCATGTTCGTGTCGTCCAGTGGAAGTGAGTCGCATCCGGCGCGGAATCTTGGCTAACATCATGGCTGACCCTCGCCCCAACCAAGAGCAATGTCATGACGCCCAAGGGCCGTACCATTCTGAGTATTGATCAAGGCACGACGTCGAGCCGTGCGATTCTTTTTGATATTGGTGGTTTGCCGCTCAAAACCGCGCAAAAAGAGCACCGGCAAATCTATCCTCAGGATGGGTGGGTTGAGCACGATGCGCAGGAGATTTGGGCGGCAACGCTCAGCGTTGGGCGCGAGGCGCTTGCCGGAACCAGCCCTGGAGACGTGGCGGCAATCGGGATTACCAATCAGCGCGAAACGACTTTGTTGTGGGACCGCGAGACCGGACAGCCGGTTCATAATGCCATCGTCTGGCAGGACCGGCGCACCGCCTCAGTTTGCGCAAGGCTGCGCGGTGAAGGGTTTGAGCCTTCGATTGCCGCGAAAACGGGGTTGCTGCTCGATCCATATTTCTCGGGCACGAAGCTTGCCTGGTTGCTCGACAATGTACCGGGCGCACGGGCGCGCGCGGAGAGGGGCGAGCTTGCCTTTGGAACGATTGACAGCTGGTTGGTCTTTCGCTTGACGGGCGGGCGGGTGCACGCCACGGACGCCACCAATGCTTCACGGACAATGCTTTTTGACATCGGTGCAGGACGCTGGGACAGCACGTTGCTTAAACTGCTCAACATTCCTGCCAGCGTGCTGCCCGTTGTGAAAGACTCTGCGGCGGATTTTGGTACGACCGATGTAGATTTGTTTGGCTTGTCCATTCCCATAACTGGCATTGCCGGTGATCAGCAGGCGGCAAGTGTTGGCCAGGCCTGTCTGAGCCAAGGCCTCATGAAATCGACGTACGGCACGGGATGCTTTGCGCTGGTGAATACCGGACAGTGCATGGCGCCATCGAACAATCGACTCTTGACCACGATAGCCTATGCGACAGGCGGTCAACGTCACTATGCGCTGGAGGGTTCGATCTTCATGGCAGGTGCTACTATCCAGTGGTTGCGCGATGGATTGAAACTGTTTGCGAACTCTGCCGACAGTGCGGCGCTGGCTCTGCAAGCCGATCCAAGGTCACGGGTTTACCTGGTTCCGGCCTTTGTAGGGCTGGGGGCGCCGTATTGGGATGCCGACGCAAGGGGTGCGATTGTTGGGCTGACGCGCGACAGCGGGCCCGCGGAAATTGCAAAGGCTGGACTCGAGTCGGTTTGCTTTCAAACACGCGATCTTTTGGAGGCGATGGCTGCCGACATGGCTGCTGCGGGCCTGGGAAGTCCGGCGGCGTTGCGGGTCGATGGAGGTATGGTCGTCAACGATTTGTTTTGCCAATGGCTCGCCGATTTAACGGGGCGGCCCATCGAGCGGCCAAAGGTTATCGAAACGACGGCATTGGGAGCGGCCTATCTCGCGGGCCTTGGTGCTGGGGTTTACGCGTCGCTTGAAGACGTCGCTGCGGCTTGGCGGTGCGAACGGCGTTTTGAACCCAAAATTGGTGCCGATGAGCGCGATGCAAAATATTCGGGCTGGAAAGACGCAGTTGGGCGGGTACTCAGCCAACGGTCTATTTGACACAGAGTGCTTCACAAGGCCACTCTAGCGACGAAAATGATTGGAGAGCCCCATGTCTACAGCCCTGCACGCCGTTCCATCTGTTCGCGACAAGGTTTCGAAGGAAGAGTGGCAGATCAGAACCGATCTTGCCGCGACGTACCGGCTGGTCGCTCATCACGGCTGGGCCGACATGATTTTTACGCATATCACCGCACGGGTGCCGGGACCTGAGCATCATTTTCTGATCAATCCCTATGGGTTGCTGTTTGAAGAGATTACGGCTTCGAGCCTGGTGAAGATTGACAGCGATGGCAACAAAGTGATGGAAAGTCCCCACCCGGTGAACCCAGCGGGATTTACGATCCATTCTGCCATCCATGCCGCGCGTGAGGATGCTCACGCCGTCATTCATGTTCATACAGCAGACGGCGTTGCAGTTTCGTGTCAGGAACATGGGCTTTTGCCGATGAGCCAGCACGCGATGCTGGTTCACGGAGACACGGCCTATCACGACTACGAAGGCGTCGCGCTCGACCACGATGAACGACCGCGCCTGATCAAGGATATGGGGACCAAGCACGTTATGATTCTCCGGAACCACGGCACGCTGACCGTTGGCAAAACCTGCGCCGATGCATTTCTGCGCCTTTACAATCTGGAACGTGCCTGCACGATCCAGGTGCGCGCCCTGAGCGGCGGCACAAAGATCAACCCGACCCACCAAGGTGTACCCGAAAAAGTTGCCGGCCAGGTGTCGGACATGGGTGCCTTTGCCGACAGGATGGTTTGGCCGGCGCTGCTGCGCTTACTGGATCGCAAAGACACTTCGTATCGCAACTAGACTTTAGGACTCAAAATGAAATTTGGTGCTGGTCAGCCGGTTCGCCGGGTGGAAGATGATCGCCTGATCACGGGACAGGGACAGTTTACCGACGATCTGACGCTTGCGGGTGTGCTTCATGCTGTGTTGCTGCGCTCGCCTCATGCTCACGCGAAGATCACGGCTATCAACACGCTGGCGGCCCGCAATGCGCCGGGCGTTGTGGGCCTGTATACCCATGCCGACCTTGAGCAGGCCGGCCTGAAGCCACTGCCGTGCGTAGCGCTGATGCCCAACGTCGATGGCAGCGCCATGGTTGTGCCTGCGCGTCATGCGCTGGCCAAAGACAAAGTGGCGCATTTGGGTGAGCCGGTTGCGATGGTGGTGGCAGAGACGGCGGCGCTGGCGCGCGACGCTGCGGAATTGATTGAAGTGGACTATCAGGAACTTGCCGCTGTCGTTGACACTCTGTCGGCGCTCTCAGCGAAAGCCATTCATCCGGAAACCAAATCCAACATTGCGCTGGATCACGAATTGGGCGACCGGGTTGTCACGGATGCCGCATTCGCGCGTGCGGCGCACGTCACTTCGATCAAGCTTGTCAATCAGCGCGTCGTGGTCAATGCGATGGAGCCTCGTGCCTGTCTTGGGGACTTCGATCCGGCCACGGGCAAATACACGCTTTATACGGGCAGTCAGGGTGTGCAAGGCATGCGCGGCGCCATCGCAAAGTTTGTCCTGGGTATCAAAAACGACCTGCTGCGCGTCGTGACAAAGGATGTTGGTGGCGGCTTTGGAATGAAGTCCTTCATTTATCACGAATATCCGTTGGTGTTGTTCGCGGCAAAGAAACTGGGGCGGCCGGTGAAATGGACATCCGAGCGTTCGGAGGCATTTCTGTCCGACACTCAAGGCCGGGATCATGTCACTGAAGCTGCAATCGCCCTCGACAAAGACCTGAAAATATTGGCGATACGTACGCACACTGTCGCGGCCATGGGCGGCTATCTTTCGCACTTCGCGCCTTTTGTGCCGACGCTGGCAGCGCCTGGCATGCAAGTGGGTGTGTATGCCATTCCGGTCTTCTACACATCGACAAAGTGTGTGTTTACAAACACAGTCCCCGTTGATGCCTATCGCGGTGCCGGGCGGCCGGAGGCGGCCTATGTGATTGAGCGGCTGGTCGATATGGCGGCGCAGGACCTGAAGATTGATCCTGCCGCGCTCAGGCGCCGGAATTTCATCACCAAAGAGCAGATGCCCTACACATTTCCATCCAAGGGTGTGATCGACAGCGGCGACTTTGCGCGAAACATGGACGACGCGCTTGGCATCGCCAGTTGGGCTGACTTTTCCGGGCGCGCGAAGTCTGCGAAGTCGCGCGGGCGGCTTGCCGGAATTGGTATGGCTTACTATGTCGAGAAGACCGCCGGTGGTTTTGAAATGGCCCATATCGATGTGCGGGCCGATGGAGAAGTGCATGTTATTGCCGGGACACAATCCAACGGCCAGGGGCATGAAACGGCCTACGCGCAGGTGGTGGCGGCGCAATTGGGCGTGCCGATCAGCGCGGTCAAAGTTTTTTTTGGCGACACGCAGACACTGGCCGCCGGTGGGGGCACGGGCGGTTCGCGCTCGCTGACCATGGCCGGCGGCGCGTCAATTGTGGCTGTGAAGAGTATCGTGGAACAGGGCAAGTCGATTGCATCGAACGAGATGGAAGCAGCCGTTGGCGACATCGAATTTGTGGATGGAAAATTCAACATAGCCGGAACCGATCGTGCTCTGGGTCTGTTTGACGTTGCCAGTATCGCGAAATCGCGCGCGAATGCAGAAGGGGTTGAAGGATTGTCCGCCGACGGCGAATACAAGAATCCAAACAATACATGGCCGAACGGCTGCCACATATGTGAGGTCGAAGTTGACCCTGAGACCGGTGTCACCGAAATCGTCAGCTACACCGTGGTGGACGATTTCGGCGTGATTATCAATCCGCTTCTGGTGGAAGGTCAGGTGCAAGGCGGCGTCGTGCAGGGCTTGGGCCAAGCGATGGGGGAGCAGGCAGTCTACGACGCCGAGAGCGGCCAGCTGATGACGGGATCGTTCATGGACTATTGGATGCCGCGTGCCGACAACATGCCCAGCATGAGCTTCAAAGCCAATGAAGTGCCCTGCTCGACCAATCCGCTGGGCGTGAAGGGCTGCGGGGAAGCAGGCACTGTGGGTTCGGCGCCAGCCTTTGTGAATGCCGTCGTCAATGCCCTTGCCAGTTTCGGCATTTCGCATATCGATATGCCGCTGACGCCTGAGAAACTCTGGGCAATAACGAAAGGTAAAGTTGCGGCTTCTTAAGCATGATCGTTCACGAGGGTAAAACCCTTCGCGTGGCATTATCAGGGCCAACTGATATTGATCGCGGGCATTGTGGCAAGAATTCTTCGACGCTCAAGAATGCTCGCTGTGAGCGCCGCCTGCATTGGCGTCGTTCTCGCGCTGTATTTGCAGATGGCCGTGCCTGCCGGCCACGCAGTCGTAACGCCGCCCGTACCTGTTGGCGGGTCCGTTGATCTCTCCCAGTGGAATTTCCAACGCGATGGCAGTGTTTCGCTCAGCGGCCAATGGAAATTTTTCGACAAGACGTGGGCATCTGAGCTGGCAGCACCGGGTGCCGAGGGGCACAACGCTGCTGTGCCCGGTCCATGGCCGGTCACCGAAAAGTCGAGCACTGTCCCGCGCATGGACGGATATGGGACTTACGTACTGAAGCTCAAGTTGCCTGCCGCGCGAGACGGAGAGGCTTTTGCAATCGATACGGGCTACGTGTTGTCGGCCTATCGCGTCTATGCAAACGGCCAACTCATTGCGGAGAGCGGAATACCATCGGCGACGGCAGCCGGTGAATACGCGCGTGCGTACGCGCAAGTGGCCACTGTGCCGTCCGACGGGCGCGAGGTGGAGCTCAGGTTTGAAGTTTCCAACCACGTCAATAGGTATGGCGGTTCAATCATTGGTCCAACGATGGGATTGAAAGCGCCGCTGACCGCGCACCTGGATTTCATTCGGGCGCTGTCCATGTTCCTGGTCGGAGCGATGGCGTTTGCCGCGCTCTATCACTTTGTGGCTTACAGTCTGAACCGCGACGCGGTGTTCAGCCTGTGGTTCGGCTTGTTCGCGGCGCTGTTTGGCGTGCGTACCCTGCTGATTGAGCCGCTCGCCACTTTTTCGGTACCATTTATCGGACAGGATTGGGTCTGGCGCCTGGATTTTGCCGCGTCGATATTGTTGCTGCCCACAGCTTTTCAATTTTTCTCGCTGAGTTTTCCGCGCCAGGTTGCCCCGAAATATCTGCCCTGGGCGACAGGCTTCTGCATAGGAGCAGCCGGCTTGACTTTGGTTGGCGGCGCGGTCATCGGCGAGTACGCGATGAAAGTCTTCGAGTGTGTCATACTGATCGCGATTATCTATCTGACCCAGGGCATCGTTCGCGCGGTTGCGAGCAAAGAGCAGGGTGCTCTTCTTGCGCTGACAGGCTGGACGTTAAGTGCAGGAGCCATATGTCACGACATCTTGCTCGACAACGGGTTGATCAGCGGTATCAATCTCATACCGTTTAGTTTTCTTGGATTCTTCCTCTGTTTGTCGGGCATGCTGGTGTCCCGGTTTCGCGATGCGTTTCGCAGCGCCCAGAGTGTATCGCGGGAAATGCGAAGCTTGAATGATCAATTGGAAGCAGCGGTGCAACTGCGCACGAGCGAGCTGAGAGATAAAGTCGAGGAACTCAAACGGAACCAAGACGAACTCGAGCGCGCAAGAACGGACGCCGTGACCGCCAACATTGCCAAGTCGCGATTTCTGGCTAACATGAGTCACGAGTTGCGAACGCCGCTGAACTCGATCCTTGGATTTTCCGAGATTATTCGCGATGAACGACTAGGGTCGCTGGGCGACCAGCGTTACGGGGAGTATGCGTCCCACATCAATGAAAGTGGAACGCATCTGTTGCAGCTGATCGGCGACATTCTTGACCTGTCGCGGATCGAGGCGGGTAAAGTCGAATTGCGGTTTGAACCCGTGAGCATTGCCGAGATTGCGGAAACAGCAATGCGCCATGCGGCGACGCGTGAACGAAGTGCCGAAGGCGGCGTTGAGTTGGACATCGAGCGCGACCTTCCGCTGGTGCGGGCCGACCGGCGCTCGTTGGTTCAAATGATCGTGAACCTGCTTTCGAACGCGCTAAAATTCACGCCTGCCGGCGGCAGCATTGTGTTGTCGGCGTTCAAGCGCGGCGATGGCGGCGTGACCGTGCAGGTCAGCGATTCCGGAATAGGCATGGACCCTGCCGACATTCCCAAGGCCCTCGCGGCTTTTTCTCAGGTTGACGACAGTTATTCGCGAAGGCACGAAGGTACAGGGCTTGGACTGCCAATCGTCAAATCGCTGATTGAGCTTCATGGCGGCCAATTGAGGCTGGAGAGTGCGCGGGGACAGGGAACATGCGTTCGACTCGACCTCCCCCAATCCTGCATCGTCCTGGATACAGACCGGCTACAAACTCTCGGGTGCGAGGGTTACGCTCAAGCCGTCTAATTCGGGCGCCATTTTGATTTGGCATGACAGTCTGGAGTTGTCCTGAACCGCTAGGCCAAAGTCGAGCATGTCTATTTCTTGCTGGGCGGCTGGCGGAAGTTTTTCACTCCACGCGCCGTCAATGTAGACATGACAGGTGGCGCAGGCACAGGCGCCACCACATTCGGCTGAGAGGGGCAGATTCGCGTCTCGGATGACTTCCATCGCGCTCCAGTCGTCGCGCGCGTCGAGTTCGTGGATATTTCCTGTGCGATCGGTGACGATCAGTTTCATGCGACGCCCAGTTTCTTTTGCAGGCTTGATGACGACGTTGTGTATTGAAAACGTAGTTTCTCATCCGGGCGGCAATAGCGGAACGCCTGTTGTGCCATCAATGCGCCTTCATGGAAACCCGAGAGGATGAGCTTCAGTTTGCCGGGATAGGTGTTGATATCACCGATGGCAAAAAGTCCCGGCACGTTGCTTTCGAATTTACTGGTGTCGACCGGGATCAGGTTTTCATGCAGATTGATGCCGAAATTCGCGACGGGTCCCAGTTTCATCGTCAAACCGAAAAATGGAAGCAGCATCTCGCCTGGTATTTCATAGTCACCACGCTCCTTGTTGTTGAGTGCCAGCCCTTGCAATTGCCCTTCGGCGCCTCTGAGTGACTTTATGCTTGCAACATGAAACTCCATTTTACCTTCAGCGACCAATGCGCGCATTTTGTTGACGCTGTCGGGCGCCGCACGGAAACCATCGCGATGGTGCACTAGGACAAGTCTCTTGGCGATTGGCTGAAGATTTAGCGCCCAGTCGAGCGCTGAGTCTCCCCCGCCCGCGATGACAACAATCTTGTCACTGAAGCGATCCATTTTGCGAACGGCGTAAAATACCGAGGTGTTTTCGTAGGACTCGATACCCGGGATCGGTGGTTTTTTCGGCGTAAAGCTGCCGCCGCCGGCCGCGATGACAACCACGCGGGCTTCGATTTGTGTCCCTGCATCTGTGGTGATGCGCCAGCCGTCTCCCGCTTTCTCCAGCGACTCTGCCATTTGACCGACATGGAGGGTCGCCTGGAACGGTTTGATTTGATCCATCAAACGGTCGGTGAGGCCCTGCCCGGTCACTTCAACGAGGCCCGGAATGTCGTAGATCGGTTTTTCGGGGTACAGCTCCGTGCATTGCCCGCCTGGCCGGTCCAGAATGTCGATGAGATGCGCCTTCAAATCGAGCAAGCCGAGCTCGAATACCGCGAACAAACCGATTGGCCCGGCGCCAATGATCACGACGTCGGTCTTGTGGAATCCACCTGGAGCTGCGACTTTCTCAGTCATATTTACATTCCAAAACTGTTATTCATTCTATTGGCTCAAACTTACATGTAGAAATAGGGTCGTGCCAAGATATTTCAACTGCCGACACTGCATTCGCGCGTCGGGATGACGCGTTGCGATCAATCGTTTTGACGGCCATATCCCCAATTGGCTGGCGAAAAACAAGAGGATTGATCGTGATGCAAACACTCTCGCCCGACCTTGAAGGTTCGCCTGCAGCTGACTGCGCAACGATGGCTGACATCCGGCGTGAAATTGACAGAATTGACCATTCGCTGGTGCGCTTGCTGGCGCAGCGGTTGACCTACATCGAACGTGCCGGGCACATCAAGGCGGATCGAAAAACAGTTCGCGACGAAGCACGAATCATAGACGTGCTGATGAAGGTCAAAGCAAATTGTGCCCGCGAGGACTTGCCCTATTCCATTGCCGAACCCGTATGGCGGCAATTGATGGAGGGATGCATCGCCCATGAGTTTGGCGTATTTGACGAGGTGAATCGAATTAAGCCGCGTGCCAAACTCACGACGCAATGACCCGGCCGAAGAACATCCTCTTCATCACGGCTGACCAATGGCGCGGAGACTGTCTTTCGGCGCTTGGACATATTGTCGTGCGGACGCCGGTGCTTGATGCCCTCGCGCGCGAAGGAACACTGTTCACGCGCCACTTTGCGAACACGGCGCCTTGTTCGCCAAGCCGGGCGACATTGCATACGGGCCTCTATCAGCACAATCACAGGGTGGCGATGAATGGAACACCCCTCGACCGCCGTCACACAAATTGGGCCATTGAAGCACGCAAACTGGGATACGATCCGGCGCTGATCGGCTACACCGATCAGACGCCCGATCCGCGTGATGTGGCACCTGACGATCCGCGGCTACGCACCTACGAAAACGTTTTGCCGGGCCTTACCGCCGTCGCTCATGTCAGCATGGAGCAACCGGGGCCCTGGGCTGCATATCTTCGCGCCCGCGGCTACGAACTTCCGAGTGAAGAACGCTTTGTACTTTGGATGCGCGAGAGCGGCGCTGATTACGAAGACGGTGCGGCGCACCCCAAACCCTGGGAGCTGCGTGCAAAGGACAACGACACGGCGTGGCATGTCGATCAAGCCATCGACTATGTCAGTGAGCGCAAGCGGGAACCGTGGATACTTCACCTGTCGTTGTTTCGCCCGCATCCACCATGGATTGCGTCGGAACCATGGAACCGGCTCTACGATCCCGAGGCTTTGCCGCCGCCCTTGCGCGCGGGCAACGCAGCACTTGAGGCCATGCAGCATCCCTGGCTGGCCTATCAGCTCAATCATGCACTTTATCTGGCGCCAGACGAGCCCAAGAAACTCAATCGCATGCGGGCCGTTTATTTCGGCATGATGAGCGAAGTCGACGAGAATTTGGGCCGGCTCTTCGATCACCTGAAGCACGAAGGGCTGTGGGACGAGACGCTGATCATTTTTACCAGCGACCACGGCGAACAGCTGGGCGATCATTGGCTTTTGGGAAAGACCGGGTACTTCGACCAATCCTATGCGGTGCCGATGATTGTTCGCGATCCGCGCAGTGCTGCCGATCATACCCGAGGTGCCGCCGTCACCGCGTTTACCGAGCACGTCGATATCATGCCGACTTTGCTCGACTTCGTAGGTGGCGTGTGTCCGCCACAATGTGATGGGCGCTCATTGATGGATTGGATCCATCAGGCAACCGCACAGTCATGGCGAAGGCATGCGCATTGGGAATACGATTTTCGTGATGCAAGTTTTGACGGCGCCGAGAAAGCGTTGGGCCTGACGCTGCATCAGTGCAATCTGGCCGTCATACGTG
Source organism: Alphaproteobacteria bacterium (assembly GCA_034440175.1). Classification (GTDB taxonomy): domain Bacteria; phylum Pseudomonadota; class Alphaproteobacteria; order Micropepsales; family Micropepsaceae; genus SZUA-430. The sequence continues at coordinate 21,465 of JAWXBO010000070.1, forward strand.
ATGAGCATTTCAAGTATGTGCATTTCGCGGGGCTAAAGCCGTTGCTGTTCGATCTCAACGCCGGGCCGGGCGAGTTCATCGATCTTGCGGCAGAACCGGCGTTCGCGGCCACGGCGCTTCACTACGCGCAAATGTTACTTTCGTGGCGTCAGACGCATGAAGACCATACATTGACACATAAAATGGCGACACGCCGCGGGCTGATCGAACGCGCTTCGCCGCGGCTATGATCTCAAATCAAATTGATCCGCATATTATCGCGGGCGACGAAGCATCCAGTCCATGCGGACATGGCGGTGGCTTCAATCTCTTCCATGAAATGGTCTTCGTGATCGGGATCGTGGTGGAAAATCGCCAAGCGCTTTACGTTGGCAGAGCGCGCCAAGCGCATCCCCTCTTGCCACGTCGAGTGACCCCAGCCGCGTTTTGACGGAAACTCGTGATCGGTATAGGTGGAATCATAGATCATCAGATCCGCTCCCTCTACCAAAGCCAAAATCCGTTCATCGGGTTTGCCCGGCGTGTGTTCGGTATCGGTGATGTAACACACGGACCGGCCTTGGTACTCAAGCCTATAACCCGTGGCGCCATCGGGATGATTGAGCGGCGTCGTGCGAACTTTGATGTCCGGCGCAATCAAAAATGAATCGCCAGACTTAAAGTCGACGAATTCAATCTTTGCCTTCATGATATCAATGGGCACCGGAAAGAAGGGATGGGTCATCTGCCCGGCCAACACGTTCTGTATGCTCAAACCCGTGTCGAGATGACCGGCCATAATTCTGAAGTGATGACCATCGCTGAAAGCTGGTTGAAAAAACGGGAACCCCTGGATGTGATCCCAATGGGTGTGCGACATCAACACGGTCGCCTCACGCTGTTGCTTGCGCACGAACCACTTGCCAAGATTGCGCACGCCGGTGCCGAGATCGAAAATGACACGGCGTCCACCCATTGCAACTTCAACGCAACTGGTATTGCCGCCATAAGCCAAATGATTGGGACCAGGACACGCTATTGTTCCTCGGGTACCCCAGAATTTGACCTTGAACGCCATTTGTCAGTTCCAACCTAAAAACCAGCAGACGCTTTTACCGCTTCAACCCGGGTTCATGGCACTCGTCAAACACAGACGTGACGAGCATCACATTGGATTTTCGGTGATGAAGGTCCTGGCCGCTGCAAACGCGTGCTTCAACGGTTCGACTTTGCTTTTGTCGAGCACGAAAAGTTCGGCGTGAGCCGCCGCCTGCGCAACGTCGAAGGCGCCAATTCCGCGCGCTGAACCTTTAAGCGTGTGAATCAGCTGTTTCCACTGCTTTTCATCGGTGGTGCGGTCAAGTTCATCCAGTACTTGCTCGCTGTGCACAAGAAAGAGCTGCAGAACCTCGCGCATGACCTCTAGGTCATCGGCGGCTTGGGCTTTCAGATGTTTGTAATCAACCGCGACGGAACTCATGGCTGTTATCCCTGCGCAAATGTTCAGGCCAGAGACTAACCGCGAGAGACAACCAGACCGTTAACGAAGCGTTAAAACAACCCTAAAATGGGACCCATCCGCCTGGAAACGGGGAGGCGCCAAATGCCCAAGCGTGGCCTACTAAAAAAGTCGCAAACGCCAACAGGGCTATCAGTTGGCGATAGGTCAGCAGTTCGCTCAGGACCAAAGAGTTGTGCCCGGCAAGGATAGCCTGAAATGGAAAGTTCGACGTGGTTTGTTCAAAGTTCTTCCAGTCACCACCCAGTTTTCGCCTTCGTTTCGCATCGATTGAAAACGTGCCAAAAACGGCAAGAACTAAAAACGTCCCGAAGAAAACAACCGACGCCGCGTCGCCATTGGCTCCAAGATGAAACGCTGACCAAACCGCCACGCCCCAAAGAAAAGGATGACGTGTAAGTCGAAGAATGCCCGTCGCTGCGCCCTGGTCGCGTGCGATGTTTTCCATTCCAACGGA
>JAWXBO010000071.1:0-5873 GCA_034440175.1 Alphaproteobacteria bacterium
GCACCTGGATTTATCTTCACGACCTCCATTCCGCCCGTGCTGGCCGCAGGCGCCCTGGCCAGCGTGCGCCATCTCAAGGCGAGCCAAAGCGAACGCACGCGCCACCAGGAACGGGCTGCGGCTCTGAAAGCTTTGCTGCGCGATGCGGACTTGCCGGTGATGCCTTCGACCAGTCACATTGTGCCCATACTGGTGGGCGACCCGGTTGGTTGCAAAGAGGTGTGCGATTATTTGCTGCGCGAGCATGCGATATATGTGCAGCCGATCAACTACCCAACAGTGCCGCGCGGTACGGAGAGGCTGCGGCTGACGCCATCGCCGTTCCATTGCGACGGCAAAATGAAAGCGCTGATCGTGGCACTTGACGATGCCTGGTCGCGGCTCAACATCAAGCGTGCCGCCTGACGTGCCCGGGTATGAGCGGCGGATCATTCTGGAGTTAACGCGGATCGGCTCGTCCCAGAAGGTCACGGCGATTGACGAGGATACGGGGACAGAAGTCAGCTTTATCTCGCCCGCCTCGGCGGCGCGCGCCGACATCGAGCGGCTGGCACGCTCGAAGCTTGACTATGTGATCAAAAAAAATCTCGCCGGCTAGGACTGTGTTCCTCCGGCCGTAGCCACTCCCGCCCGGTTTTCGGCGCGAAAGCGCGTAACCTTGGCCGCGGTTGTTAACCATTTGGGAAACCAATTGACGCTAATAGCACTAGCGGGATTGATCGAACCTCTCGCAAATGCTTGTGTTGTGTCGTGGGTAGGTAGGTTGCCGGATACTAGACCGGGTAGGATATGCGAAGGGCCTGAATGCGATGAGATGCCCGTTTTGTCAGCACGATGACAGTCAGGTTAAGGACAGCCGTCCCACTGACGACAATTCCGCAATTCGAAGGCGGCGTGTTTGTCCCGCCTGCGGCGCCCGCTTCACGACGTTCGAGCGCGTGCAATTGCGTGATCTGGTTGTCATCAAGAAAAGCGGACGCCGGGCACCGTTTGATCGCGACAAGCTGATGCGATCCATTCAACACGCCATTCGCAAGCGTCCGGTCGAACCTGAACGCATTGAACGCATGGTCAACGGAATAGTGCGCCGGCTTGAAAGTTCGGGCGAGACGGAAATTCCGTCGTCGACGATCGGCGAGCTGGTGATGCAGGGGTTGGGCAATCTCGATGCAGTGGCCTATGTACGCTTTGCGTCGGTCTACAAGAATTTCCGGGAAGCGAAAGATTTCGAGCACATCCTGGGTCAATTGCACGAACCTGAAAACAAAGGCGCTTAGGCCACGCGTTCTTCGCCTGCACAAGACGACCGGTTCATGGCGCTGGCGTTGCGCCTGGCGCAGCGCGGCCTGGGCCGTGTGTGGCCCAATCCTTCAGTTGGTTGTGTGATTGTGGATGCGGCTGGCCAGATCGTTGGCCGCGGCTGGACGCAAGATGGCGGCCGCCCGCATGGAGAAACGCAAGCACTGGCGCGTGCGGGCGGGCAGGCTCTGGGCTCCACGGCCTATGTTTCACTTGAGCCTTGCGCCCATCACGGTCAAACGGGGCCCTGCGCGCAGGCCCTGATCGATGCCGGGGTGTCGCGCGTGGTCAGTGCGGTGGATGACCCTGATCCGCGTGTTGCGGGCAAAGGCCACGCGATGCTGGTGGCGGCCGGACTTGAGGTTCGCATCGGCGCTCTGCAGGCCCAGGCGAGAGCGCTTAACGCCGGATTCTTTTCGCGGCTTCAAATTGGGCGCCCGCTGGTGACGCTCAAACTGGCAACCACACTTGACGGAAAAATTGCGCTGCCGGGCGGCAAAAGCCAATGGATTACAGGTGAGGTTGCGCGCGCGCATGTGCATCTGTTGCGCTCGCAGACAGACGCGGTGATGGTTGGCATCGGCTCGGCGCTGGCGGACGATCCGCAACTGACCTGCCGGATGCAAGGCGTCAACCATTCAAGATTGGTGCGCATCGTTGTAGATTCCAAGGCGCGGTTGCCGGCGGCATCGAAACTGGTGCGCAGTGCGGACAAGCAAGCGGTCTGGCTGCTGACGGCCGCAGCAAAAGCACCAGAGGCGCTGGCGACGTTAAACGTGAAAGTGATTCCAGTGCCCGCGGGCGCGGATGGCGTCGATCTTCAAGCCGCTTTTCTGGCGCTGGGGCGCCAAGGGTTGACACGCGTTTTGGTAGAAGGTGGAGCAGGGCTTGCTTCATCCCTGCTCAAATCAGGGCTTGTGGACCGGCTGGCGTGGTATCGCGCGCCAACGGTGATGGGAGAGGGGTTGTCTGCCGTAGCGTCGCTCGGCTTGGGCGGGCTTGGCGATTTGCCGCGCTTCATCCACGAAGAGACAATACGCCTCGGTGAGGATGTGCTGGAAACTTTTCGCCGCGCGACCTAATACTCTCGCCCATGTTCACAGGCATCATCATCGACGTCGGTACGGTCGAGCTTATCACCAAGCGCGGCGACACCACTGTCAAGATCAAAACGGTACTCGATCCGGCGGGTTTGGCGATCGGTGCATCGATCGCGTGCTCGGGACCGTGCCTGACCGTCATTGCCAAAGGCGGGCGTGAAGGCGACGCCTGGTTTTCGGTTGAAGTCTCGGCGGAAACCTTATCGAAGACGACATTGGAAGCGTGGACAGTTGGCCAGATGGTCAACCTTGAAAAGTCATTGAAAGTTGGAGACGAAATCGGCGGACACATCGTCTCCGGTCATGTGGACGGCGTGGGCGAAGTTGTGTCGCTGTCGCCTGAAGGCGATTCCGTCCGGCTCAAAATCAAAGCACCCAAAGCGTTGGCGAAGTTCATTGCGGCCAAGGGGTCAATTGCGCTTGATGGAACATCGTTGACTGTCAATGAAGTCGATGGAACAAGCTTTGGTGTGAACATTATTCCGCACACCAGCAAGGTTACAACATGGGGCGCCGTCAAGGTGGGTAGCAAAATCAACATCGAGATCGACATGCTGGTGCGCTATCTGGCCCGGCTCAAGGAGTTCGCATGAGCCATAGCGAGTTCCACGATTTCATTTCGTCGCCCGAAGACATCATTGAAGATGCGCGCAACGGGCGCATGTATATTCTTGTTGACGCCGAAGATCGCGAGAATGAGGGCGACGTCATTGTTCCAGCACAGATGGCGACACCTGAGGCCATCAATTTTATGGCCAAGCATGCACGTGGTTTGATTTGCCTGGCCTTAACGCAGGAGCGTTCGCAGCAACTGAATTTGCCGATGATGAGCCAGGCCAACGGCACCCGCAATCAGACGGCCTTCACGGTGTCGATCGAAGCCAGGGAAGGCGTGACAACCGGCATCTCGGCGCATGATCGTGCACGCACAGTCTCAGTTGCAATCGATCCTACGAAAGGGTCCAGCGATATTGTGACGCCGGGGCATGTGTTTCCTCTGGTGGCGCGGCGTGGCGGCGTCCTGGTGCGCGCAGGGCACACGGAAGCGGCCGTCGATATATCCAGATTGGCCGGGCTTTCTCCGTCCGGCGTCATTTGTGAAATCATGAATGACGACGGCACGATGGCGCGCTTGCCGGATCTGGTGAAATTCGCGCAACTGCACGGGCTGAAGGTCGGAACGATTGCCGATCTGATCGCCTATCGCAGGCGTCACGATCATTTCATCACCCGGTCAGTCGAGACCGAAATCGACAGCCATCATGGCGGCCGGTTCAAAATGATGCTCTATGTCAACACGGTCGAATATGCAGAGCACATCGCGCTGGTGACGGGTGACGTTTCAACGCCCGAGCCGGTGCTGGTGCGCATGCACGCGGTCAATCTGCTCGATGATTTGCTGGCTGTGCGCGGCGGACGGGACGACGTGCTTACGCGTTCGATGGAGTTGATCGCGAAGGAGGGGAGGGGCGTGGTGGTTCTGATCCGGGAAAGCCGGGCGACCTATATTTCCGACTTGCTGATCCGCACAGAAGCACGTCCTGAATCCGTCCCCCGGCGATTGAAAGAGTATGGCGTCGGGGCGCAGATTCTGTTGGACCTGGGGGTAAAGGACATGATCTTGCTGACCAATTCCGCCTCAAGGAAAATTGTGGGTCTTGAGGGGTATGGGTTGCGCGTGACAGGCACGCGCGTGGTGGGCTCCAGGTTTGGAACATAAGTCATGACAAAGGTGGCGCCCAAAATCCTCATCGTCGAAGCCCGGTATTACCCGGATATTTCCGACGCGTTGCTTGCAGGCGCGCTGTCGGTTTTGAAAGCGGCGGGCGCCGAGGCCCAAACGATTACCGTGCCGGGTGCGCTTGAAATTCCAGGTGCTATTGCGATGGCGAGCGCGCCGGGTCATTCTGCGGGTCGGACCTATGACGGCTTTGTGGCCCTTGGATGTGTCATTCGTGGCGAAACAACGCATTATGAAATTGTCTCGAACGAATCCGCGCGCGGGTTGATGGAGTTGACCTTGACGCAACGCCTGGCGATCGGAAACGGCATCTTGACGGTTGAAAATGAAGAGCAGGCGTGGGCGCGCGTTCATTCAGGCAAGATCGAGCACAAGGGCGAGAATGCGGCCAAAGCCGCGCTGGCGATGATCGACGTGCGGCAGCAACTTGGTTTTGGTCACCGCTGACATGACAAGTCCGAAACCACCCCGGTCTCCCCGGCGCTCGGATGGGCGTTCACGAAGTGCTTCGCGCCTGGCGGTTGTGCAAGCGCTCTATCAAATGGAAATGTCGGGCCAGGATTCTGAATCGGCGCTGCGCGAGTTCATCGAGCACCGCATGGGACAAGAGCTGGAAGGCGAGAAATACGCGGAGGCCGACCACAAATATTTCTCGGACATTTTGCGCGGTGTGGTGGCCCGGCAAGACGAGATTGACGGTGCTCTGGCGCGGGCAACCGGCAAGACATGGTCCTTCGACCGGATTGACACCACGATGCGCGCTATCTTGCGCGCCGGCTCTTACGAGTTGATTGCAAACCTCACGGTGCCCGTGCGTGTCATCGTTCACGAGTATCTGAGTGTTGCGAGCGCTTTCTATGCCGAGAAAAGCGATGATATCGTGTTCTTGAGCGGCATCTTGTTTCAGATTGCGCGCCAACAGCGTCCGGATGAACTTGGGACGCTTAGCCCTGCCGGGACATGAAACGCAAGGCGCAAAGGCGGGGCGAATTCGATCTCATCGCCAAATATTTTGCGCCGTTGGCACGCGGCGAGGCAGGAGCCCTTGGCCTGACTGACGACGCCGCCTGGTTGGCGCCGGCGGCCGGTCACGATTTTGTCGTGACAACGGATGCGATCGTGGAAGGCGTGCATTTTCTGCCGGGCGACCCTCCAGCGTCAATTGCGCAGAAGGCGCTGCGCGTCAACATTTCGGACCTGGCCGCTAAAGGTGCAAAGCCGCGAGCGTATGTGCTGACGGCGATACTGCCATCGTTGACCGGCGACGACTGGCTGGCGGCGTTTGCCGGCGGACTGAAACAGGACCAGAAGCGCTTTGGGCTGACCCTGATTGGCGGGGACACGGTGTCGACGCGCGGGCCTTTGACTTTGAGCATCACGGCGATTGGCGAAGTGCGGTGTGGCCGCATGGTGAAGCGCAGCGGCGCACAGGCTGGTGACGATGTTTGGGTGAGCGGCACCATCGGGGATGCAGGCCTTGGGTTGATCCAGTCCACACCGCAAAGGCTTTCGCTGACTGCGGCCCACAGCCGCTATTTGATCTCTCGCTATCAAGTACCGCAGCCGCGCCTGGGTTTGGGGATGGCGCTGGTGGGGCTTGCTCACGCCTGCATTGATGTGTCGGATGGCCTGGTGGCGGATATGGGACACATCTGCACGGCGTCTGGTGTGAGCATGCTCATCAACAGCGCAGACGTGCCGCTCTCACGTGCTGCTGCGGCGGCCGTCGCTGC
>JAWXBO010000072.1:0-3465 GCA_034440175.1 Alphaproteobacteria bacterium
AATCGTGGCCACGCCATCACCGCCCCGGGCCAACTGCAGCTGTTTTTGCATGTCCCTGAATTATCTCCGCACGGTGAATGCCAACTCAAACGCCGGTTGCCGTAGCGGCAGCCGGACACCCGTACACTCCAGCACGCAACACGAAACACCGCAAGTGTGGCAGAAGTCCTTGCTAACCTCGCTGCCCATCAGTGATTCACGCGGGGGTCGCGCAAGCCGTGCTTTATCAACTCTATCAACGCCAGTCCGATATGCTGTGGCCCATGCGCATGATGGCGCAAACGACCCAGGCCATGCTCGGCTGGCCGCACCGCACACCGCGCACGCGGTTCGGGCGCCGGATGAATGCGGCACTGGAACTCGTCGATCGCTTGACCCTCACGCACGAGCGGCCGGACTATGCGATCAGTCAAGTCATCTGCGACGGCCGGGCCGTGCGCGTCACCGAGCATGCCGCCCTGAAGACCGCCTTCAGCACGCTCCTGCACTTTCGCAAAGAGACGCAAAGCCGCCACCAAGCCGTTCTCGTTGTGGCCCCCCTGTCGGGTCATTTCTCGACCCTCCTGCGCAACACCGTGCAAACCCTGTTGCAGGACCACGACGTTTACATCACCGACTGGCACAACGCGCGCAATGTCCCGCTCTCGCACGGGCGCTTCGGCTTTGCCGACTACATCGACACCGTGATCTCATTTCTGGAACATATCGGCCCAAATGCCCATATCGTTGCCGTGTGCCAGCCTTGCGTTCAGGTTCTGGCCGCCGTCGCACTGATGGCGCAAGACGATCACCCCTGCCAGCCACTGTCGATGACGTTGATGGGCGGCCCTATCGATGTGCGAAGATCACCGACCACCGTCAACGCTCTCGCCTTCAAGCACTCCATCGACTGGTTCGAGAAAAACCTGATCACGACCGTTCCCGCGCGCTATCGCGGCGCCGGCCGCAAGGTCTATCCGGGCTTTCTTCAACTCAACGCCTTCGTCAGAATGAACCTCGAGCGTCACGTGACGGCCCATCGCAAACTCTATACGCATCTCACAAATCGCGAGTTCGACGAGGCAAGTGCCATCAAGGAATTCTACGACGAGTACTTCTGCGTCCTCGACATGCCCGCCGAATTCTACATCGAAACCGTGCACGTCGTCTTTCAGGAGGCGCTGCTCGCCAAAGGCAAACTCCACCATCGCGGCCGCAAGGTTGATCCTGGAAAAATCACCCGCACGGCGTTACTCACCGTGGAAGGCGAACGCGACGACATCTGCGCACTGGGGCAAACCTCCGCCGCCCACGATCTCTGCGCCGCCCTGCCCGCACGCCTGAAGCATCACCACATGCAACACAGCGTCGGCCATTACGGTCTCTTCAGCGGCAAACGCTGGGACAAGGAAATCTACCCCATCGTTCGCGAAGTGATCTCAGCGGCGTCTCCATAAGCCGGTTTATCGTTCCGCCGCACTCAGCGTTTTCTGAATGTCCTTTGTGGATGATTTCGTCAGTGTCTTGCCGATCTCGGATATCAGCTTCTCCTGAACTTCCTTGTGCAGTTCCGGGCGAATTTGACCCAATGTCTGGGGATCGGCGACAAGGACAAGCGACGCGAAATCCTGAATGTGTGCGCGCCGATAGAGTTCCTTTGCCAGCTGCTTGGTGAACGTAGCCTCGTCAATCTCATGCCTTGATGATTCAGACGGGCGCTTTCCCGCGGGACCGTCGTCAATAAGATGGCTGGGTTTTAAGTCGCCATCGGCGGTCAAAGACGGCTTGCCCGCATCACCGGTATTACGGAAGAACCGCGCGCCCCGGCCGTCTGCGACTACGACGAGTGCATTATGAGGTATCATCATGCCAGTCACCTTTGCTTTGTGTTTCAAAATTCAACGAACGCGACGCAGCGAGCGCACTTGATCGTTGATGCCGAGGCGCTGCAAGTACGGCGCACTGAACCGCAGCGTTACGCATCTCCCGCGATAATAGGCGCGCGTACAAAGCTGCCATGACCCGGCCCGCAAATAGGCGCTTGACGCGACATTGGCAAAGCCGTGGCGGGCGAGATCGGGAATGTCGGCGATAAACGTGCGGCCAGTCCCGCGATAGCCTGCGTTCTTGTAGAGCGATAGGCGCCAGCCCAGCGGTGAAGACTGGACGCAAACCAGACGGCCGTTCACGTTCGAGACGCCTTGCCTGCAATTGCGCAAGTTAACCGACGTTTCGACCCAGCGGCCAACGCGGTCGCGGCATTCGGCATAAAGCGTATTGCCCGACACGTGATGGTCTCTGCAGGTCGCGCGCCACGATCCGCCCGGCAGGTTGTAGCCGTTGTCATCGTCACCATCGTTCCGGTTGCAACTCAAAATGCCGTTGCCGTTGCGAATGTCGCCACGGCATAGGCGGTGGTTTTGCAGTTCCGAAAAACGCCACCGGCCGTTGCGGTCGGCGCACTCAGCCGTGAGGTCGCCGCTCTCGACGCGCTCGTTTCGACAGGTTTCCTGATAGGAACCTGGCGGGACACGGTTGTTGTTTTGATCATCTTCATCTTCATTTTCATCGCCGCGGGTGCAGGTGAGGCGGCCGTCGGCGTTGCTGATATCGCCTTCGCAGTCGCTGTAATCATTAAGCCGGCTATTGATCAAATCGCCTTCTTCGGTTTCACAACTGGCGCGCAGCATCCCGTCGTTAGTTGAGATGTTTTCGCATGAGCTTTGATAACTGCCGGGCGGAATGGGCTGAGCCAAGGCGGGAACTCCGCCGAAGACTGCACCAACTGCGAACGATACGGCGCCAAGTAAACTCAATTTAATTGTCATAATTCATCCTCTCGCGCGGCTTTGCTGCAGAACGGGACGTCGTGCTCCAGGTGCTGTTATAAACGCGCGGCGGCGGGCCTGGTTCCTGCGACGGGGGACGCTTGAGTTCTAATTGCCGCACTTTTTGAGGTCGAAATGGTAGATGAGCCCCGCCGGCGAGGCGCCGTCGATCGAATCGAGAACAACCATTGCCTCTTCCGGGCTCTTTGATTTCAGTTCCAGCATGGCTGCGATATTCAAAACCGCAGCATCACCGCAACCGACGCGTTTCAGGATCCCCGGTGCAAGCGGTTCGCTGAACACGAACTCTCCTTCGTAGGCGCCACGAATGCGGCGGCGAAAACCACGGCCCTTGTTCTTGCGGCCGACGGTGTAGTCGACATTCAGTTCTGCCTCCTGTTTTTGCGAGAGGCGGGCGAAGCCACGATAATCGACCTCGTAGACGCCCAGCGAATAGCCTTGCGGCAAATTCAATAAAACCTGGAGGTTACAGAAGCGTCTTTCGACGCCCCTGTCCGCGCCCTGAGGCACGGTGATGGAAAAATTGTCGAAGAGAATGCTGAGGGTGCCCCCCTCGGACACGTTGACAGCGGAATAGCTTCCGCTCTGACACGCATTTGGGGACACATTCAGACGCTTGTTACTTTTGGCACTGGCA
>JAWXBO010000073.1:0-12796 GCA_034440175.1 Alphaproteobacteria bacterium
CTTTCGGCCGCCGCCCTCGGCACAAAGAGAACTGGACGCGCGCCGCTCAAAAGCGCCGCCTCATATCCCTCGCGAACACTCCCGTTGTCCGCCTCGTCGATTATAGCGCCGAACACGATCAGATCGCACAAGCGGCTTTCGCGCTCGATCTCACTGGAAAAGTCACCCTGCACGATCTTCAGCTGCGTCGTCGCGTCCGTGCGTGCGCCGGGCTTGTCTTTGAGTTCGATGCCATATTTTTCCACCGCCATGTTGAACGAGTCCAAGGCTAATTTTTGCGCCTCGTCGGCGGCCTTGATCGCGGCATCGATCATATACTGCGCGGCATAACCACTCACATCCGCGCCGATGTACCCGTAGGCGCCCGCCCGCGCGGGGTGAAAGCGCACAAACAGCACTTCGACATGGGCGCCGAATTGGCGGCCGAGTGTGAAACCAGACTGGATGGCGGATTTGTCGTTCAGCGAACCGGAGACCGGCACGAGAATCTTGCGGTAGGACATAACGAACCTCGTCAACATTTCGCCCGAGGATACGCCGTGCAGATGGCCTTGCCTTGCGCCGGATCAATGTTTTTCCGCCGTTGCTGGCTATAGCTTGCTCATGTGAGAGAAATCCGGTCGAAAACTGCAGAGCCCCGGCCATGACAAATGTTTCCCTTCCCCATCATGCTTGGGTCCTCGTCGGCGATGGGCGCAAGGCGCTTGTTCTGCGCAACGAAGGCGACGAGACGTTCCCCAATTTGCAGGCGACCACGGTGTTCATTGACCAAGCAAACCCCGCCACGTCGTAGATCGGTAGCGACCGGCCCGGGCGCTCCGTCGAACATTTCAGCAGCCGACGCAGCAGCATAGAGCAGACCGATTGGCACGAGATCGCCGAACACCGCTTCGCCCAGGGCGTGGCATCCACACTCTGCGCCCGCGATGACGCGGGTGACATCAGCGCGCTCGTGGTCGTGGCGCCGCCCAGGACGCTGGCCGAGCCGCGTCACTCGTTCTCGGACTCGCTGCTGCGCAAGATCATCGCCGAGGTCAACAAAGACCTGACGAAACACCCGGTCTCGAACGGTTGTTGACAAACAGCGCCAAGAAGTAGCCGGGCCGCGACAGGCCACCGGCGGGCGGCTAGACTGGGCCCATGACAGCCGACGCCTCCACAGACGAACTCGCCGGTGCACCGCTTTTGGCCGCCCAAGATGCCAATGCACGGCTCGTCCGCATTCTCGATACCGCGGACGATGCCATCATTTCAATCGACGAGAACCAGACCATCACATTGTTCAATCGCGGCGCCGAGAGGATCTTCGGTTATACGGCAGCCGAAGTCATCGGTTCAAACCTGAAAAAGCTGCTGCCGCCGAAATCGGCTCACGCCCACGAAGAACTCGTGCGCCAGTTTGGCGCGTCCCATGTGCAATCGCGCCGCATGGGCGAACGCGGCACTGTCGCGGGCCGCCGCAAGGACGGCTCGGAGTTTCCGGCGGAAGTCTCAATTTCAAAGGCGTCCGCGAGCGAGGGGCTAACCTACACCGCGATCCTGCGTGACATCAGCTTGCGGGTCAAAGCCGACCAATTGCTTCGTGAGCGCGAGCAGCGATTGCGGTTGGCTTTGTCTGCCGGACAGATGGGCGTATTCCAGATCGACGAGACATCGGGCATCGGACAATACGATGAAACCGCATTGCGATTGCTGGGACTGCCGATGACGCAGGCAGAGTCACCGGCAGAGTTCCTTATTGACTGCGCCCATCGAAACGACCGCGAAACAGTTCGCGCCAGACTTGCCAGAGCACGCCAGGACGGAGGCGACTACGACCTCGAACTCCGAGTCCCTCTTTCCGGCGACCGCGTCCGTTGGATCGCAGCACATGGATTCTGCGAGCTGGATGCGCAGCGCCTCGCCTTCCGGACAACCGGGGTCCTCTACGACATCACCGACCGCAAGGCAATCGAGCAGGCGCTGGAAGCACGCGTCGAGGAACGAACGGCGGCCCTACGGAATGAAATCGAACGGCGCGAGGAAGCGCAAGCCGCCCTCGTGCGCTCGCAAAAACTCCAGGCTGTCGGCGAGCTCGCCGGAGGGATGGCGCACGACTTCAACAACCTCTTGACCGTGATTACAGGCAACCTCGAACTGTTGGGGCTTCGGCAACTGGACGACAAGGCGCGCGACCTGATACGTCGCGCCGGTCAAGCGGCCAGTATGGGCGCGCGGCTCGTCGGCCGCCTGCTGACCATCGGAGGAAGACAACGGTTACAGCCGATCGATCTTGATTTGAACGAGATCACGCGAAGCATGACCGACGTGTTGAAGCGAACATTGGGCGACGCCATCGAGATTCAGGCGTCGTTCGCCGCCGATCTGCGGCCCGCGCTCGCCGACGTCAGTGAGGTCGAGAATGCGATCCTGAACATCGCGATCAACGCACGCGATGCCATGCCCGGCGGCGGAAAACTAGTCATCATGACGACGAACAAGTCTTTAGGGCCGGACGATGTCGTGGGCGAAACGGGGCTACGGCCCGGCGACTATGTCATGCTCTCGATCAGCGACACGGGAACCGGCATGCCGCCGGAGGTTCTGGCGCGCGTTTTCGAGCCGTTCTACACCACCAAGCCCGGGCGCGGCACGGGCCTCGGCCTCAGCACGATATATGGTTTTGCCAAGCAGTCGGGCGGCCATCTGACGATTTACAGCGAAGTGGGCAAAGGCACGTCCGTGCGCCTCTATCTGCCACGCGCAGACGGTTCAAGAATAGCACACGCGCATGAGCCCCAATCGCCAATTGAAGAGGGCGCCGCCGGCGAAACCGTGCTTGTGGTGGAAGACAATGCAGACGTGCGCGACGTGACAATCAAACGCCTCGACACGCTGGGCTACCGCGTCGTCGCCGCGGCAAATGCACCGGCGGCGATTGCGATCCTCGAGCGGCGTGATGATTTCGATCTCGTGTTTTCCGACGTGATCATGCCGGGCGGCATGTCGGGCTTCGATCTCGCGCGCTGGGTGCGCGCCAACAAGCCGTCGATCAAGGTGCTGCTCACCTCCGGATTTACCGGTGAGATCGCGAAGAGCGGCGACGCCGATCCGGTGGATGTGGAACTCCTGCGCAAACCTTACGCGATCGCCGAACTGGCGCGCGCCGTGCGTGAGGCGCTGTCGTAGTTCACAGCCGCAAGGCCGATCAAATCGGGAAGCTGCGCCATATGATGTAAGCCGCGACCGCGAGAACAATTCCCGCGAAGACTCGATTCAACAGCCCCTTGCGCGCGGAAAGTTGCGTCGCCAAGCCAAGTCCGGCCATTCCGCCGCCAAGACCGCCTAGAATGAATTCGCCGGCGATCCGCCAGTCGACAAGCCCATCGGCGGCATAGGATACCGCGGTCGTCAAGCCGAACGCGCCAACGGAGAACAGGGACGAGCCGACCGCGTTCAGCATAGCCATGCCGCTGCCCACCATGATGCCGGGCACAATAAGAAACCCACCGCCAATTCCGAAAAATCCGGCAAGCAACCCGGTCAGCAATCCGATGGCCACGAGCCTGACCGCAATCGCCGGCGTGATGCGCACGTTGGGATCGCCTTCGGTTTTGCGCGGCCAAAACATTGCAAGCGCGACCGCGACCATGACCAGGCCGAATAGGAACAAGAGCTGCTGGCCGTCGACGAGCTTGCCCAGTATGGAGCCGATGAACGCGCCAGCCACGCCGGAACCGCCGAAAACCACCGCGCACGGCCATTTCACGTTGCCCGCGCGCGAATGGGCGATCAGATTGGCGAAGGCGTTGACAGAGACGGCCAAGGCGCCGGTGCCAATCGCCACATGCGGGTTTGCGACGCCGACGACATACAGCAACAACGGCACGGCAAGGATCGACCCGCCGCCGCCGACCACCGCAAGCGTGAGCCCAACCATGGCGCCCGACAGCACGGCGAGCAGATCGGCAATGCCGGGGTCGAATGTCATCGTGTCCCTCTTCGCAACTCCATTTGAGGCAATTCGATCAGCGATGTCGGCGAGGCAAACGCCGCGCAAACACCGAAAGGCGCCAGTATACTACGGTTTGGGTAATGCAAAGCATCAGTATCAACCCTGACTTCGATCTAACTTTGTTCGTCCGTCTCGTGCCCGCAAGGATGCGATCAAAGCTCCTAACTGGGTGACGCGCGTAATGCGCTCTGAGCGCTTAGGCCGCGCTCACGCCTAACGCCGCCCCGATCCCGAATGTTGCAGCACCTGCTATGCCGCCTATCAGCAGCATGCGCAAGCCACCCCACAACGCATTGCGTCCCGAGAACAGGCTGAGCGCCGCGCCGACCCCGAACAACGCGCAACCGGACAGCGTCGCGGCGATAGCCACCGCCTGCGTCCCCGCGCCGAGCAGAAACGGTGCCAACGGCAGGATCGCTCCCAGCGCAAACGCGACGAATGACGAGCTCGCCGCAATCCATGGTGAACCGAGATCATCGGGATTCAGACCCAACTCTTCGCGCGCCAACGTGTTGAGCGCCTGCTGGGGATTAGCGACCAGCCTCGTCGTGATCGTGCGCGCCTCCGCCAGCGGCACGCCACGCGCCGCATAAATCAAAGCAAGCTCCTCGGCTTCTTCCGCCGGGTAGCGTTCCAATTCGTCGCGCTCTTGACCGATCTGGTATTCGAACATCTCACGCTGCGACAGCATCGACACGAACTCGCCCGCCGCCGCGATGGCGTCCCCCGACGTCGTGCACATCCTTCGGCATTACGTGCCCAACGGGAACGGCACTGTCGTAGACGGACAGCCCCCGAATCTTGGACGCCGCCAGGATCGCCCTGCACCGGCGCGGCGACAGCACGCGCACGATCGCCGCGACTAGGCGCGATCTGGGATCGGGACGAAACAAGGGCGGCTTTTGCGCCAAGGACTGTGCGATGATGCCTGCCTGGCGCTCGGCGGCAACCGCCAAGTCGCGAAACAATTGGCCTACCTTCCGATCACTTTCGGCGTCCGCGACCTCGCGATAAAGCCATGCCGAAGCAATCTCCTCACGCCAGCGTTTAACATCCGACATGTGATTGCGCTCCTTCAGCCTGCTGCCGACGACAACGGTTTCAAATCGATCTTGGCGGCCGCAAGGCGCCGGTAAAGATTGCGGCGCCGTGCGAGCGGCCACCAGTCGTAGAGGAATATTTCGAGCGGCTTCCAGTTCGCGACCCAACCCATGATGATCAGGCTCTCCTGCACGATGCGCCCCAGCGGCGCGCTACCGATCATGGTTTCGGCGTATTGCGCCGCAACGACGCAGGCGACAAGCACGCTCACGCCGATGGCAAGCGACATGCGCCCCACGCGAAACAACTCGCGTAGATCGCGCGAAATCGCCTCGGCGCGATGGGAAAAGAACCGGTTCATACCGCCGGCCGTTTCGAGCGCCGCATGCGATTGCGCCTGAACCTCGGGCAGATGAACGACGATGCGCAGTGCGTGATCGCCCGGCAACTCGCGTGCCCAGCCGACGATGAATTCCTCCGCATCCTTGTCGAGATCGCGGTCGCGGAACGGATAGGGGTCGAGCGACTCGAACAGCTGCGCCACTTCCTGCACAGTCAGTTCGATCATCGAAATTTTGGACGGTTCGCTCGTTGTTCGTCTCCAACCGATTCGCGGGTTATTCCTTACCCCGATTAGACCTTTAGCACCTCGACGGCGAACACGTAACCGATGGCGCGCACGGTCTTGATCAGTTTTGGATGATCGGGTTCCAGTTCGATCTTCTTGCGCAGGCGCGCGATCTGCGTGTCGATCGAGCGGTCAAGCGGCGACCAGTCGTGGCCTTTGAGCAAATCCATAATGTTGTCGCGCGACATGACGCGGGCCGGGCGCGCGACAAACATCTCGAGCAGATTGAATTCGGCAGTCGTCAACTCGATAACCTGGCCGTTCGCGTTCTTCAGCTCCCGCAGGTGCGGATGAAGCTCGAAGCCCTCGAAGCGATAACACGCTTCCTTGTGCTGCCCGGCGAGCGCGGCGGCCTGGCGATTGTCCGGCTGATAGCGCCGCAAAACGGCCCGAACCCGGGCCAGGACTTCACGCAGGTGAAACGGCTTGGTGATGTAATCGTCGGCTCCAAGTTCCAGGCCGACCACACGGTCGATCGGGTCTTGCTTGCCGGTGATCATGATGATGGGCACGTTGCGCTTTGTCCGAACCTCGCGGGCCAGAGCAAACCCGTCTTCGCCGGGCAGATTGACGTCGAGCGTGATGAGATTGACCGGCTGCTTCTCGATGTGCGCACGCAGCTCCGTGCCATCCCCGGCCTCGCTGACGCGATACCCCTCCAGCTCGAAATACTCCCGCAAAAGTGTACGAATCTCCGGCTCATCGTCAACGATGAGGACCCGCACCGGATCCCGCAGGGTCCTAGGTTTTGTGCCACGTTCTTCAGTCAGAATGTCCCGCCTTTGCAGTCCTTCTGCGACATAGTCCGTTTCACTTTCTTACATTTCGTCACAATCAAGACAAGCGCCGGTCGCACCGGCCTGATTTCTTCAGCTGCGTCAACACCCAATGACTTAGCTGAGGAAAAGACAATGTTAACGAGCGCCCACCACGCCGAACCCGCCAGCGCCTGGACCTCCACCCACAGCAGAATCGCGCCGCGCCGACTCCGCTGTGCGCTCGACGACTGTTTTGCGCAAGCCCCCGTGCGCCAGTTGAAGGCCAAAGAGCCGCTCTTTGCCGAGGGTGACAAAAAGTCGAATGTCTACAAAATCGAGAGTGGCGCGGTTCTGATCTACAAGATCCTGAATGATGGCTTTCGCCAGATCGTGAACTTCGCCTTCCCCGGCGACTATGTCGGCCTGGAGTTATCGCCCCTCTACACCTATGACGCTCAAACGATTGCCCCGACCCGCATTCGCTCTGTGTCATCGATCGCGCTCTGGCGGCAGGCGCGGGAAGACGCGACTGTTGTTGATGAGATTTTTGAAATATTGTCGCGAGAAATCTCAGCCGCGCGCGGTCATTTTCTGACCATCGGCCGGCTGAGTGCCACCGGCCGCATCGCCGCGTTCTTGCTTGCGTTGGCCGAGCGCAACGAACGCAAGTCGCTCGATGCGATAAATATCCAGCTGCCGGTGCGCCGGAGTGACATCGCCGACTTCCTCTGCCTTTCAGTCGAAACGGTCAGCCGTTCGTTGACCGAACTGAAGACCGCGCGCATCATCAGTTTACGCGGCTGGCGCCAGATCAAACTCGCCAATCGCGAGGCGCTGAAGAGTCTCGCTGACGGCGAAACGACAGACGACTGCCTCAGCCAATGGCGCAAGGCGGCGTAGCGGGGGCTCAACTCTCCGCGATACGGCGATAGGCATTCGCAATCCGCTCGCGCACGGCGGGCGGCTGCTCGTTGATCGCCGCAGCCATGCTTCGCAATTCATTGCGAAGTCCGTGAATCTGATCGAGCAGTGACAGTAAAAGCGGTACTGTGTCTTCATCGAATTCCAAGTCATGTTCCAGGTTGCACAGTAGCCGCACGCGCGCAACGTCGACCTCGTGAAACAGGGCGGCGCCCTCGTGCCGCTCCGGCTTGACCCAGCCCAGGCGAATCCACTTATGCAGCCGCTGGACCGACAGAACGCTCACTTCGCGAACCAGATCTTCCTCGTTGATGGCCATGGCCGTTCACTCCGCGCGCGGGTTGTAGGCATGGCGCTCGCGCCAGCCGTTCATAAATGTCTCAAGCTCGTCGTCGATCACCTTCGGCATCACGATCCGTAGCCGGATCAGCTGATCGCCAACGCCGCCGCGCTTGCCTTTCAATCCTTTACCTTTGAGGCGTAGCGTTTGCCCGCTCGACGCACCTTTGGGGATCGTCACCATGACGCGGCCTGAAATCGCCGGGACCTCTACCTTCGCTCCCAGAATAGCCTCGTCGATGGTGATGAGAAGTTCACTCGCCACATCGTCGCCCTGGCGCTCGAACGCTGCATGCGGCCGCACATGGATCTCGATCAAGGCATCGCCCACGGGTCCGGACCCACGCCCGGGATGCCCAAGTCCTTTCAGCCGCAACGTCTGTCCGTCGGTCACGCCCTGCGGAATTGTCACACCGAGCTGCTTGCCGTCGGGCAAGGTGATGCGTTGCTGCCCGCCGAGTGCCGCCGTCAGGAAATCGACCTCCAGGCGGTAATGCACATTGCGCCCGCGCAAATTCGCGCCGGCGGCAGAAGCATGGCCGAACAAATCGGAAAATAAATCCGACGCGTCGCCCAAATCTTCGAAGCCCGCGTTCGATTGATAGTGCCGCGCGCCACCCTGATTGGCGTATTCGCGATAGAAACGAGGCTCCGGCCGTTCCTGGCCAGCGGCGTCGATCTCGCCCTTGTCGAATTTAGTACGTTTGGCCTCGTCGCCGACAATGTCGTAAGCCGACGCCACGTCCTTGAAGCGGTCGGCCGCCTTGCTATCGCCTGGGTGCAAGTCCGGGTGCAGCTGTTTCACCAGCTTGCGGTACGCCTTTTTGATATCGGCAGCCGGGGCCGTCTTGGCGACGCCCAGCACTTCGTATGGATCGCCAGCCAAATTTTTTCGTCCCTTGGTCTTGTCCTGCACGCACAAAATATCGAACTGGACGCAAATTAGCCACTGCCGCATCGCGAGTCCTGATCGTCGTCAAGAATCCGCCGCACTTTCCGCTTAGCCTGTTGCCAGCAGAGGAGTCGACCATGACGATTCAGCCGTCCGCGGGCGCCGGGCGAACCGCCCTTGTTTTCTTGAGTTTGATTCTAAGCTCTGCCTCTCATGCCGACGGCACAAAAGCCTTCGTCGCACGGCCAAAACTCGGCTCCGCAACGCTTGAGCTTCCCGCGTCGATCACTTGGCAGGCCAGAGCCAACGCGCAAGGTTTGCATGTAGTCACGCTGAACGCCCTCATCGACCTGACATCGACGCTCAAAAACATAAAGTCGTTATCTGCCAAGGCGCTCGACCGCGCGCCCCCTTGCGGCGATGCCATAAAAATCCTTAACGCTGCGGCGAAATTGACCGGTGCTACGACCCTCAGATACGACCTTCGCTTCCGGTTTGTGAGGCTTGTCTGCGCGGGCACGCTCCCTCTCGAGCTGCCGGCTGACGTCGATTGCGCAGCCAGGATCGCCTTATTGGCCGCCCGCTCCATCATCACGGTGGATGTTCGAGGCGCGGCCAATCCGCCTTGCAAGATCGTCGGCGCCTACCAGCTGGTCAGCGATGCGGTCTATTCAATGGTTGGAGTCGATGTCTTTCAGAAGCACATGATCGACCTGAGCAAACAGCTTCCGCCGGAATTCCGCGGCGTGACAATCAACATCCGCTCCCTCGCGTTTGATTTGCCGCCCGCACCCGCCCGGTTGCGCGTCAGCGGTGAGAGCATCATGTCGAAGGCGCAATACGCCGAATTTACGGCCAGACTCGACGCTGTTGCTCCATCGACCCATTGATCGGGGCTTGGCCGTGCTACAAGGATAATGATGACGACGCTCGCCGCAGCGGCAAAGAAACGCCAGACCGAAATGAAGGCGCTCTCATAGAAAATGACCGACGTGACATAACCGGTGAGGACGACGAGCCCAAGCAGCGCTACCGCGCGGCGCAACGGCTGACCACGACTTCGCCGTGACCCGGCGCCTGGAGGACGACGAGCACATCGAAGAGCGCCCCTTGGCGATGGCGCATGCCGGGGTTCGCGCCGCTGTCGCGGCATGAGGTGACGCGCGGGTGGAACCGCTCGAGCACACCGGCCGCCCTGTTGACTTCCTCGCGCACGACTTCGGCCTGAGGCACCCTCTTCAGTACGACTTGAACCGGCACTTCCATGCTGATCTCCCGCAATCTGTAATCCGCTTGCCGCTCATGTCTGGGTCGCTTGCTACCCTGGACGTCTTTGAACGCGAGTGGCCCCACTGCGAAATGCGTCGATGCTGGCAACGACTTCCCGGTCAGTCAGCTGCCGGAAATCGCCGTAGTAGGAGCCAACGCCGAGAAACGGCTCACATACATGCGGGCAAACGACTTCGGCTCCTGCCGCTTCGAGCACCGCCACCGCGTCGGGCGGCGCAACCGGCACCGCCACGATCACCTGCGTGGCGCCGCGCCGCCGAAGCGCCTTGACAGCAGCTCGCACCGTGGCACCGGTCGCCATGCCGTCGTCGACTATGATCGCTGGACGGCCGGTTGGCGTCAGGGGCGAGGAAAACGCCTTGCCATAACTTGCCTTGCTGCGCTCAATTTCCTCGAGTTCGCGCTCGATCAGTTCAGCAAGGACGGCTTGAGCGATGCCCAGCCTGCGTACCAAATCCTCATTGAGGACGATGTCGGGGTCGCCACCATCGACAATGGCACCGATCGCCAACTCGGGCTCAAGCGGCGCTGAAATTTTGCGTACATAAAGTACGTCGAGCGGCAAGGACAATGCAGTGGCAATCTCGGCCGCGACCGGCACGCCGCCGCGGGGCAAAGCATACACGATTGCGGATTTGCCGCTCCATTTCAATAGCAGCGGGATCAAAGACCGGCCGGCGTCACGACGGTCAATGAACTTCGAGTGCGCGATGACCATGATTCAGCGCGCCGGCTCTTCTTGCGGCAGCGGCACGGTGACACCTAATTCCGCGAGCCCCTCCTCAAGAAAGAAACCCAACATCGGGGAGTCAACCAGGTAGCGCACAATGCGTTTGTTTTTCATTTCTTCCGCCCTGTAAATCGCATCTTGCCAGCTGTCGCGATCAAAAGTTCCCCGCCCCACCCACACCAGTGCCAACACATTCGTCAACTCATCGTCGCTTAGGCCACTCAGCAGTGCAGCCAGCTCCTCGCCATCAACAACGGTGCTGGCATCCAGGCCGCCGGCATTGGCCAGCATGTCCAATACCCGCGCCTTCTCAATAATGCAGGCAAGTTCCTGTAGAGGCAGTGGAATGATGTCGCTCATAATCGCTCCGCAACAGAAGGTCTTTTGAAAACACCTACACCTGCGGCCAAGATAATCCATTGACGCGTATCAATGTGCGACGAACGGTCGAAGCGGTCTCACATTTCTGGCGGATTTGACCCGCGTTTAGGCGCAGGAACGGTGCACGTGTGATCCTCGCCGGCAAATCGTTTGATTTGTATCAATGCCGAGCCAATCTCGACCTGTTATGCGCCTGTTCATCCTTCCTTCCGTCGGCTGCCGGACACACTACAGACGGCCAGGTGCTGCAATTGTCAGCAAGGAGTAGCCCATGCCAAACACCAGCTCCGTCACTTCATTCAACATGCTTCCGCCCGCACTTTTGCGCACAATACACGACGCCTACGACGATGCGGTAGAAGCCGTCGCAGCACGCCAGGGCAACGATCACTGGGTAATGAAAGATTGGATACTTAAGACAATCGCCCGGCACATTGTAGAGCAAGCAAAACATGGCGAGTGCGATGTCGTTCGACTGCGAGCCAGCGCGCTGACCGCGGTCCATTTCGATTCATAGCTCTCAATGATGGGCATGACGTGGATCAAATCATTTGGCCGAAAGCGATGGAAGCTTGCCAAGACTCAATGGCAAAGCGGGCAGCGCGATGAAAGCACTCATTGTTTACGGTACGACTGAAGGTCAGACACGCAAAATTGCCGATTTTGTCGCTATCCGGCTACGGAAACTGGGCGACCAGGTCACGTTGGTCGAGGCGGCGGAGGCGCCGTGGGATTTGCGCCCGAACGAGTACGAAGCCGCGATCCTTGCTGCGTCGCTTCATGCGGGTATCTATCAGAAACCCTTAGTCGGGTTTGCGCGGACGCATCATCAACGTTTGTGCCAGATGCCGGCGCTCTTTCTTTCCGTTTCACTGTCTGCAGCCAGCCGCGATCCTGACGACTTGACGAGCACCGCAGCGTGCGCCGAACGCTTCAAGCAAGAAACGGGATGGACATCGGCGGTGGTGCATCACGTCGCAGGTGCATTCCGGTTCACTGAGTACGATTTTTTCAAGCGCTGGGTGATGCGCTTGATTGCCTGGGAAAAAGGCGTAAGTGTCGGCTCGTCGCAGGAACTTGAGCTCACCGACTGGAATGTCCTCGCCGAGATCGCAGACAAATTTCACATCAGCGCGGCAACCGCCCAGAAATCACCTTCCGCTTGCGATCACGGCACAAGCAACGCAAAGCTTGATTGAGATCAATGAAAAAAGGGACTGTCAGGCAACAATCGTTGCCAAACTCAATCGGAGGCAAACATGAGGCAACTTTCCGACATCATTTTCAACCAGCATCCGCTGATGCTGCCGCGTTCGGCAACTGTCAAGGAAGCCTGCCAGAAAATGTGCGAGCACCATGTCGGTTCGGTGCTCGTGACCGACAATCGCAACCAGCTCGTTGGGATATTCACGGGCCGGGATGCAGTCTACCGCGTGCTTGCGGCAGCAAAAAGCGGGGCAGACACGCAGCTCGGAGAGGTCATGACCGAAGCACCAGACACTATGGCACCCGATAAGACCGCCATCGATGCGCTGCGCGCGATGTGGGAGGGCGGGTTTCGCCACATTCCGGTCGTCAAGGACGGAAAGATTCTTGGCGTTGTCTCGCGCGGAGATTTCAAGGGCGCGGAGCATGACCGTCTCGACGAAGAGCGCGGGTTGTGGGAACGGGACTGTCAGGAATTTTGTGTGGCGGGTCGGTTGCACATTTGAGTTAGGCGGCCTTCATTCGATCACCGAACATGACGGCGAATTGCGCTCTGGCTTGATACCATTCGCGTGACGGCATTTTCCAGTCTTTGGAGAATTTGTGCAAGACGAGA
>JAWXBO010000074.1:0-20375 GCA_034440175.1 Alphaproteobacteria bacterium
TCATCAATCAAAATGTCGATGTAGTCACCGCCGCCAAGCCTGGGAAAGCTCTGCACCCGCAGCACCCGGTTACTTTGAGCAAACATGCAATCAAAGCTGTGCCACAAGAGCTCCGGCCACCAGATCGATCTCAAGTCGACCTGCACGTCGGGCGTTGGGGGGATGGACTCGGCCAGGTACAGCCGCCTCGTATTGTTGCGCTTCAGAGCCACCAGCCGCACACCGGCATTGGCCAGCAATTCGCGCCGCAAAGTCGGAGAAAGGGCCATGTCCCCCAGTTCATCAAGCGCCAGCACCGCAATTTGTGCCGCAGCCAGACGGTTGGCGAGCAGATCATGATAATGCCGTGCCGCCGAAGGGAAATAGATCATCACCTCGGCCAGCATCACAAATAGCGTGGTGAAAAACAGCAACCGTCCCGACAGACTTGAAATCAAGTGCCGGTCCAAAAACGCGCGAATCTTGTGAAAGGAGCCAACCATCGCCGGACCAACAGATATCACACCAGCATGCGAAGTCGGAAAAACTTCGGTGAATTAACCGAACCAGGACAAGAGCTTAACCAGCCGCTTGGTCCGCGGTGCAAACAGAGCCGGGGTGAAATGAGCGCTGGCCGCACGCTTCGAAACCTCACTCAACGTCGGATATGCAGCAACAGTGCCCGCCATTGCGCTCAGCTTCATCTTTTGGCCAATGGCCATCACCCAAGGCAAAATCAGTTCGCCCGCATGGGCACCAACAATAGTCGCACCAACCGGCCGCCCCTTCACGACCACAATCTTGGCAAATCCGTGCGTCTCGCGCTCGGCCTGAGCCCTGTCGTTATCGTGCAGGGGCCACCTTGAAATGCTGAACTTGAGCCCCTTCTCAACAGCCTGGGCTTCCGACGTACCCACATGCGCAAGTTCGGGATCGGTGAAGGTGCACCACGGAATCGCAGACAGGTCTGTCTTCACCGGCAGTTTGAACAACACCCGCCGGATAATCAGACCCGCGTGATAACCGGCAACATGCGTAAACTGCAAACTTCCAGCAACATCGCCAATTGCAAAAACTTTCGAATTGGAAGTCCGCAACGAGGCATCGACTTCAATGCCCTTGCGGGAATATTTGACACCGGCAACTTCCAGATTAAGCCCGTCAACATTCGCCGAGCGTCCCGCCGCCAGCAACAGATGCGACCCCGAAACGGTTTCACCATGTCCATTGCTGGTAAAAGAAACGGTGACACCGCCCTCTGCTTTAGCCACAGCAGTCACCATGGCATTTTCGCGAATGACAACACCCTCAGCGAGCAAAGCAGAGCGAACAACCTCAACCGCTTCGGGATCGTCCTTGGGCATGATCTGTTTGGCTTCAAGCACGGTGACGCGCGCTCCCAACCGGCGATGTGCCTGCGCCAACTCAAGCCCGATCGGCCCACCACCGATGACGACCAAATGCTCGGGCAGCTTCAAATTGTCGAACACCGTCTCATTCGTCAGATAAGGCGTCTGATCAAGACCCGGAATCGGCGGCTTAAGCGATGCTGAACCCGTGGCAACAATATAAGCACGCGCCTTGATACGAAAATCACCCGCTTCAACCTCGTCAGCAGAGGCAAACCGCGCCTCTGCCTTTATCACCCGAACGCCCAGTCTTTCGAAACGCTCGACGGAATCATTGGGCTCGATGGCCGCGATCACACCCTTCACGTGGCTCATCACCCTGGGAAAGTCGGCCTTCGGTTCCCCTGCATCGACGCCAAACTCGCGCGCGCGCCGGACGGCATGGGCATGATGGCCAGCCGCGATCAAAGCCTTGGAGGGCACACATCCATAGTTCAGACAATCGCCACCCATCTTGTGGCGCTCGACCAAGACCACTTTGCATCCCAATTGAGCGGCGCCCGCCGCCACAGACAGTCCCCCAGACCCCGCGCCAATGATGCACAGATCAACATTCAACCGTTCAACCATTGGAGGCCCGCTTTGCCGAAACAGCCCGGTAGACGATGGGAATCAGAGACAAAACAGCCAGTCCCGCAATCGGGATGTAAAAATCAGGACGCGCCAACAGCCCCAAAAGGCTGAGATCAGGCTGCTCCCCGGCATCGAACAAGGCGTTAAGGCCGTTTCCGATGCTGGCAAATACAAAGGCACCCGGAATAATGCCGATGAAAGTGGTTGCCACAAAAATGGATAGCGATACACCCAGGAAGGCCGGCGCAAGGTTGACCAGCCAAAACGGAAACAGGGGCACCAATCGCAGCAGCAACAGATAACTAAACGCGTTCGCCTTGAAGCCTTCTTCCATCGTCTTGACCTGTGAGGCAAATCTTTGCCGCAGCGGCTCGCCCAGTGCCGACTTGGCCACAACAAACAAGATTGTCGCGCCGATGGTTGCGCCAATCACGATCCATGCAGCGCCAAACACACTGCCGAATAGGAACCCTCCTGCAACGCTGAGTACAACACCCACAGGCAGCGAAAGAGCAGCGACCGCGATGTAAGCTAAAATGAACACGACAACAGCCTCTGCCTTATGCGCCTGCACCAATGCCCGGAGCGTTTCCCGGTTTTCCTTGAGTGCATCAAGCGTCAAATAGGAACTGAGCCCGGAAGCGAAGAACGCCACCAAACCAGCCACCAGCAACAACAGCGGCAAGAAGCGTGTGAACGAAAACCGGGATGAGCCCGGCGGCTGCGGTGTCTTGTTCATGCCCCTCACTTAGCCTCATTCAGCGACCAGTCATAGTCATAGCCACCTATCGTCTTGATGCCCGCAAGTTTCGCTTTGAGTTCCGGGGCGGCAAATGCAATCAAATGTTGGATCAGTTCCTGATCGCTGGCACCAAAGTCCGCGCGATACCAAGAGTAGATACGCGACAGATAGACGGCGCCACTGCTCACCCTGACCCCGCGTGGATGATTGATGTAGTCACGCGCGCCCTGCGTCAGCATCTGGTCAAGCTCAGGCGCGGTGAAAGGCTTGGCCATCAGGTTCGGACAACTGATCGAAGCACAATTGACGGCATAGTGAACGCGCGGGTCTCGCCAAATTTTCCGCAGGATATCGTGCTCAATATTGTCGAGTGACAGTTTCCGGCCTTCGACAACCACCAAAGATTTCTTCCATGGACCTGAAGCGAAAAGCGACCCGCCAAGCGAGATATCTTTGATCGATTTCACCGGATAGCGATCCACCACCACATCTATAGTCACGGCGTTGTACAAATTGATCCAGAACGCCCGCTGTTCATCGGGCTTTAGTCCCGTAACCTTCACTTTTTCAAGCGCGGCGATATAGGCCTTCAGCAGCGCCTTGTCGGCTGCGCTGACTTTGCCATACCTGACCAAATTGATGTTGGCGCTGGATGGCACGACGTAGCGGCCGAGAAACTGCTGCCAGGCGGAATGATCAATGGTCATCGTCGCTCGAGCGTCATGGTGTGAAAAAAACTCTCCAAGATTTTCCGCTCGCGCCTGTCCCAGGACCGAACCAAATACAAAACCGCACAAAGCCAGCAATCGGGCAGTTTTATCTATCATTTGACCCACAATTCAGTCTGGTTGTCAGTCCACCGGAATGACTAACTGTCATGCCCGTCCTGACACAATCGGCCGGTCACGCGACACTCACAATTCAAGTAGCCCCCCATCAGTCCCGATGGGCGCCAGCGATTTGACTTAAAGTCCCAAATTCCCTATACGCGCGCTCCGCCAGACTGGAATACAAAGGAACGCCGCTGTGAAGCGCACATATCAGCCCTCGAAGCTTGTAAGAAAGCGCCGCCACGGTTTTCGCACCCGCTCCGCGACCGGAAACGGGCGAAAAATTCTGGCAAATCGCCGCGCCCACGGGCGCAAGCGCCTTTCGGCTTAGCGCCCCAAAAACCCCGTGTGCTAGATCCCGGCGCGCCGAAAGACAAGGTCAAAGTGTCGCGTTTGATCAAGCGGGCCGATTTTCTGCGGCTGGCAAAAGGCCGCAAGTTCGCCACCCCGGGCCTAGTGGTGCAAATGGCAGCAATGCCTGATTTACCCGATAGCTTGCGTGTTGGCTTCACGGCCACCAAGAAGATTGGCGGGGCGGTAACCAGAAACCGCGCAAAACGACGCCTGAGAGAAATTGCACGCACCGTCCTGCCCCTTTATGCGAGACAAGGCTGTGACTATGTGTTGATTGCGCGCGACGCGACGCCCACCCGGCCGTTCGCGACATTGATCGAAGATCTCAAACTGGCTCTCCTCAAAGTTCATGGAAGCCGCCCAAGGAAGCCAGAGGAAGCATGACGGCGATGATGTCGGTATCGCACGCGGCAAAACGCTTGGTGCAGGCACCAGTGCATGCCTACAGATACATTATATCTCCTCTCATCGGACCGGTGTGCCGGTTTCAGCCAACGTGTTCGGCCTACGCGCTTGAAGCGCTTGAAAAGCACGGCGTCACAAAGGGCGTGTGGCTGACGGCACGACGCCTCGCACGCTGCCATCCCGTAAAATGGCTCGGAGGCAGTGAAGGATTTGATCCCGTGCCCGAGCGCGCAACACGTCACGATTGTTCCAGGTCATCCCAATGAATAACAAGAAACCAGACACCGCCAACTATATCGCGGCCTTGGCGCTGAGCGCTGTGGTACTCATCTTGTGGCAGTTCTTCTTCATCGCCCCCATGGCCGAGAAGCAGCGGTTAGCGGCAGAACAGTCTGCACCCGCAACAACCGCTTCGCCTGCAACTCCCGGCGCCCCTCCTCTCGCCGCTCCTGCGCGCACTCAACCTCGGGAAGCAGCGCTCGCGTCTAGTGGGGCGCGCCTGCGCTTCGACAGCGCAAAAGTCGATGGTTCCATCAGGCTCACCGGCGCCCAGATCGACGATCTGCGCTTGAAACAATATCGAGAAACTTTGGATCCAAAGAGCCCCGAAGTCGTCTTTCTGACACCTCACGGGACGCCGGTCGCAACCTTTGCCGAAACCGGTTGGGCCGCCTCACCGGGATCAGATACGAAGGTTCCAAATGCGGCAACCGTTTGGAACGCGCCGGAACAAATACTCACCCCTGCCGCACCAGTCACCCTCACATGGAGCAACGATGCGGGCCTGACCTTCAGCCGCCGCATTGCACTCGATGAAAATTACATGTTCACAGTCACAGACACGGTTGAAAACAATTCCGCCGTGCCGGTCACCCTGTTCCCATACGCAATAATCACGCGTGAAGGTGAACCCGTTCACGAGGCGGCATGGACGCTCCACGAAGGACTTTTCGGTGTCCTGGAAGGATTGCTCGAAAAGCACACCTATGAAGACATGCGCGACCCAAAATCATCCGAGATCAAGTTCGAGGGAACCGGCGGCTGGCTTGGAGTTACCGACAAGTATTGGATGGCAACCCTTATCCCGCCGCAAAAAGAAAAATTCACCGCTCGCCTGTCTTTCTCGCGTGAAAACGGTGGTGAGACGTTTCGCTCAGACTACTTGCTAGGCGGACGCACCATCGCGCAAGGCTCAACAGTCAGTGTCACGCACCATGTATTCGCCGGTGCCAAAGTCGTTTCCTTGGTGGAGGAATATCAAAAAACGCTTGGAATTTTCCGCTACGACATGACTATCGATTGGGGGTGGTTTTCGTTCATCACCTATTGGATGTTCATAGGGCTTGATTGGATCAACAAGCTCGTCGGCAATTTTGGTGTCGCAATTATTTTGCTCACCGTCCTGGTAAAAATACTCTTCTTCCCCTTGGCCAACCGCTCATACGAGTCGATGACCAAAATGAAGAAAGTTCAACCTGAAATGAAAGTCATTCAGGAGCGTCACAAGGAAGATCGCACCAAATTACAACAAGAACTCATGGCGCTCTATAAGCGCGAAAAAATCAATCCATTGATGGGTTGCATTCCGCTGCTGCTGTCTATCCCGATATTTTTCTCACTTTACAAAGTCTTGTTCGTAACCATCGAAATGAGACACGCTCCCTTCTTCGGTTGGGTTCAAGATCTGGCCGCAGCCGATCCGACGAACATTTTCAACTTGTTTGGCGCCCTGCCCTTCACCGCGCCGTCTTGGTTGCATATAGGAATATGGCCGCTGTTGATGGGCATCACCATGTGGTTTCAAATGAAAATGAGCCCTCCGTCGCCCGATCCGACCCAACGGCAAATGATGGTCATGATGCCGCCGGTCTTCACCTACCTCATGGCGGCATTTCCAGTGG
The DNA here is from genome assembly GCA_034440175.1 of Alphaproteobacteria bacterium. Taxonomy (GTDB): domain Bacteria; phylum Pseudomonadota; class Alphaproteobacteria; order Micropepsales; family Micropepsaceae; genus SZUA-430. The sequence goes on from JAWXBO010000074.1 coordinate 6,194, forward strand.
GCCTTGTGATCTATTGGACGGTCAACAACATCCTGTCGATCCTGCAACAATACCTCATCATGCGCCGCCTGAATGTGCCACTTGATGTCTCGGTGAAAATGCCGGAATGGCTATCCAAGCTGATTGCCCGGCGGACCAGCGGCTCCTCATCGCCCGGTGAATGACCTAGCCATGTCAGACCACGCCGAGCCGGACACGAAGTCGCTCAAAAGCGGCCACATTCTCTTCGCTCAAGAATGCACCTTCCTGCGCCCGGTCGCCGAATTCTCCGAGATGCCGGCATTAAAGTTGCCCGAGATTGCCTTCGCCGGACGTTCAAATGTTGGAAAATCCAGCCTCATCAATGCGCTCACCAACCGCAAGACGCTGGCCCGCGTTTCCAACACGCCAGGCCGCACGCGTGAAATTATCCTCTTTGACCTTGGCGAGCGGCTAACCATTGCCGATTTGCCGGGATATGGGTTTGCACGGATTTCGAAAGTCACGTCCGAAAATTGGCATCGCTTGATTGACGCGTATTTGAAGCGCCGTACTCAGCTTCAACGCGTTTGCCTGCTCATCGATTCCCGTCACCCCGCTCACGACAGCGATGTGTTGATGATGAAACTGCTCGACGCCGCCGCAGTGTCTTATGTTGTGGTGTTAACAAAGCTGGATAAATTGAACGCTGTCGAAAAAGACCGCGCGATTAACGATGCCACCTTGCTGATGAAAAGCCATCCGGCCGCCCATCCGGAACTGTTTGTTACCTCGGCTGAAACAGGTGCCGGCATACCGGCACTTCGCGCCCATCTCGCACGCGTGGCGCTGCCCCCCGAAAAGCGCTATAAGACGAACTCTGGCGGAAAGCGTGCATGACTTCAGGACCCGACGACAACAGTTTCCAAGGCAAGGACGAGCGCGTCCAGAATCTGCGCCAGCTCGCGAAATGGCGTGCGACAGCGCGAGTGCTGACGGAAGCACTCCCCTTCATTCTCCAATATGACCAGAAGACTTTGGTTGTGAAGTACGGTGGCAACGCGATGGGCGAAGAGGGCGTCGCCGAACACTTTGCACAAGACATCGTACTCATGCGCCAAACCGGCATAAATCCCGTTGTTGTGCACGGCGGCGGCCCCCAGATCGGCGCCATGCTCAAGCGCTTGGAAATCAAATCGAATTTCATTGATGGCCTTCGCGTCACCGATCAAGCCGCGATCGACATTGTGGAAATGGTCCTGACTGGCACAATTAACAAACAAATCGTCACGGCCATCAACCATGCGGGAGGCAAAGCCGTTGGTGTGTCCGGAAAAGATGGCCAGCTCATCATTGCGAAAAAGCTCCTTCGCTCGAAGATTGACCCTCAAACCGGTAAATCAGAGCCGGTCGATCTTGGGTTCGTTGGCGAGCCTGAAAAAGTAAACATAGAAGTCCTTCAAACAATTGTTCAGGCCGACATGGTGGCGGTCATCGCGCCGATTGGCGTGGGCAAAGCGGGTGAAACGTATAACATCAACGCCGACACGGTCGCAGGCGCGGTCGCCGGAGCATTGAACGCCGACCGGCTCCTCCTCTTGACGGATGTGCCAGGTGTAATGGACCGCAACGGGAATTTGATTGAACAGCTCACCACAACCGAGGCGCGCGCTCTCATAGCCGATGGCACAATTTCGGGCGGAATGATCCCAAAAATCGAAACTTGCATCGATGCCATTGAACGCGGCGTAAAAGGAGCTGTTATCCTCGATGGTCGTATCCAGCATGTGTTACTTATTGAATTGTTTACAGAACACGGCGCGGGCACCATTATCCTGCCTGGATGAAAACAAGCAATAATCAAGGTATGGCGGTGACAGCTTCGTTCGCGTCTCGCGCTCTCGTTCTTGCCCTGGGTGCAATGCCGTTCATTGCCACTTACGTGCACGCGCAGGAAGCAGGAGCGCCGGAGGCCGCACCACCACGCCCGGTCGTCTTGCCAATGACTCCCGGAAGTTCACTGCGGCCACAACCGCCAGCGGCCAACAATCCAGCCAACCCCCAAAAGCCGAAAATACTTCCAGTTCCGGCCTCACGCACGGACGCAGCCACGAACTCACAGCGATCTGGCCGCCCGGACAAACTTTCTCCCAACGACTACACATTTTGCAATCGCACATCGTATGCTTTGACGATCGCCGTCGGCATAAAGAATGGCGCCCTGCTTGCAACACGGGGGTGGTGGATCGTTCCTGCGGGGGAATGCAAAGTCGTAATCAAGGGACCGCTCACCCAATCCACCTATTTCAGCTTTGCCCGCTCATCATTCGCGCACACTGGAGCAATTCGCACGTGGGGCGGCACGCACAACCTGTGCACGGGCAAAGGCAATTTTCAAGCTTCAGGTGACGGCTCCAACCAATGCGGGCCAGGATATGTTGCTCAAGGCTTCGCAAAAGTTGACACGGCCGGAAATGCAGGCTGGCTCACAATGCTCTCTGAAAATTCCAGCTTTAAAAACATGGAGCAGGCGCGGGTTGCCGGTCTGCAGCGATTATTATCTGACTTAGGAGCTTTCACTGGTCCGATTGACGGGATTGCCGGTCCAAAATTCAATGAGGCTCTTGCGCAAATCCGGGCAGCTTTGTCGGTTTCCGGGTCGGACGCCGCTGGTTTGTACAGTAAGCTGCACGCTGAGGCGACCCGGCTGCAAACCGCCGCCGGGCTTACATTTTGCAATCGCACCCAAGACATCATTTGGACCGCCTTCGGGAGGGTCATTCAAGACAAAGCGCAGAGTAAAGGGTGGTACCGGCTACAGCCTGAACAATGCGAAAAAGTCATTAAAGAACGGCTGACCGAACCCTTTATCTACGCCTTTGGCGCCGCTGAACGAAATGAAGGCGTGCCCGAAACATGGGGTGGCAGCAATTCGTTTTGCACCAAAGAGTCTACGTTTGACTTTGACGATTCAACAAATTGCCCCGGAAAGGGCTTCACGAACACGGGGTTTTTTCAAATTGATACACTCGGCCGGTCAGGCGTGATGTTTGAGTTTGTCTCGCGCACACCCGCCCCAGAATAAACCAGGTCCTTGGACTCCTGCATTACGCCTTGCAGCCAAAATAACTCAGATGCCAATTCATTTCGTCTTGGGTCAGAGGGAAGTGCACGCCCTCCCGCGCCAACAACAGTTTCGCACCCGTTAGCCGCGCTATGCCAGATTGAATCTTGACTGAAACGCGCATTGAAAGCCCTGCCCTCCATACTATCGCCGTTATAGCCTTGCCCGATTGGCTCACCAAAATCCGGTCAACAGTCGGCTTGGGTATATTGGTAAGCAGAGCAAGGGCGTAACTGACAATTCGCCTGTCTCCACCTTCCGCTGCATTTGAAACAAACTCATCGTCGAGTTTTCCGGATGCCCGCACGCCTTCGATCACGGCTCTCGCTTGATCGTCGGCCGACACAACACCTTCGCGCACACCTTCGGCCTCCAGGCGCTCGCGGACGCGCTTGCTCAGCAATCCGGCTGTTTCGTCATCCAGATCGCCACGTTCGCACAACAAGCGCAGCAGTGAGGAACTCACAAATCCGGCGATTCGCTTGACCGCTCTAAGCGAAAGATCGGCGCGCACGACGACGGGTTGATGCCAGGCCTCAATACTGGCAGCCTGTTCTATGACGCGGTCGAGCGCATCCTCGCGAATCTGAGCGTTTGGATTGGCCAGCAATGCAGCGATCGCCGAAACATCAAAACTTGCCACCAGGGCATCGCTAACCGGCTCGCTGACCGTGCCACGTTTGGCAATGGCAGCAAGGCTGCCCTCCACGCGGGCACCTGCAACAATCTCAATCAAGTCCTCGTCCGACAGCAACGGCGAATACTCAAGAACCGGCGCGCAAACAATCAACTCCAGGTCTTGCGCTAACTGCTTCACGATATAAGCCGGAACATGCGCAGAGGCCCTGATTTCCTCTGAAAGTATGGCCCTCACACGAGGTAAACTATCGCGCGCCAACCGTTCCATCACTTCAATTGCAAGATCTCGAACACGCGACGCTTCATTCGGGTCCAATCCCGGCACCAGCCGCCCGATCTTGCGCGCCAGTTCGCATCGCACGTCGTCATCTTTGTCCGATGTCAGTATCTTATTAGCCTGATGGGGTGTCGAAGGGTTCGCCGCAACCTTCCGCCGGACCACGACGCATTGATCGGTAGCCAAATAATAGAGTATCTCGGGCTCAACCCCTTCTTGCCCTGCAAGATGCTCGCGGATCGTACGCGCGTGCGTTTCAAGGGCTTGGCGAGCCTCGGCATAATTCAACTTTTTTGCCTCGGACTCCGGCTGCGAAATCTTATGCTTCAACCAAGTGATCATTTCACAATCTCCGCCGGTTTTTCCGGGCCCAAGTGTGCAAGCAACCGCACTAGTGCCATAGCAACTCCGAGATGGGGAACAATGCCCGCAAGCAAACTCCGTTCTGCCTCGTTGAACGAACCCTTTGCATCATTTCGTGCGAGCACGACGTTGCCATTCCTTGCGCCATGATAGTTCGTTTCAACTGTCATCCGGTGCGAGAAGCCGGCATCCGTCCCGATCATCACGCAATGCCCGGTGCCCTCAACATTGATTGACGCAAAATCAGCTTCCGTTGCAGCACATAAGGCATCGCACGCAGCAAGTAGCATACGTCTTGGCTCGACTTGTGACCTCATGGCCGTCACCACCGCTTGCGCCAGTTCTTCCCGGGCGCGTACTTTCGCAATATCGCGCTCATGACATCGCAACGACGTGATGTCATGAACAACGCCCCGAGTGCCGCACCAAGCACCTTGCGAGTCGTGCATGGGCTTTGCCGTAACTACGACACAAGCGTCGCCACCGGATTTCCCGTGCGTCCACACCTCCTGTTCGCATACTGCCGTCATGCTGGAAAATAGAGACGTAACCTTCGCATCATCGAAAATATTGCGTGGCCGCGAGCCATGAAGCTCCTCGGCTGAAAAGCCCAGGAGCCCCGCAGGCGAGACATACGTAAAATATGCCGAGACATCTGTTTCGAACGCAAAGTCGGTTGAGCACAACGCCACGTCCCGGAACAACTGACGTGAAGCGGCCAATGCACTCAGCATACTGGCTTCCAGCGTACTGTCGCGTGCGACAATCAAAACCAGTCCTGCTGGCACCGGGAAAAGCGTAAGGTCGAAACGGCGCGCACAGCTTTCGCCAGCGTGAGCCGGAAGATTGGTCCGGGTCGACTGGATTTTTTCAGCAAGCCTCGTGTCAATCACCAGCGCGCGCACAATGGCTGGAAGTTCCCCGCCGTTCAGCAGCGATTGCGCCTGCTGGTTTGAGGCAACAACCGACCCATCGCCGCTTGCCAGAACGGCGGGTGAAATGGTCGTTTGCACATGAGCTCGCGCCCACGCTTCGAATTCCCATTCAGTGTGCCCCGCCATTGGCTGTGCACTGTGCATAAAAACCCCTTGCGGATGAGTGTGAGCAACGCGTTACTTTACCTCTGGGCAGATTAAGGCCGCCTAAAACGCCGCACCAATTCAAGGTTAATGTCAGGTTGCGAAGCGCTCCCCGTTCGCGCATCTTCCGCCCGCACGATGAAAAAAGAACCTGAAAGCACTCCGGATTTTACCCATATCGACGATTGGGTCTTCGATCTGGACAACACGCTTTATCCACCCACATGCCGGTTGTTCACGCAAATCGACGTCAAGATGCGTTCGTTTATCTGCGAACTGTTGAACATTGATGGCGACCAGGCTTACGCATTGCAGAAACAGTATTTTCGCGACCATGGAACGACGCTCACTGGCTTGATGAAGGTTCACAACGTAGAACCCGCGCGCTTCCTGGACTTCGTCCATGATCTGGACGTGTCTGTCGTTCCCGCTAACCCGGAGCTAGGCGCTGCGCTGGAAAAACTTCCTGGCCGGAAAATTGTCTTCACAAACGGCACCGTTGCCCACGCCCAGCGCGTGCTTGCACGCATTGGCATTGGCCATCACGTCGAAGAAATTTTCGACATCGTCCACGCGGACTATATACCGAAACCCCAGGTTGAGACGTTTCAACGCTTCATGGACAAACACTCCATCAACCCCGCGCGCGCCGCCATGTTCGAAGACCTTGATCGAAACTTGGCACCAGCGCATGAGTTGGGTATGACCACAATCTGGGTTCACGCGGCCGCAGGTCACGCCGACCCTGCCGTCCGCAGTTGGGGTGAGCCTGCATCGGGTGCAGCCCATATACACTACCAAACCGAAGACCTTACGCACTTCTTGAAAACCATTCGCCTGCGGAGCGCTCCATGAGCCGGAACAAACTTCAAATCACAATCGATGAGGCATGGGACACCCGGGAGAACATCTCAACCGCAACTCAAGACCCCATACGCGCCGCCGTGCAAGAAACACTGGCAGCCTTGGACTGTGGCGAGTTTCGCGTTGCCGAAAAAACGGGTGGCGAGTGGCACACCCATCAATGGATCAAAAAGGCGGTGCTGCTGTCTTTCCGCCTGAATCCGATGGAACTCATCTCAGGCAGCCCCGGCAACGGCAATTGGTACGACAAGGTTCCGTCCAAATTCGCCACATGGGCGCTCAGCGATTTCGAACGCGCCGGATTTCGCGCCGTACCCGGCGCCATCGTCCGCCACTCGGCTCACATCGCACGCGGTGCCGTCCTCATGCCAAGTTTCGTCAACGTCGGAGCCTATGTCGGTGAGGGCACGATGATCGACACCTGGGCGACGGTGGGTTCCTGCGCTCAGATCGGCAAGAACTGCCACGTCTCTGGCGGTACAGGCATAGGCGGCGTGCTAGAGCCGCTGCAGGCCAATCCCGTCATCATCGAAGACAATTGCTTCATCGGCGCGCGCGCGGAAGTCGCCGAAGGCGTTATCGTCGGCGAAGGCGCGGTCATCGGCATGGGCGTCTTCCTCGGTCAGTCGACCAAGATCGTGGATCGCGCCACCGGGCAAATCCACCAAGGCAAGGTGCCGCCTTATTCAGTCGTTGTTGCAGGCTCGCTTCCCGGCGGCCCCAACAAGCCCTCGCTCTATTGCGCCGTGATCGTGAAAACCGTCGACGAGCGTACAAGATCGAAGACTTCGATCAACGAACTGTTGCGGGATTAATCTGATGCACGATCCGCGAATTCCGGCCGGGAAAGCAGCCGCCCTCCTGATCGCCAGAGGCGAACGCATCGCCGTCGCCGAATCTTCCGCAGGCGGAATGATCTCCTCCGCCCTGCTGGGCTTCTCTGGCGCGTCGGCGTATTTTGCCGGCGGCGGCATCATTTACACCGCCCGCGCCCTGAAGGCATTGCTCGACGTCTCGCGCGACGACCTGAAAGGCATGCGCTCATCGAGCGAACCTTACGCCGCCTTCCTCGCCGGAACGATTCGCGCCAAACATCGCGTCGAATGGGGCCTTTCCGAAACCGGAGCAGCGGGCCCGACAGGTAACGGCTACGGCGATCCTGCTGGCCACACCTGCTTCGCCGTCGCCGGACCTATTACGCGCGTAAAGACGCTGCGAACGCCAACCACCGACCGCTGGACCAACATGGGATGGTTTGCCGAAGCAGCACTCGAACTTCTCGTCGAGGCACTCGAAGAAGCGCCCCGCTCATAGTGGTGAAACACTGCCGATCTCGTACATTTGCAACTTGCGATCCGACACCCCGATCGAAGTCCATGACGCGCGCCACTCCGACAGATGCGGCATTTTGAAGTGAAGCTGCAACGCCTCCTTGTCGCGCCAAACTTCAAATACATGCACGACATGCGGGTCGAGCACATCAACCGAATAGGAATAGTCGATGCACCCAGCCTCCGCGCGCGATGCCTTGATGACTTTGTCCATCGCTTCGCGTGTCGCTTCGCGCTTTGATGGGTCGATGCGAACCGTTCCTGCGACAATGATCATGACTGCACCGTGGCAGGGTCGATGCCCACGGCTTGAATCCACGGCGCCCACACTTGAACTTGGCGGTCGCCTGTTGGTCCTACAGTAATGCCACCGTCAACGACCAGCGCATGCCCGTTAACAAAACGCGACCCGTCACTGGCAAGATAAAGTGCTGCTTCGGCAATATCATTGGGCAACCCGCCGCTCGGAATAGGTTGCGATTGAGCCAACGCTTTCGCCACCGCCGCAACCGATTGATCCGCCACTTGCGTCGCCAACCCCATTGCCTTGGCGAGTATTGGCGTTGCTATCAATCCAGGACAAATGCAATTCACGCGAATATTCATGGGACCCAATTGCGCGGAAGAAACCTTGGTCATATGCACAATCGCGGCCTTCGCCGTCGAGTATAAGACCGGCCCGAATCCACTTTGCAGCCCTGCAATCGAAGCGGTGGCAATGAGGGAACCTCCACCCTGAGCCTTCATTACCGGCACCGCATGCTTCATACCCAACAGTGCAGCCAGAACATGCAAATGCATGACCGAATCGAAATCTTCCGCACTGACATCATCGGCCAACGCCAACGAACCCGCCGATCCCGCGTTACTGAACAGACAATCCAGCCGCCCAAAGGATTTCACAGCCAAATCTATCGCGGCCTTGATGTCTTGCTCGTTTGTCACGTCGCAGTGGATATATCGCACCGCCTGGCCGTGGGCTTCCACCAGCCGCGCGCCCTTGTCGTCCTGGATGTCGGCCGCGACAACTTTGGCGCCTTCCTGTACAAACAAGTCGACTGTCGCCCGGCCTATGCCCGACGCCGCACCTGTAATCACAGCAACTTTTCCGCCAAGGCGCCCTGTCATTTCGTTCCTCGCTGTTAACTCAATTGTGATCCGGTTGACCCGCTCAAGCTCCCGGTTCTAAATCCCTCCCATGGAAACACAAGAGCGCATGCGCCTCACCGATCCGCTGCCCCTGGCGCAAGACCTCATCCGCTGCCATAGCGTGACACCCGCAGACGGCGGCGCGATTGGCGTGCTTGAGCGTGCGTTGACAAGTCTGGGTTTCACGTGCACGCGCCTGCCGTTCAACAGCGGCGGCCCGAGAATCGAGAACCTTTACGCACGCCTTGGAACAGCCGCACCAAATTTCTGCTTTGCCGGCCATACCGACGTCGTGCCGCCTGGCGATACATCATCGTGGCGCTTTGACCCCTTTGCCGGAACCGTTTCCGACGGAACGTTGTTTGGCCGCGGCGCCGCCGACATGAAAAGCGCGATCGCGGCGTTCGTCGCAGCGGTCGCACGCGCGCAAAACCGGACAGGCAATCGCGGTTCAATCAGCCTCCTCATCACCGGGGACGAGGAAGGCCCCGCCGTCGACGGCACAACCCGGGTGCTCGATTGGCTCAAGGAACACGGCGAGCGCCTCGACCATTGCATCGTTGGTGAGCCCACTGCGGAGTTTTCGGCCGGCGATACCGTCAAGATCGGCCGCCGCGGCAGCCTCACTTGCTATCTGCGCGTCAAAGGGATGCAAGGCCACGTCGGCTATCCCGATCAGGCCAACAATCCAATCCCCGGCCTCGCCGCCGCGCTGGTGCGCCTGACCAGCCACAAACTCGACGATGGCAGCGCGCAGTTCCAGCGCTCCAACCTTGAAGTCACAACGGTCGATGTCGCCAACCCGGCAACCAACGTGATTCCCGCCGAAGCAAAGGCAACCTTCAACATCCGGTTCAACACCGGGCAGACGGCCGAAGGTCTTGAACAATGGATCGATCACGAGATCGAAACCGCATTGGCGCCATTCAAACTGGGATACGAACTCCGGTTCACCCGCGGCGCCCAGCCTTTCTTGACCAAACAAGGACCGTTTACCGCGCTGATCGACCGCGCCATCAACACAGTGACGGGATCGCGTCCGAAATTCTCAACCACCGGCGGCACATCCGACGCCCGTTTCATTCAAGCCTTTTGCCCTGTTGCTGAAATCGGCCTTGCCGGCTCGACCATGCACAAGACCGATGAGAATGTCCGCCTGTCGGATCTCGAGCAGTTGACCAGAATTTACGAAGCCATCCTCAACACCTATTTTGAAACACAAGGCGCCTGAGGATGAACTTGACCTACGTACAAAATTCCTTGCATGCCGCTCTTCGCCTCGCCGTCCGCGACCCTCAAGCCTGGGGGAAATTTGATCTCACCGCAGACGGCTTCTTTCGTTCGTTTGTCGCCATTCTCCTGGTTGCACCAATCAACATTTTGTACGACCTGTTCGACTTCCGCCTGGCCCAAGCCCGCGCCCTGAGCGACGGCAAGATTCCATCTGCAATAGAATACGGCTTTTCTGAAGTTCTTTTCTCCACCGCGGCCCTCGCCATAGGCTGGTTCGTTTTTCCGCTCGTACTGTTGTTCCTCCTGCGCTTCCTGGATTTGTCCCATCGCTATGCCACGATGGTCATTGCCCACAACTGGGGCAGCGTTGTCATCCAGATTTTCAATGTGCCCGCCATCATACTGTTTTCTGTAGGACTGATTTCGCACCAGATTGCATTGGACCTCCTCTTCGTTACCTTCGGTCTGGCGCTGTACTACCGTTTCTACATCGCCCAGACCGCACTCGACATAGGGTGGGGTCTGGCCGTCGGCATTTCAATGCTGGAACTGCTGATGTCGATTTTCTTTGTACTTGCCGTGTCCGATACCCGCTTCCTGTGGCTGCCATCAGCCTCATGAACGGAGCCCCCATCGCCATTTTTGATTCCGGCGTCGGCGGTCTCACCGTTGCCCGCGCCATCGCAGATCTTCTGCCGCAAGAGCATCTGGTCTATTTGGGTGACACGGCGCGCCTGCCCTATGGCACCAAAAGCGCCGGGACCGTCACCCGCTACGCCGTGCAAGCCGCGCGCGCCCTCATGCGCTTCAAACCCAAGATGATCGTCGTCGCCTGCAACACCGCTTCTGCCGTGGCACTTCCAGCCCTGAGCGCAGCCTATGCCCCGGTCCCGGTCCTTGGCGTCGTCGAACCGGGTGCACGCGCTGCCATTGCCGCCAGTCAAACCGGCTCTATCGCCGTCATCGCCACCGAAGGCACCGTCAACGGCGGCGCTTACCTACGTGCCATTCACGCACTGAACCCGGACGCCCGCATCGTCCAGCGCGCCTGCCCGCTTTTCGTCGCGCTCGCCGAGGAGGGCTGGACCACCGGCGCCGTGCCCGAACTCACAGCCGCGCGCTACCTGAGTGAAATGTTCTCAGGCTCTGCGCCGCCGGACACGCTCGTTCTGGGCTGCACCCACTTTCCCGTGCTCGTAATGCCCATCACCAAGGCGATAGGCAGCGGCGTCATTCTCGTCGACAGCGCCGCCACCACGGCACACGAAGTCGCCAAACTTTTGCATCAAGCCAATGCACGCAGCAAAGCCCCGCCCAAACCACCAACCTTTCTCAGCACCGACGCACCCGAGCGCTTCGCCCGCGTCGGAAGCCAGTTCTTCGGCGCGCCCATCGACAGGTCTCAGGTCGAACTCGTCGACCTCACGCCGTAATCGACCCGCACCAGATAGAGCCCATCCGGCGGCGCCACCGGCCCGCACGCCGTGCGATCCCGCGCCTCAAGCGCCGCCCGCACATCGCAAGGCTGCCACTTGCCGGTCCCCACGTTCTTCAACGTCCCCACCATCGAACGCACCTGATGATGCAAGAACGAACGAGCAGACGCACTAATGCGAATCTCTTCCCCCGCGCGAACGACGTTCAATACATCGAGCGTTTTGACCGGTGAGTTCGCCTGACACTCGGCCGCTCGAAACGTCGTAAAATCATGATGTCCTACCAAACCTTGCGCCGCCGCATGCATCGCGACGGCATCCAGATCAACCTGCACTGACCACGCCCGCCCCGCATCAAACGTCAGCGGGCTGCGCCGGTTGACGATCCGGTAGACATAGTGCCGCGCCGTCGCATTGAAGCGCGCATGAAAGTCATCGGCCACCAGCGCCGCCTCAAGCACCGCCACCGGATGCGGCCGCAAATGCGCGTTGAGCGCATCGCGCATTTTGTCAGCCGCCATCTCCTTGGCAATGTCGGCGTGCGCCACCTGACCCAGCGCATGCACACCTGCGTCCGTTCGTCCCGCAGCACCCACAGTGACGCTTTCGCCGGTCAGCTTCATGATCGCGTGCTCAAGTGCTGCCTGCACCGACGGACCGTTCTCCTGCCGCTGCCAGCCCACAAAGGGCTTGCCGTCATACTCGATCGTGAACTTCCAGCGCGCCACCGTCAGTTCAACTTCGCGCCAGCACCAACCGGAAAACCACGCACAAACTCCAAGGCAGACTGGGCCCCGCGCCCCGCACGTTGAAGCTCGACGATCTCGATCGTACCCTCGCCGCAAGCCACAACAAGCGGCGCCGCAATCACCTGACCAGACGCACCGCCACCCTCCACCACCCGCACCCGCAAAACCTTCAGCCGCGTCTCGCCGCTCATCGTCCAGGCGCCGGGTGCCGGATTGAGGCCGTGAACATGCCGCAACACTTCGCGCGCAGGCTTTGACCAATCGATCCGTGCTTCGTCCGCCGCGATCTTCCTCGCATAGCTCACGCCGTCCGCGCTCTGCGTAACTTCCAAGCCGCCACCAGCACCAATCCCTTGCAAAGCCGCCGCCATCAATCGGGCACCTTCCCGCGCCAGCATATCCTGCAAGCCGCCTGTTGTCGTCGTGTCATCAATCGACGTGCGCCATGCCGCCAACACTGGCCCCGTATCAAGCCCCACCTCCATCCGCATCACCATGACCCCCGTCTCGACGTCGCCCGCCATGATCGCGCGATGGATCGGCGCCGCCCCGCGCCAGCGCGGCAGCAAGGACGCATGCAGATTAAAGCACCCCAGCTGTGGCGCCTGCAAAATCCCCAGCGGCAGCAACAACCCATAAGCCACCACAATCGCCGCATCCAGATTGAGGCCCGCAAATGCCGCTTGGCTCTCGACATCCTTCAGCGACACCGGCGTGCGCACCTCAATGCCCCGCGCCTCGGCCGCCACCTGCACCGGGGATGCTTGCAATTTCCGCCCGCGCCCCGCAGGTCTAGGCGGCTGGGAATAAACGCACACCACCTCATGTCCCGCCGCAACCAGCGCTTCAAGCGTTGGCACCGCAAACTGAGGTGTCCCTAAAAATGCAATCCGCACGGAATTAGCTTTCGTTCACAGGGCCCGTTCAATCCGCCGGCTCGCGGTCCGCCGGTTTGCGCGCCTTCGCCAGTTTCTTCAGCATCATCGAACGCTTCAGCCGCGACAGATGATCGATGAACAACACGCCTTCAAGATGATCCATCTCATGCTGAAGACAAACCGCCAGCATTCCCTCGGCATCAATTTCGCGGGGGGCGCCGTGATAGTCGAGATACTTCACCTTCACCTGCGCCGGCCGCTCAACCTCTTCGTAGAGATCGGGCACCGACAAGCAGCCCTCTTCACAAACCACATAGTCCTCGGAGGCCCAGACAATCTGCGGATTGACGAAATACATCGGCCGCCGTTCCGGCTTTGCGTCTTTGGCAGGCTCTTCGCCGTCGTCGTCCCTGGACTTGGGCTTACCCAGATCCATAACGATCACCCGCCTGGCAACGCCCACCTGGATAGCAGCCAGACCAATCCCCGGCGCGTCGTACATCGTCTCCAGCATGTCATCCATCAGCCGGCGCAATTCATCCGTCACCTTCGCCACAGGTTCTGACACCTGTTTAAGGATCGGGTCCGGCGCAACAAGGATAGGAAGCAAAGCCATAACCACGGGAGGTAAATCAACCACCGCAAAGCGTCAAGGATTCGCGCAAACAATCAATATCCAGGACCCCAACACCAAACCCACCCGCAAAAAACACTTTCATGAACCGTAACAGCGTCACATTGGCCAAGTTCCGTCAAAAACTCCGTAACATTAGCTGAAATACACCCGTCACGGCCGTAACAGAGCGCCCGCCTCCAAACTCTCGTCGCCCGGCCTTCGACCAAATAAGAATAAGTTTTTTGGTGCATAAGAACGTATATAGAACTATGCCCGCCGCCGCGCAAGACCCGAAATGCATCACACAAGCCGGTAGTAATCAGATTTCGCGATGAGTGCTTCGACGTCAACCGTCAAATCTAAAACCAGATTACCGCGAACCTAAAGTAGAAAGCGGAAGAATGGCCAGATAGCGCCACTTTTTGTAAAGCCAGACGCTGTGAAGAAATTCTGGATACGTGCCGAAGCAGGCCGTCTGCCTGCCAA
>JAWXBO010000075.1:0-5573 GCA_034440175.1 Alphaproteobacteria bacterium
CCACCTTCTCCCGCAAGCGGGCGAAGGGCTTTCAGATTAGGAATGCGCTAAGTAAAGAGGTAAGCCCTTCGCCCGCTTGCGGGAGAAGGTGGCGCGGGCCGCACCTTCGCGGACCGTGACGGATGAGGGCCTTCCAACCTAAAGCTCGTCCTCAACCTCTTCACGCTCTTCCTTGGGCTCGGCCACCTTTTTCTTTTTGACAGCCCCCTTCTTCGACGCGCCTTTTGCGGCTTTGCGCTTGGCGGCTTCTTCTTCCATCAAGGGCAGCAGAAGCTCGGCTGACTTGCGTTGCATGGCTGAGCCTGCTGTTTTCAGGCGTTGCGCGTTGCCGAGCATGATGGCCAGTTCACTATCGCTGAAGCCCGGGATACGGCTGCTCATATCCGTGATCTGCGGAATTTTATGGGACTCAGCGCCTGACGCTTCGTCTTTGTTTTTGTTTTTTTCTTTTTTCATAAGGCTGAGCTCCAAGAGTAAAGACGGCGCCGGATGGAAACTGTCCGGCCGCCGTCCCGAATAAGGTTCTGTGAAAGAAACCAGAGCTCGGCGTGAGCGTGGCATGCGTGATCTAGGCGACCCGTAAATTCACGGCCTTCGCCCCGCGTGCATCGGCTTCGGTGTCGAAGGCCACTTTTTGACCTTCATTAAGGGTTTTCATACCCGCGCGTTCGACGGCGCTTGCGTGGACGAAAACGTCCTTGCCGCCGCCATCCGGCGAGATGAAACCGAAGCCTTTTGATTCGTTGAAGAATTTAACCGTTCCAGTGAGCGAGGCCATGCCATGAATTCCTGCGTGTCAGGGGTTCGGTTCTGGCGGCATGCCAAAACCCATGCGAACTGCAAGACAATTTGTCTGTCAGAAGACTTGGAACCAGGCCTGCGCGGCGACTTTTGCAATGCGCGAGTGCCGGGTCATTCAAGGGTCCGCGCTTCACGAAAGTGCAGCGGTCACGTGTTGTTTTTACAATGGTTCCGCTGAAAAATCAAGAAATCGCGGCATGTGTTCTTTAGACCAGTGCAAGTGTCGCAACAGTAATCGGCTGTTATGCCGCACAAGTGATTAACGACTTTCAACACCCTGGTGAAGTTCACCGATTCTCTTGTCCCAATAAGTGCAGAAACCGGCACGTAATTGTCCTCACAGAGAGGCAACGCGTGAACGCCCGCCGCACGCCCGTAAGCGGGCCGTTCAGGGCGCAGCGTCAAGCGCCAAGGCAGCGGTCTCCCCTCACGCCGAGACACCCGCTCCGTTGATCCATAAACACCAACGGAGACATCAAAAATGTCGACTCAAATTACCACTGCTTTTGTCAATCAATACGCCGCCAACGTCATGCTGTTGGCACAACAAAAGGGCTCCAAGCTGCGCGATGCCGTGCGCGTCGAAAACGTCACCGGCAAGCAAGCCTTCTTTGATCAGATCGGCGCCACATCGGCCAGACGGCGGACGTCACGCCACTCCGACACCCCGCGCATGGACACGCCTCATGCCCGCAGGCGCTGTTCGATCGAGGACTTCGATTGGGCCGATCTCATCGACCAGGCCGACAAGGTTCGCCTGTTGATAGATCCAACCTCGACCTATGCCAAGAGTGCCGCCAACGCGATGGGCCGGGCGATCGACGAGGTCATCGTCGATGCGATTCGCGGCACCTCGTTTACCGGCGAGAACGGTTCGCTCGCCGTCACGCTGCCGCCCGCGCAAAAGATCGCAGCCGGTGGCACAGGCATCACCCTGCAAAAACTGATCTCGGCCAAAAAACTGTTGGACACCGCCGACATCGACAATGAAGGCCGCTTCATCGCGGTATCGTCAGAGCAGCTCGAAGATCTGCTCAACACGACGCAGGTCACCTCGGCAGACTTCAATACTGTCAAAGCGTTGGTGCAGGGCGAGCTCGAGACCTTTCTGGGCTTCAGCTTCGTGCGCATCGATGGCATCAGGATCGACGGCACAAAAATTCTGCCGGTGATCAGCGGTGCCGACCGCGCCTGCGTCGCCTGGCAGCGCGACCAGGTCGTACTGGGCATGGGCGCCCAGGCCAGCGCCCGCATCACAGAGCGCGCCGACAAGAACTACTCGACGCAAGTCTTCTACTCCATGTCAGCCGGCGCCACCCGCATGCAAGAAGCAGGCGTCGTCGAAATCGCCTGCACGGAATAAGACCCTCTCAAACTCAAAGGAAAATTACCATGGCAGTACTTTACGGCGCCTACACCGCGCCGCGCTCGACCACGCCTCAGGGCCAGGTCGATGGCAGCTTGCAAGGCGGTCACGTCCGCCTCTATCGCGAGAAAATTACACTCACCGCTCAAACCGTAGCCGACACGGTCATCGTAGCGCTTCCCTCGGCCGGCGAAACATTCATCAGCGGTACGTTGACCTCCGACGTTTCACTCGGCGCCGCACAAATCTCAATCGGAGTGGCCAGTTCCACCGCCAAATACAAAGCCCTGGCGGTCCACACCGCAGTCGACACGCCGGTCTCCTTCGCAAAGGCAGCAAGCCAATCGGCAAAGCTCACCACCGATGAGATCGTGTTCATCACCATCGCGACCGCGTCATTGCCAGCCTCCGGCACGCTGATCGTCGATCTGTATTTTTCGCAAACGTAAAGCAAAGCCCTTCTCCCGCCATGCGCGAGAGAAGGGCCCTCATCCGTCACGGCACGCGATAGTCGCGGGCCGCGCCACCTTCTCCCGCAAGCGGGCGAAGGGCCCTCATCCGTCACGGCACGCGATAGTCGCGGGCCGCGCCACCTTCTCCCGCAAGCGGGCGAAGGGCCTTCAATTTTGGATAGCGCTTCTCCCTTTGGGAGAAGCTGGCCCGCCACTTCGGCGGGACTGATGAGGGCCTTCGCCGACGCTCCAACGCCCCCCACCCCAAGGAACATTACCCATGCCTTCATTCGCTGAATACTCGGAAGTGGCCATCTGCAACCTGGCACTCGCAGACATTGGACGCGGCCTGCAAATCACCGCGCTGGACGAGGCAAGCCAGGCCGCGCGTGTCTGCAAGCTGCGCTACCCTTACGCCCGCGACGCGGCTTTGCGCAGCTACAACTGGAACTTCGCCTCCCGGCGCGCCGAGCTGCCAAGGAACGCCGTCGCGCCCGCCTTTGAATACGCCAACGCCTACGACCTGCCGCCGGACTGCCTGCTCGTACGCTCTGTATTCGGTATTTGCCGCGACCATTGGGTGGTCGAGCGACGGCAAATCTTGGCCGATGCAGGCGATCCGCTGCTGATCACCTACACCGCGCTGGTCACCGATCCCACCACCTTCGATCCACTCTTTGTCGACGCGCTGGCGGCAAGGCTAGCCTCCGCCATCGCGGTTCAGCTCAGCGAAAGCCCCAGCCGCGCCCATAGCCTGTTGCAGCTCTTTCACGCCAGGATCGCAGAGGCCCGCACCCGCGACAGCCAGGAAGGCGAGGGCGAACACCAATCCAGCAGCTCATGGCTCGATGCGAGATTCAACCAGGGCTTTGTGGTGGTACCATGAGAGTCACCGCCCACCAACCCTCGTTTGCTGCCGGGGAACTGTCCCCGCGTCTCTTCGGCCGCGTCGATCTGCAGAAATACGCCACCGGCGCCGAGGCGATCGAGAACTTCATCGTCCGCCCCGAAGGCGGCCTGATGCGCCGCCACGGCACCCGCTTCCTCGGTGAAACCCGTGACAGCGCCAAACGTTCGCGCCTCATCCCCTTCATGTTCTCGACCCTGCAGGCCTATATGCTGGAATTCGGGGACAGAACTATCCGCATCTGGAAAGACAACGCCCCCGTCACCGTATCGCCGTCGCTGATTGCCAACGTCAGCCAAACGAACCCGGCCATCGTCACCGCAGTGGCTCACACCTTCACCAACGGCACGCGCGTCGTCATCTCGGGCGTGTCGGGCATGGGCGAACTCAACAATCGCGAGTTCACGATCGCCAATGCCTCCGCCAACAATTTTGAACTCTCCAGCGTCAATGCAACGTCCTACGGTGCCTACACCTCCAACGGCACAGTTTCGCAAATCTACGAAATCTCTTCGCCGTTTCTCGAAAGCGAACTGGAAACCATCTGCATCTCACAGTCGGCGGATGTGCTCTATCTGGCTCATCCCATGCATGCGCCGCGCATTTTGACCCGCACCGGCCACGCCGCCTGGACCCTGGCGCCCATGGCACTCGTGCGCGGCCCCTTTGCGGCCATGAACGGCGACGACGCCGTGCGCGTCATGTGCACCGCCAGCGGCACCTTTCAGCCGGGCGCACCCGTCACCGTCCGCGCCAGCGCTCCCATCTTCACTGCCCAGCACGCCGCCAGCACTTTCCGCCTGCAGGAGATCTATCTCTCCGACCCCAGCGTCAGCCCCTGGTCGCCCGGTGAAAACATCACCACCGCCATTGGCACCCAGGTTTCCAGCAATGGCCATGTCTACGCGCTGATCGATGCAGGCGCTGGCGCCCAAACCGGCACAGTGTCCCCCGTGCATACCGAAGGCGACGCCTGGGACAATCCCATCGGCGCCGTCAATCGCAAGAAATGGCGCTATCTCCATTCGCGCTGGGCGATCATCCGCCTCGACACTTTCGTCGATGCCAAGACCATGTCGGGCAAAGCCGTCACCTATCTGTGCAACGGCTTGGCCCCTGCCGCCCGGACCATCACCAGCGTCAGCAATGCCTCCGGCCTCTGCCGGGTCACAGCAAGCGGCCATGGCCTGGACGAAGGCGACTATGTTCAGGTCACAGGCGTAGCAGGCGCCACCCAGGCCAACGGCGACTGGAAAATCGTCAACGTCACGCCAACCACCTTCGATCTCGCCAACTCCAACGCCCCATCCGCCTACATCAGTGGCGGCAGCGCCAGGCGCTTCGCCACCTGGCTCTGGGCCCACAGCGCCTTTTCGCTCGCACGAGGGTTTCCAGCCTGCGTGGCACTGCATGAGCAGCGCCTGGCCTTTGCCAACACGTCGCTGCAGCCCTACGGACTTTGGGCCTCGGCCTCGGCCGACTACGGAAACTTTCTGCCCGGTTCACGCGACGACGAGACGATTTCCTACAACATCGCCGCCAACCAGGCTGATCCCATCCGCTGGCTGACGTCGGCCTCCGACTTGCTCATCGGCACACTGTCCCAGGAATTCGCGGCCTTCGGCGGCGGTCTCGGCGATCCGATCACGCCCTCGAACACCCGCATCGTCCCGCAATCGGGCGAAGGCTCCAACGCCGTCCAGCCCGCGAAAGTCGGCATCGAAACGCTGTTCGTCAATCGCGCCGGCCGGAAAATATTCTCGCTCGCAAATCAAGCCGATGTCGGCGCCTATGTCTCGACAGACCTCACCGAACTTGCCGAGCATCTCTCCGCCAACGCCACCATCACCCGCGTTGCCTGGGCAAAGAACCCGGCGTCGCTGCTCTGGGCGTTGCGCTCCGACGGTGTGCTTCTGTCCATGACCTATCGCCGAGAACACCAGGTCTATGCCTGGTCGAAACACGACATTGGCGGCGTCGTCGAAAGCATCGCCGTGGTTCCCGCACCCGATGGCAGCACCGACGATCTCTGGCTCATTGTCGCCCG
>JAWXBO010000076.1:0-5614 GCA_034440175.1 Alphaproteobacteria bacterium
GCAGGGGATGGGGGCCGCCTATGCCAAACGCAATTGCTCCAACAGGCTCCGCGCGAAGTCCGACAGCGTGTCGTCTCGCGCCCCCATAACAATTACGCGATCCCCCGCACGTGCAAGCTCCACAATTTTGCCGGTGCAGTCCTGTCTGTGCTCGAAGTAGAAGGCGGTGCGCCCGGCGTCGCTCACGCCGCGCACGATATCTTCGCTTCCAGTAGAGCGCGTCGTCGTGCCCCCGAAATAGGCGGGATCAGGCATGATCAAAACATCATCATCTGCCAACCCTTGCGCAAAACACGCGACAAGTTCTTCGCGCATCAGCTTGAGCGGACCGAACCCGTGCGGCTGAAACATCACGATCAACCGGCCGGGAAACAATTGAAGTGTCTTGAACGTGGCGGCGATTTTGTCCGGATTGTGAGCGAAATCGTCGATCACCGTCACGCCGTTTGCCGTTCCAACAACTTCAAAACGCCGCTTGATGCCGGTGAATGTGGCCAGCGCGTCGATCGCCTGGGCCAGCGGAACACCCGCTGCACGAACCGCACACAAGGCTGCAAGCGCATTTGATACATTGTGCACGCCCGGGACCTGAATTTTCGTCTGAAAACTCTGGCCCGTTTGGCGCTCGGAGACCTCGAACGAAATTCCATCGCGCAGCGGCTGCACCCGGCCGGCAAAGAGGCCGGCGCGCAAGTTTGTAAGGCTGAACGTCAAGGCGCCGCTGGACTGTTCAGCGAGCAGTTTGGTTTCATCATTGTCAAGGTTCAGCACCGGTGTCTGCGCCTTGCCGGTAAAGTCACCAAACAGCGTACGCAATTCAGCCATCGGCTTGTGATCAAGCGAGATGTTCGTGACCACGGCGATGCGCGGCTGATAGAGGGCGATGGAGCCGTCGCTCTCATCGACTTCACTGACGAAAATATCACCTGCATCGACAATGGCGCTGGCGAACGGATTGTCCGGGCTGGTGAAGTTTTTCATCACCGCACCATTCATGATCGTCGGTTTGTGCCCCACCGCGTGCAGTATCCAGCCGATCATGCCCGTTGTCGTGGATTTGCCGCTGGTACCGCCGACCGCAATGTTCTGCGGCGATGCATTGAATATGTCGGCCAGCAACTCCGCCCGCCGCAAGATCGGCAGCTCGAGCCGCCGTGCCGCTTGCACGTCGGGAACAGTGTCTTCGACGGCGGCCGAGGTCACCAGCACCTGCTGGCGCCGCGTCAAGCCGCTTCCGTCCTGATTGTGCAGCGTAATGCCGCGCGAGCGCAGAAACTCGAACTTTGGCCCAAGCCGCCCTTGATCCAGCGCCCGGTCGGAACCTTCGACCGTATATCCTTTGCCGCGCAGTATCAGCGCCAGCGGCAACATTCCGCTACCGCCGATGCCGCAGAAGAAATATTGTGCGTTTTGATTCAGTGTCATGCGCGTTGATCGCACATGCGGCGCGCGGGAGTAAATAGTCTCCAATGCAGAGAAAGCCCCTCGCAATTGCGGTCGTAGCGCCCGCAAATCGCCTGGATCCGGAGTTGGCCAGGCGCGTGACAGCGATCACGGCCCAGCTCTACCCGGAACAGGTGCGTGTGCATGTCCATCCTCAATGCCACATGTCGTGGGGGCATTTTGCGGGCGAAGACCAGGCGCGGGCGGCGGCCTTCGTGGAAGTCGCAAACAATCCGGCGTACGGCGCGGTCTGGTTCGCGCGCGGAGGTTATGGATCGTGCCGCATAGCACAGGAAGCACTGCCGCAGTTGACAGCGGCGGCGCGGAACAAAATGTATCTGGGGTACAGCGATATGGGGACACTTCTTGCAGCACTCTATGCCAACAAATTTCTACACGTCGCACATGGGCCGATGCCTGCCGACATCGCGCGTGAGGGTGGAGACGCCGCTATACGCCGCGCGCTGGCCTTTCTGGTCGACCGGGACCCGAATGCGCTAGAACCCTCCCTTGCGGGCGCCCCGCATGTGGCGTTCAATATCAAAACCTTCAGCTGCCTGCTTGGAACGCCCTTTCAACCCGATCTCAGCGGTCATGTGCTGATGCTGGAAGACGTCTCGGAATACATGTACGGCATCGACCGCGCTCTGTTTCATATCACTTCGAACCCCGCCATACGCCTGGTCGCGGGGATCAAGCTGGGCCGTTGCAGCCAGATCCCAGCCAACGATCCCGGCTTCGGACAATCGGAAGTCGAAGTTGTACAGCACTGGTGCAAAGTCTCCGGCATACCTTATCTCGGCCGCGCAGACATCGGACACGACGCCAGCAACAAAATTGTGCCCTTCGGCGCCACGCCGGTTGCTTGATCAACGCCGCAGCAGGATCAAGGATTGCCAATCCCATGTGACGTAAACGGATTTAGTCGTATCGAACCCGCCTGTCAGGGCCCGCTCGGCGTTTTGCGCCGCCACATAGATGGGCGTGGTGCGGCCCTTGACGAACACATGATAGTGGCTGCGGTCGCCCAAATAAGCGCTGGCCTTGACCGTGCCTTCAACGAATGATCCCGAACCTGGCCTGCTGCTGACCAGGGCCAATTTTTCCGGCCGCACCGCCGCGACCAGTTTCTCGCCCGCCTTCAAGTCGTCGATGGCGCGGGCCCGCAACTGGCCAAAGCCTGCGCCATCCAGCACGGCTTCGCCGGCGCCGACACTTTTCACCGTCACGTCGATGAGGTTGATGCTGCCAATAAAACTTGCCACCTCAACGTTGCCCGGCGCTTCATAGAGTTCCTGCGGCGGTGCGATCTGCAGCACTTTGCCTTTGACCATCACCGCAATGCGGTCCGACATCGACAGCGCTTCTTCCTGGTCATGCGTGACGAACACAAAGGTAATGCCCACGCTCTTCTGCAACTGCCGCAATTCGATTTGCATCTCTTCGCGCAATTTCTTGTCGAGCGCGCCCAGAGGCTCATCCAGCAACAGCACTTTCGGACGCTTTACCAGCGCCCGCGCCAGGGCGACACGCTGGCGCTGCCCGCCGGACAATTGATCGCCGCGCCGCGCCCCAAAGCCATCAAGCTTGATCATTCCCAGCGCTTCATTCACCCGGCGCTTGAGTTCCCCGCCCGACAACCCGGATTTCCGCAAGCCATAAGCGATGTTATCGAACACGTTCAGGTGGGGAAAAATTGCATAGGACTGAAACACCATGTTGGTCGGACGCTGATACGCGGGGATCAGCGCCGACGGCTGGTTGTCGATGTAAATTTCGCCTGCGGTTGGAAACTCAAACCCCGCGATCATACGCAACAGCGTGGTCTTGCCGCAGCCCGATGGCCCCAGCAGCGAAAAGAACTCACCGCGTTCGACGTTGAATTGCGCATCGTCGACGGCCTTGGCGCCGCCGGCAAATTGCTTCGTCACCTTCTCGATGCGGATAATATTATCGGCCATGACGATGCTCTCTCATACGCCTACTTTCTGTTCACTTGTGCCCAGCTGGCGCACCCATTCCGCAACCACGACCAGCACGCACGACGCGATGAGGATCAACGCGCCCAACGCCAAAACACTCGGCAATTTGTTGGGAAAGCGCAGCTGGCTCCAGATGTAAACCGGCAAGGTCGGCTCCTGTCCCGCCAGAAAGAACGACAGCAAAAATTCGTCGAACGAAACGATGAAGGTCAACAACAGGCTCGAGACAATGCCCGGCGCCGCAAGGGGAAACGTCACGCGCCAGAACGTCATCCACGGCGTTTCACCCAGATCCATCGAGGCTTCCTCGAGGCTGCGGTCGAAGCCATGCAGGCGCGACGACAGCACCGCCATCGCGAAGGGCGTGCACAACATGATATGGCCGATCGTCACCGTGATCAGCGACAGCGAAATGCCCACACTATTGATGAGAATAAGCAGCGAAATGCCAAGGATGATCTCGGGGATAAACAACGGCAGCATGATCGTGGCCGTGATCAGGCCTTGCCCCGGGATCTGGTAACGTGTCACCGCTTTGGCGCCGAACATCCCCAGCACCGTGGAAACGACGGCAACGATCCCGCCCACTTGCAGGCTTGAGATCAAGGCGCCGATCATCTTCTCGTCGGCAAAGGCTTGTTCGTACCATTTCGTCGTAAACGACTTCAGCGGGAAGGCGACAAAGATCGAATCGTTGAACGAAAACAGCGGCAGGAACAGCACCGGGCCATAGATGAAAATCAGATAGGCAATGGCAAAAAGCTTCAGGCCGCTGCCGGGATCGCCCATCCGGGCCGGGGCGTGTGCGGGTTTTGCGCTCATCGAATTCGCCTCACCGCCAGCTGCAGTGCGGTTGCAAACAACATCACCAGAATTGCAACCCCCGCCATCGCCGAAATCGCCAGCGCCGAGCCCAATGGCCAGTCACCGATTTTCAGAAACTGAATCTGAATGAGGTTGGCGATCATTTGCCCCGTCGGACCGCCGACGAGTGCGGGCGTCACATAGTCGCCCGTTGTCGGCACAAAGATTAGAACCGCAGCACCTATCACGCCGGGCAACGACAGCGGAAACGTCACCCGCCAAAATCGCGCCCAGGCCCCGTCTCCCAGATCGGCCGCCGCCTCAAGCAGCGTCCGGTCGATTTTTTCCAGCGAAACATAAATCGGCAGAATCGCAAACGCCGCATAGGCGTGCGCCAGCGTGATCACCACCGCCGTCTGATTATACAGCAGAAAGCTCAGCGGTTCCTGGATTGCGCCCAGCGAGATCAACCCCGAATTGATCACCCCGTTGTAACCCAGAATAATTTTCCACGAAAACGCCCGCAGCAAATAACTCGTCCAGAACGGAATGGTCAGCAGGATCAGCCAGATGAATTTGTTCTTCTTCACCCCGAAGGCCACGAAATAGGCCATCGGATAGGCCAGCCCCACAGTCACCAAAGTGACCAGCCCCGACATCTGGATCGAGCGCCAGAAGATGTCGATGTAAGCCTGCTTCTCGTAAAGCTCCCGATAGCGGTCGCCGGTCACATTCGTATCGACTTTCAATCCGACCTGGGTCCAAAACGAATAAAGCGTCAGCAAGATCAACGGCGCCGCCAGCAGCGCGATCATCGTCAGCATCACCGGCGACAACAGCACATAGCCCTTTGCCGCGTCCGAGCGCCGATAGAAAGCGCGCAGCCGGTCGAAAAATCCCGGGCTCATCTCGCCATGGTCCGAACTCACCGACAAATGCTTCCTCGCTCGAACGACAACCCGATTGCGCACAAGCCTCCATCTTGAGAGAAACCGGCACCGCCCGCAACCCGTGCCGCGAGCGTGGGTTAAGACCCGAGCTGTTGAAAGTGGAGAATCGCGGAAAATCATGTGTCGCCAGTGTGGCCAATTTGCACGCACGCAATGACCCATTCGGTAATTGACCAAGCCTCGCCAGCCATGTCCCATGCGGCCTTCACCACCCCCCTAGGAGCCAACTCACATGAAACTCTACAACTCCCAGCTCTCGCCCTACGCCACGCGCGTGCGCATGCAGCTTTATCTCAAGGGCATCAACGCCGAGCTCGTTGCCGTACCCGCAGGCGGTTCGCATACGCCCGAATACGCGAAAATGAACCCGCTGGAGAAAATCCCAACCCTCGACGACAACGGCTTCTACCTGCCGGAATCAAGCGCCATCGGCGA
>JAWXBO010000077.1:0-55592 GCA_034440175.1 Alphaproteobacteria bacterium
GCCCGTAAAGTCTGAAGGGATGTTTGGGTGTCGACGGAGATCGCAGTCGCGCCCGTTTGTTTGGCATAGAGTGTGTAATGTGTCCCTGCGGCGCGCGGAAATACGATGACAGGAGTGGCGGGCGAGTGATGGCGAACACCTGAGATGATTTTTGTGATGGGATCGAGAGAGTATTTCTGAACCTGACTGGCTGGTATTGTTCCGGCCCAGCTTTCAAAAATCTGTAGAACTTCCGCACCCGCTTCGATCTGGGCGATGAGGTAGTCTGTAGTTGCCTGTACGAGGATTTCGAACAGGCGGTCGAGTGCGTCAGAGTTCTCGTAGGCAAACCGGCGAAGGTGAATGCTGTCGTCCGAGCTTCCGCCCGCGATCATGTAGTTGGCGACTGTCCAGGGAGCGCCGGCAAAGCCGATCAGTGCAGTGGACTTGGGCAGTTTGGCTTTGACGGTTGAGACTGTTTCAAAAACAGGGGCCAGTGCTGTGCGGATATTTCCAGGTTTTAACTTGGCCAAATCTGCGGGGCTAAGCGGGGTAAGTTTTGGTCCCTCGCCTTCCGCAAACCAGACTTTCTGGCCCAGGGCGTGGGGGATGACTAAAATGTCGGAGAATAAAATGGCCGCGTCAAAATCAAATCTGCGGATGGGCTGCAGTGTGACTTCGCTGGCCAAGACCGGGTTGAAGCACAGTGATAAGAAATCTCCGGCCTGGGTGCGCAGCTCGCGATATTCCGGTAGGTAGCGCCCGGCTTGGCGCATCAGCCAAATTGGCTGCGGCGTGATGGATTGCCCGCTCAGAACCTGCAGAATTGGTTTTTGTAATTTGTGTTCGATCACTTCAGTTTCCTGGTCCCACTACTCACTTACTTATAGATATTTAAATATTAGTAGAAAGCAGTAGGGCGTGTGGATATTTGGGAGAGGATGCGTGTGCAGAGGACGTCCCCAAGGTCTTACCCAGGGGCTCAAACTATCCACGGTTGGGGATTGTGATGGTGGAGGCAGCGATTCCTGCTGGAGTGTGGCGGAAGTGCAATGTGGATGGTCTGTGTATGGTAGGCGGAATGAAAAGCTCTGGATATCTTCATTTCGGTCGAGGGGTGTGTTGGAGATGCACGGGACAGGGAGTGGGCCTGGGTGGGGGCAAGTGGCTGAGGTGTTGCATCCCGGTTTCATCCCCGGTCTTATCTGCGGTGTTGTCGACAGTTTGATCCTCAGGACATCGTGCAAAAAACCCGGGCCATAGCGATCTATTTTCATTTGCATCTGGTGTCGGACTCGACGGGCGAGACGCTGAATGCGGTGGCGAAAGCGGCGTGCGCGCAGTTTGAGATGGGCAGGCCCATCGAACATTTCTATCCGCTGGTGCGCAATCGCAAGCAGCTTGAGCGTGCGATTGCCGAGATTGAAACCGCGCCTGGGTTGGTGCTGCACACGATGGTCAACGCCGAGTTGCGACAGTTTCTGGAAGTGCGCTGCCGGGAATTGGGGCAGCCTTCGGTTGCGGTTCTTGATCCAGTGATGGCTAAACTGGGGGCATATCTGGGCGCGGAAGAAAGCCATCGACCGGGCGCGCAACATGATCTGGATGCAAAATATTTCGCGCGCATTGAAGCTTTGAATTACACGATGGCGCATGATGACGGACAGAGCGCGGCGACGCTGGAACTGGCAGATGTTGTGCTGGTGGGTGTGAGCCGGACGTCGAAAACGCCGACATGTATCTATCTGGCAAATCGGGGCATCAAGGCTGCAAATATTCCCATTGTCGCTGGGATCGCATTGCCTGAGGAACTCAGTCGTCTGAAGCAGCCGTTGGTCGTAGGGCTTATTGTGGCGCCAGACCGGCTTATTCATATTCGCAAGAACAGGCTGTTGTCGCTGCAGGAGGAAACTGAGACGAGCTATGTTGATCTTGAGTCCGTGCGGGCCGAAATTGCCATTGCGCGGCGTTTATTTGCCGAGAAGGGCTGGCCGGTGATCGATGTGACGCGACGGTCGATTGAGGAAACGGCTGCGGCGGTGCTGGCGTTGTACAGCCGGGCCGGTCAGAAAAACCCATGAGCGGGATCATATTGGCATCGGGGAGCCTGACGCGTCAGAGGTTGCTGCGCGCGGCGGGTGTTGTGTTTGAAGTCGATGCGCCCGCCATCGATGAGACGGGTGTTTTGGAGGCGCTGCAAGCCGAAGGCGCCTCAGCGCGGGACGCCGCCGACCTTTTGGCAGAGCTCAAGGCGTTAAAGACTGCAAGCCGGCACCTTAAGGATTGGGTGATTGGTGGTGATCAAATACTGAGTCTGGGGGCTGAGTTTTTCAGCAAGCCCGGCACGCTTGGCGGCGCGCGGACACAGCTGCAAAGCCTGCGCGGCAAGACGCACGAGCTTTCGTCTGCGGTTTGTGTTGCCAAAGATGGCGTGATTGTTTGGCGTTATGTGGGGCAGGCGAAACTCAGCATGCGGCAGTTTTCGGATGAATTTCTGGACGCGTACCTTGTGGATGCAACAGCGGATATTCTGGGCAGCGTCGGTGCCTATCATGTGGAAGGGCTGGGACTTCAGTTGTTCTCCAAGATTGAGGGCGAATATTTCACGATCCTGGGGTTGCCCATGCTGCCGCTTCTGGATTTTCTGCGTGTGAATGGTGCACTCAAGACATGAATGTTTCCGGGACAACACTGCGTGCGGGGGTGGTTGGCTGGCCGGTTGCGCACAGTCTTTCTCCGGCGCTGCACGGGTATTGGATTTCACAACACGGACTGGATGCTACCTACGAACCGTTTGCAGTGCGGCCTGAGGCCTTCGCATTGGCGTTGCCCGGGTTGGCATTGCAGGGTGTATGCGGTGTGAACGTCACGCTGCCGCACAAGGAAGCGGCCTTCCAGCTAGTCGATGCGCGCGATGAGGCGGCGCAGGCTACGGGGGCTGTGAATACCGTGGTGTTTGCGGGCGGTCGCATGCTCGGGCGCAACACCGATGTGTTTGGGTTCGTTGAGTCTTTGCGCGATGTGGGCGTGAACGGTGTGCAGAGTGCGGTCGTGCTTGGTGCGGGCGGTGCTTCGCGGGCGATTGTGTTTGCCCTGCTATCGCTTGGCGCGCAACGGGTGAGCGTGGTCAATCGAACGCTTGAAAAAGCAAATGCCTTGCGGGCGTTTTTCGGGGACAAAGTGTTAGCGCGGGACTGGCACGGGCTTGGCGCGGAAATGCCTGCTTGTGATATGCTGGTGAACACGACCAGCCTGGGCATGTTGGGGCAACCCGAATTGATGGTCGATTTGACGGCGCTGGATCGCAGAGCCGTTGTCGCGGATATTGTTTATCGCCCGTTGGAGACAAGGCTTTTGGCGCAAGCCCGGGCGCGGGGACACACAACGATTGATGGTTTGGGGATGCTGATGCATCAGGCCCGGCCTGGCTTTGCCGCGTGGTTTGGCGTGGAACCGCAGGTGACGCCGCAGTTGAAGGCGCATCTGGTTTCGATCTTGGAGGGCCGGGGCTGATGCTGCTCATCGGATTGACAGGCTCTATCGGTATGGGGAAAAGCGAGACGGCAAAAATGTTTGCCCGCCACGGCGTGCCGGTGTGTGATTCCGATGCGATCGTGCACCGCCTTTACGAGGCAGGTGGAGCGGCGGTGGGGCCGGTTGGCGAAACCTTTCCGCTGGCGCTGGTTCAAGGGCGGATTGACCGGGAGGTGCTTTCGCGCTGCGTTGTGGGCAAGCCTGAGGCTATTGCCAGGCTTGAGGCGATTGTGCATCCGCTGGTGGGACAGGCGCAGCGCAGTTTGTTGCAGGGCTTTGCTTCGAGCGGGACCAGGATGGTGGTGCTTGATATTCCGTTGTTGTTTGAAACCAAGGGCGAGAACAGGGTTGACGTGGTCGTGGTTGTTTCGGCGCCAGGCGCCGTTCAACGCGAACGGGTTTTAAAAAGACCCGGCATGAGTGCCGAGAAATTCGAGGTTATTGTGAACAAGCAAATGCCCGATGCGGACAAACGCGCACGCGCGGATTTTGTCGTTGATACGTCGCAAGGGTATGCGCAGGCTGAAGCACAGGTCATGGCGATCATCGAGGCGTTGAAGGATCGAGTGGGACAAATCTGGAGAGCAAACCATGCGTGAAATCGTACTTGATACTGAGACAACCGGTCTTGATCCCTCGCAAGGTCACCGGATCGTTGAAATTGGCTGTCTGGAATTGAAGAACCGGACGCCGACGGGCTCGCGCTATCACGCCTATCTCAATCCCCAACGCGATGTGCCGGAAGAGTCCCGGCGGATCACCAATCTTTCGACGGAATTCCTGGCCGACAAGCCGTTGTTCGCCGACGTTGCAGACGGGTTTCTGGAGTTCATTGCCGACAGTCCGCTGGTTATTCACAATGCGGAGTTCGATCTCAAGTTTTTGAATTCGGAACTGGGGAAGATCGAAAAGCCGGCGCTTTTGGCGAGCCGCGCTGTCGATACGCTGATGATCGCGCGGCGGAAATATCCGGGGTCGCCGGCGTCTCTCGATGCGTTGTGCCGCAAGTTCAGTATCAATCTGGATGACCGCAAAGCCAAGGGCCACGGGGCTATGCTCGATGTCGAGCTTCTGGCGCAAGTTTATCTTGAGCTTTTAGGCGGGCGTCAGCAGGGTTTGGAGCTGTTGACGCAACCAAATGTGCCGGCCGGTGGTGCAGCAGCGCGGACGGCGTTGCCTGCACGACCCAGCCCGCTGGCGCCGCGTCTGCGCGAGCAAGAACTTAAAGTTCACGCGGCCATGGTTGTGGGTCTGGGCAAAGATTCAATTTGGCGAAGTTAAACGGTCGCGGTGGGTTGTGCTTTTTGTTGAGCGAGCTGGGCGCGATAGAGTGTCATGAAATCGATGGGATCGAGTAGCAGCGGCGGGAAGCCGCCGTCGCGGGTGAGGTCTGCCACGACGCGGCGCGCGAACGGGAAGAGCTGGCGCGGACATTCAATGAGCAGCACGGGTTGGATATTTTCCGGCGTGATGTTCTTGAGCATGAAGACACCGGCATAGGTGACTTCGCAAACAAACACAGTCTGGTTGGCAGACTTGGCGTCGGCACGAATGCGCACGGTTACTTCGTATTGGTCGACGCCAAGGCCCCGGGCCTGAACATCGACACCCACATCGAGCGCGGGCTTTTGGCCCTGCAGGCTGAGTGGGGCTGCCGGGTTTTCGAATGACAAATCCTTAACGTATTGCGCCAGGACCTGAATCTGAGCTCCTGGTGCTCCTGCCATTTGTGCGTCGGGGGCCTGGCCATTGCCGTTGGTAAGCGTGTCGCTCATTCGATCTTGTCCTTGAAAACTCACAATTCAGCACAATTTTACTTTGGCGGGTGGCTAACATGGTTGTGGGCGTCCATACAAGGGACCGCGTGGGGACCGTCGCCATTCACTCTTCATTTGCCATGTGTTCGTGCTGGTTTATTCGTAACTAAGCGGTAGCCTATGGACCGGGTCGGGTTGGCGCTGTAGTGTTTATCCCCAAGCAGGAGCCAACTGCCTGAGATGCCGCAGAATAGACAGAATGATGTGCGTATCATGTGGGTGTGTGCTTGCTTCAACGGAATGGTGCAATGAGCGAATCTGCGTTGGAAATCCTGTTTTTTGCCGCGATCGCGGCCTTCATCGCGTTTCGCTTGTATACGTCCCTGGGCCGGCGGACCGGCAATGAGCGTCCGCCTTTTGACCCGATCAATCAACGCGAGCGGACCGATCCACGACGTCCAACGGCCAGTGCGAAGGAAGACAATGTGATCGCGCTGCCTCGCGCACGGGAAGCCGCGCGAACGGTGCCCAATGACGGTGTGATGAGCAAATTGGCGCCGGGGTCGCCGCTGGCGCTGGGGATCTTGCGTATCCAGGAAGAAGATCGTGGGTTTGATCCGGATGTTTTTTTTGGCGGTGCGAAAGCGGCGCACGAAATGATCGCGCAGCTCTTTGCGCAAGGTGATCGCAAAGGTCTGAAACCTCTGCTTGCAGACGATGTTTATGCAAGTTTCGAGGGCGCAATCTCGGTGCGTGAAGCAGCCGGACAAAAAATGGAATTTTCCTTTGTTGGCCTGAAGCAAGCCAATCTTGAAGACGCCACCTTGCGTGGGCGAATTGCAGAAGTGACGGTGCGTTTCGTTAGTGAACTTATCAGTGCAACGCGCGATGCGGCGGGTGCTGTTATCGAAGGCGCTGCAGGTGTGGTGCGTGAAGTGACCGATGTGTGGACTTTCGCGCGCGACACGCGTTCGAGTGACCCCAACTGGAAACTGGTTGCCACTGCAGGCGCCGCATAGCATAAGCTTCAGCCATGCGTGCAGTTCGTGCAGCCGGAGCTGCTCTTCTTTTGGTCGCTGCGGCGTGCGCGCCGCTTGACGATCTTGGGCGTGACAAAACAAGCGCTCCCGATCTGCTGGTTTTGAAACGAACCTCCTTTTCCGTATTGGCAGATTGGCCTTCGTCCGATGTGCGGCCTGCGTTGCAGGCTTTTCAGCGCTCGTGTGTGAAGCTCAAGGCACGTGAAGATACAGCAGGATTTGGAGGCGTCCCTGCCTATGGCACGGTCGGGGATTGGCGACTTGCCTGTTCGTCGGCTTTGCAGGCCGAAGTTCAATCAGCTGACGCGGCGCGTGGTTTTTTCGAGACCTGGTTTGTGCCGGCTCAAGCGTTCAACGGCGATGAGGAACGTGGTCTTTACACAGGATACTATGAACCTGAACTGAAGGGCAGCCGGAAGCGCAGCGCGCGATTTAACGTGGCGCTGTATGCGCGGCCCGGTGATCTTGTCCAAGTCGACCTGGGTGCGTTTCGTCCGGCATTGAAGGGTGAGCGCGTGGCGGGCCGGGTACAGGACGGCAAGCTCGTGCCCTATGCGACGCGGGCGCAGATTGTGTCGTCGGGTTTGCCGGGGACATCTGCGATTGCCTTTGTCGATGACGCGGCTGCTGCGTTTTTCCTGCACATTCAGGGATCCGGACGCGTGCAGCTTGAAAGCGGCGAAGTGATACGGGCAGCCTATGATGGTCAGAACGGGCACCCCTACACGGCGGTGGGCCGGGTGCTGGTTGACCGGGGTGAAATCGCGCGCGACAAGCTATCGATGCAGAGTATCCGGGCGTGGCTCGACGCTCATCCCGGCAAGGCCGAGGCGCTGATGAACGAGAATCCTTCCTATGTATTTTTCAAGGAATTGCCGATTGCAGATCCTGTAATGGGCGCTGCGGGCGCGCAGGGAGTTGCGTTGATGCCGGAAGCAAGCCTGGCCGTGGATCTGAAGTTTCACGCCTTGGGCGCGCCGGTCTGGATTGATGCGACGTCGCCTGCGGCAGTTGAGGGTGCTGGCGATGATGTGTTGCGGCGATTGCTGGTGGCGCAGGACACGGGCGGCGCCATTCGTGGACCGGTGCGGGGTGACGTCTATTGGGGTTATGGTGCGCGCGCGGAAAGCATCGCAGGACGGATGGCGCATCGCGGACGCATGTTTGTCTTGCTGCCGAAATCTGCCGCTCAGCGATTGAATTGATCTTCCCGTGGTCCGCAAGCGCGACGTTCGAGAAGAAGAACATGCGCTTTGGCAAGCAGTGACGCGAGACGTGCGGCGTCCCCGGCGCAAGCGGCTGGTGGCGGCAGTTGTTGAGACGCGGGCTGCCGATAAGCCGAAGCAGTTGCCGGCGCACTTGAAGCCCGCTTTGCGCCCACCGGCAAAGGCCAAGCCGCAGGCTGTCGCGACGGGCCTTGATGGATCGACGGCGGAGAAGCTGAAGCGCGGCAAGATTGTGCCCGAAGCGACGCTTGATCTGCACGGATTGACGCAAGCGCAAGCGCATACGCGGCTGACTGCTTTTGTCCGTAGCAGTGCAGAAAGCGGGCGCCGCTGTGTGCTGGTGGTGACGGGCAAAGGGGCGCCCAAAGCGAACGCCGGGACTGCGGATCAAGGCTTTGTCATGCCAACGCGGACAAAGTCCGGGGTCTTGCGCATGATGGTGCCGCGCTGGCTTGACGAGGGCGATGCCCGCAGTGTCGTTGCAGGGACGCAAGCCGCTCATCAACGTCACGGCGGTGAAGGTGCGCTTTATGTATATTTGCGGCGGCGGCGGAGCTAATTATTGCTCAGCGGATCGTCGATGGAGTCGAGGTCGTAGGTCAGGCGTTGACGGGCGGAACGGGCGCGCGGCGGTTCGATGGCCCTGATGATCACGATGTAGGGCCCGTTGCCGTCTACGCGGATACGCTCGAACGGCACACCCAAACGAACCAACTCGTCTTTGACGGCGTTAAGCCTCCGGCTCCACAAATTTGAATCGGGCTCACGGCGCCCAAGGGCAAAGAGGCGAATGTTTACGGTCTTGTTCATTTGTACGGCCTGGCCTGCGGCCGTGGCGAGTACGTTGAACGATTCACGCGTCAGGTTCGACTTGGCTTCGTAGAACGCGACGTGGAGTATGACCGGCTTGACTGGAACAAATTTAGGTACCGGCGGTAACGGCTGTTTTTCAACACTGCGCGGGGCCTGCGGTTTTTCTTGCAGTCCCGGATAAGCCACTGGCGGTACCGGCTTGTCGTTGAGGCCTGGGTACGGCAATCCCGGATAGGGCGCCTGGGTTGACTGGTTGTCTGGTGCGGTGGGAGCAATTTCCGGCTTTGCTGGTGGGACCACTTTCAATACAGGCGCAATGGCCGGTGGCGCAGGCGGTTCTGCCGGGGGCGACTGAATAATTGCCGGTTGATAATTTTCTGGAGCGCTGAACAGGCTGCAGGAACCGGTGAACGAACAATAGCCTGAATAAGCAAAGGCAAAAAGCACAGCGGCGATGAGCGTGCCACCCAGAAGCTGAAGAACTGGCGAGACTGCGTTACCGGCCTGGCTTTGTGTGTCGGCGTGCGGTTCCTCACAGCACCAGCAGCTGTCGGCATTCAGTCCCTGGCACCAGCTGGGATATTGACCCAAATACATCGTGTCAAATTTGCCGGGCGTGTCATCTTTGAGTTCGCGCTCGGGCTTTTTCTCGATCGTTTTGCGCAGCGTGCCTTCTTTGGACTTTTGCTTGCCCGGCTCGGCTGCTGGCTCGAACATTTCGGCGAGCCATTTGAAGGTCCCGTTGAAAATGTTGATCGGGTTGGGCGAGAGGCCATCTCTGGGGCGGCCACCTTCGAAGAGAAATGAACGCGTGGTTCCCGTCGACACCATGATGGGCGCGCGATCCAGGACAAATCCGAAGTCGCGCAGTGTTCTTGCCAGCGCCGTGCGCGGCTTTAACCACTGATCGGCGCTGGATTTTCTCAGCGACGGCCTGACCAAGGTCATGATGCGAGTTGGCGGTGTGGCCGCAGGTAAGCGCAGGGCGCCCGCTGCGGGCGCGCCTGCACCACGGCGGCCAACGAGCAAATATTGGGTTTTGTTCTCAGGCAAATCGGGGGCGCCGAACGAATAGACGTTCAACAACACCAGGAGTTTGCGCAGAAGCGAAACGATTTCACCCAGCGAGCCGGGCTGGTCCCAGCCTTCGGGGTCGCCCGGCGCATCGAGCAGGCCGGCGGCGACCAGAGCCGCGGGCGCCTGCAGCGTGTCCATGATGGGAGCCGTTTGCGCTATCGTAGGTGCTGTCTGTTGCAAGACCGCTGTGCCGCCGATGTTGATCGAGCCGCCCGACAGATGTTGCGGCAATGGCCCGTAAGTGGCGCGGCTGGGCGCTGCCGCCATGGCCTTCATAAGTTCCGAACGAGTCATTTCTTCCAGAACGCGCAATGGATTGCGCGACAGTTCTATGGTGGCGTGCGTCATATCGGGACGCAGCAGGCGCCCGCGGTATTGCTCATCGGCTTGGGCGCCGACAAAAATGCGCGACAAGAAGCGGGTGTAGATCTTGGCCGCGTCTTCATGCGTCGGCGCGGCGCTGGCGTTGGTGATCGAGCCGAAGGCGCTGACAAATTCCGTCATGTAGTCTTTGTGGGCGACGAGCACATAGCTGGTCGGCATGCACACCTGCGCGCAAATTTCAAACATACCCGAGGCCAGCGCTTTGAGAGTTGAACCTTCCCACTGCGTGATCGAGTTGTAGGCAGGCACCACAGCGTAGTTTGCCTGACCGGTCGCAACCGCTTCGAGCGCTTCAGCGACCGTGTTTCTAAAAATCAAATGAGCGATGCCTGACGGGTCAAGCATTGCACGCGTGGCCAAATAAGAATGGCCACCGTCGCTCTCAGCAAAACTCACAAAGAGGTTGCGCTTCGACACTCGCGTACCCAACTCGCGCGAAGATCTGCAACCCGGGGGTGGAATTGCCGATCTCGCTACCCAGGCCGATACCTTAGCGCGAAACTTTTCAGAGTGCGAGAGTTCTCAACACTTTGAGGAAACAATTCTTCAAGATTCTGAACTCCCCCGCCGGATGTGGGGAGCAAAATTTTCGCGTCAAAGTATGAAGCGCGAGAGGTCGGCATTCTTTGTCAAAGCGCCAATTTCCCGGGCTACGAAGCTTTGGTCGACAATGATCTTTGCGCCCGAACTATCGGGGGCGTGGAAGCTTACCTCTTCCAACACTCGCTCCATTACGGTCTGCAACCTGCGCGCGCCAATATTTTCGACGGTCGCATTAACCTCAGCGGCCGCATCGGCAAGGGCATCGATGCCCTCCTCGGTGAATTCGAGCTCGACACCTTCGGTGGCCATGAGGGCTTTGTACTGTTTGATGAGGCTTGCTTCGGGTTCGGTGAGGATGCGTCGAAAATCATCGCGCGTCAGCGCTTGCAATTCGACACGGATCGGCAACCGGCCTTGCAATTCCGGCAGAAGGTCAGAGGGCTTGGCCAGGTGGAAGGCGCCTGAGGCGATGAAAAGAATGTGGTCGGTTTTGACTGGTCCATGTTTCGTGGACACAGTAGTGCCCTCAATGAGCGGCAGTAAATCGCGTTGCACACCTTCGCGGCTGATGTCGCCGCCGCCGCGGTGGCCGCCTTCGCGCACGCAGATCTTGTCGATCTCGTCGAGGAAAACGATACCATCGTTTTCGACCGATCTGATCGCATCTTGCACCAGCGCATCGTTGTCGATCAGCTTGTCGCCCTCTTCGGCGATCAGGGGCGCATAGGCATCGATGACTTTCAACTTGCGGGTCTTTTGCCGTCCACCCAGAGCTTTGCCGAGCATGTCGTTCAGATTGATCATGCCGATCTGGGAGCCCGGCATGCCTGGAATGTCGAATGATGGCATGCCGCCCGTGTCGGCGACCTGAAGTTCGATTTCCCTGTCGTTGAGTTCGCCGTCACGCAGCTTGCGGCGGAAGGCATCGCGGGTGGAGTCCGAGGCGCTGGTGCCGACCAGGGCTTCGACAACACGATCTTCGGCTGCTTTCTCGGCGCGCGCCTTGACATCGCGATGGCGGCGTTCACGCAACTGGGCAATGCCAATTTCGACCAGATCGCGGATGATCTGCTCGACGTCGCGGCCGACATAGCCGACCTCAGTGAACTTTGTTGCTTCGACTTTGAGGAACGGGGCCTGGGCGAGCCTGGCAAGGCGGCGCGAGATTTCTGTCTTGCCGACGCCGGTTGGGCCGATCATCAGAATATTTTTCGGCAGCACTTCCTCGCGCAAGTCGGGCGTGAGTTGCTGGCGGCGCCAGCGATTGCGCAAGGCGATGGCCACCGCGCGCTTGGCTGCGGCCTGGCCGACAATATAGCGGTCAAGTTCTACGACGATTTCGCGGGGGGTGAGAGAGCTCATCGGGGCGCCTACAGGATTTCCAGTGTGAGTTCGTGATTTGTATAGACGCAGATATCGGCCGCGATTTTCATCGAACGGCGGGCAATGTCTTCGGCTGACATATCGAGCGGCAAAAGGGCGCGGGCAGCGGCGAGCGCGTAGTTGCCGCCCGAGCCTATGCCCATCAGGCCGTCCTCGGGCTCCACCACGTCGCCGGAGCCTGACAGGATCAGGCTTGTGGTGGCATCGGCAACGGCGAGCATGGCCTCGAGGCGGCGCAGATAACGGTCGGTGCGCCAGTCCTTGGCGAGTTCAACGGCCGCACGTGTGAGATTGCCCGGATATGTTTCGAGTTTTGCTTCCAGTCGTTCAAACAGGGTGAAGGCGTCGGCGGTGGCGCCGGCAAACCCGGCGATGACTTTACCATTGGCCAGCCTACGAACCTTGCGCGCGTTCGACTTCATGACGGTTTGACCCAGGCTGACCTGGCCGTCGCCTGCTACAACCACGCGTCCGGCTTTGCGTACGGACAGAATTGTCGTCCGGCGCCAAACCGGTTTGTCAGCGTAATGGTCAGTCATGGGACGGAATGCTCTCTTCGCGCAATGTTAGGGCTCCTGCTATATGTCGTGTGTGGTCCAGATTGAAAGGGGCCCGAAAGGCTTATCTTCATGCGTAAAGCAAGCGTTGAACGTAAGACACGGGAAACCGACATTTCGGTTTCACTGGATCTTGACGGCACCGGCACGTTCGATATCGCCACTGGCGTCGGTTTTCTTGATCATATGCTGGAGAGTTTTTCCAAGCATTCCGGCATCGACCTGAAGGTCAAGGTTAAAGGCGATACGCATATCGACTTTCACCATACAACCGAGGATAGCGCGATTGTGATCGGGATGGCGATGGTCAAAGCGCTGGGGGACCGTGCCGGAATCCGGCGATTTGGATCGGCGCTCATTCCCATGGACGAGACGCTGACGCGCTGTGCTGTCGATGTGTCGGCGCGACCTTATTTCATTTGGAAAGTCTCGTTCAGCCGGGCGAAACTGGGTGAGATGGATACGGAGCTGTTCAAGGAATGGTTCCAGGCGTTGTCGCAGAATGCCGGGTTGACACTGCACATCGATAATCTGTACGGCGAGAACAATCATCACATTGCCGAGAGTTGTTTCAAGGCTTGCGCACGGGCGTTGCGCCAAGCCATTGAAATTGATCCGCGCCAAGCGGGTCAGGTGCCCAGTGTCAAAGGAAGCCTGGGGTCGTAGGCCCCCGTTTGAATTGGAATTTGTCCCGTGAGCGGACTTGTCGCCATCATTGATTACGGTTCGGGAAACTTGCGATCCGCCGAGAAGGCGGTGGCGCGCGCAGTGCGCGACGGCGGATTGAACAATGAGGTTGCGGTGACGAGCGATGCCGATGTGGTGCGCAAGGCGGAGCACATCGTCCTTCCGGGCGTGGGCGCGTTTGCAGACTGCATGAATGGTTTGCGCGCGTTGCCGGGCATGATCGATGTCTTGAGCGATGCTGTGCAGCGGCGCGGTGTGCCGTTTCTCGGCATTTGCGTCGGCATGCAATTGATGGCCACGCGCGGGCTCGAACACGGCTCGCATGAGGGGCTGGGATGGATTGAAGGCGACGTTGTCCGGCTGGCGCCTTGCGATGCCGCGCTCAAGATTCCGCACATGGGCTGGAACAATTTGCGGGCGCTGGCAGCCCATCCGGTGATCGCGCATTTGAGCGCGTTAGCCGAGCCGCACGCCTACTTCGTGCATAGCTTTCATCTGCGAGCGGCGAATGCCCGCGATGTCCTGGCCGACACCGACTATGGCGGCGCAGTCACGGCCGTCGCGGGGCGCGACAACATGATCGGCACACAGTTCCATCCCGAAAAGAGCCAGGATGTGGGGTTGCAGTTGCTGCAGAATTTTGTGCGATGGCGTCCATGATCGTTTTTCCGGCGATCGATCTCAAGGGTGGGCAATGCGTGCGGCTGGTGCAGGGCGAGATGGCGTCGTCGACGGTGTTCAACGACGACCCGGTGGCGCAGGCGCGCTTGTTTCAGTCGCAGGGATTCGAATGGCTGCACATCGTCGATCTCGACGGCGCGGTGCACGGACGGGCAGCGAACGGCGAGGCGGTGGCCGGCATTCTGAAGGACCTCACCCTGCCGGTCCAACTCGGCGGCGGCATTCGCGACCGTGCCGGGATCGATGATTGGCTTGAGGCGGGCGTAGCGCGTGTAATTCTGGGCACGGTTGCGGTCCGCGATCCGGAGTTGGTGGGCGCGGCGGCGCGAGCGCATCCGGGCCGGATCGCTGTCGGGATCGACGCCAGACACGGCAAGGTCGCGATTTCGGGATGGGCCGAGGCAACAAACATTTCCGCGCGAGAGCTGGCGAAGCGTTTCGAGGACGCGGGCGTTGCCTGCATCATCTATACCGACATTGCGCGCGACGGTACAGGCACGGGCGTTAACATCGAAGAGACGGCGCTGCTTGCCGATCACGTGTCGATCCCGGTAATCGCGAGTGGAGGCATCGGGTCGATCTCGGATTTGCGCATGCTCAAAGCTTTCGACCATCCCAACATTAAGGGCGTCGTTGTCGGGCGGGCGCTTTACGACGGGCGGGTCGATGCGCTTGAAGCGCTTTCGGTGGCGCGGAGTTAGGCGATGCTGAAAGCGCGCATCATTCCCTGTCTCGACGTCAAGGACGGTCGCGTGGTCAAAGGCGTGAAGTTCGTCGATCTGCGCGATGCGGGCGATCCGGTCGAAGCGGCGCGGGCCTATGATGAGGCGGGCGCGGACGAGTTGTGTTTTCTCGATATAGCGGCAAGTCACGAGCGGCGAGGGATACTGCTGGAGGTGGTGCGGCGGACGGCTGAAGCCTGTTTCATGCCGTTGACGGTGGGGGGAGGGGTGCGGACACTGGAAGATATTCGTGCCCTGCTTTTGGCGGGCGCTGACAAAGTTGCGATCAATACTGCCGCGATCGAGCGGCGCGCGATCATCAGCGAGGCGGCGGAGAAGTTCGGGTCGCAGTTGGTGGTGGTTGCCATGGATGCGCGGCGGGTGGGCAAGGGGCTATATGAAATCTTTACGCATGGCGGGCGGAACGCTACTGGCTTGAGTGCGGTCGACTACGCGCGTGAAGTTGTGACGCTTGGTGCAGGGGAGCTATTGCTGACATCGATGGACCGGGATGGCACGAAAGAGGGTTATGACATCGAACTCACGCGCCAGATCGCCGATGCTGTTTCAGTTCCTGTGATCGCCAGCGGGGGGGTGGGGACGCTCGATCATCTTGTGGCGGGCGTGCGAGATGGTCATGCCAGTGCCGTGCTCGCGGCGTCAGTTTTCCATTTTGGCGAGGCGACCATCGGTCAGGCCAAGCTGTATATGGCGCGGTGTGGCATCGCTGTTCGCAGTCCGTAGAAATTGTTGCATGTACCTGGTCAAGTTCTGGGGACATTCTTTGGACCGGCGTTAGATTATGTGTTCTTGACAGTTTTGTGACAACATTTCGAAACTTGCACTAAAGCTTTTGTCCCCGCAAAATGGTCCTTTGCGGGCAAGCCACACGATGTTGAATGAATGAACCGAGAGACTGAGTTAAAATTTGTCGGGCCTGCAGACGCATTGTTGCGCCTCAGGAATTCGCCCGAACTGAAACGCCTGGCCGGGAACCGGCGGGCGCAGACGACGATTCAAACCGGAGTTTATTTCGATACTAAAATGTCCGCGCTGCGTCAGGCGGGACTGGTGCTTCGGGTGCGCAACGAGGGCCAAGGGTTCGTCCAAACCCTGAAAAGCGTTCAGCGAGACGATCTGGCGACGCGCATGGAGTTCAAGTCGGACGTTCCAACTTCGGCAGCAGATGTCAATGCCATTCCTGAAAGCAGGCTGCGCTGGCGGGTTGAGCGGATTTTAGATGGCCGCTCTTTGGTACCCCTATTCGAAGTCGAAGTTCAACGCACGCGCATGCTGCTTTCGCCGAAGCGGGGCACGGAAATCGAAGCTGCGATCGATACGGGCTTGATCAAGCATATGAGCGGGAATCAACTGCTCACGACGCCCATTAGCGAATTCGAGCTTGAACTGCTGAAGGGCAACGCCGGTGAATTGGTTGAGTGCGCGCGCGCTCTAACGCTTGGGTTACCGCTGACGCTATCACTCCAGTCGAAGTCCGATAGGGGATATGCCCTGGCACAGGGCAATCTGGATGCGCCTGTTCATGCGTTACGGGTCGAGTTGCCGGATGACGCTGCGGCTGATGATGTGTTGTGCGCAGTGATCGGCAATTGTCTCCACCATCTGCTTGGAAATTGGGCTGCTGTTTTGAACGCACAGGACAGCGAAGGCATTCACCAAATGCGGGTCGCGCTGCGGCGCCTGCGGGTTGCGATGTCGATGTTTCGTGACCCCTTCCGCAGCGTGTTGAGTGTCGTGGAAGATCAAACGCGGACTATTGCAGCCGCATTGGGATGCGTGCGCGATCTTGATGTGTTCGATACAGAGATGCTGCGCCCTGTGATCAAAGCTTACGGCGACGACGACCGATTGCAGGCGTTTTCGGCCGCCGTGAATTCGAGGCGCCGGGCGGCCCGACAGCGGGGCATCGACACGCTCGAGGGGGAAAATTTTCGTAAGCTCGTGCTTGATTTGGTGGAGATTACCTACAGCCGGCCATGGTTACGCTTGCCAGTGGAGAATAACCCGGCGGTGCAGAGCGCTGTCGAATTTGCGTGTGAACGCTTGCAGCATCGCTTTGCCCAAGTGCTGAAGCTTTGGCAGAAGTTCGAAGATATGGACTCCCAACAACGGCATGAATTGCGGATCAAACTGAAGCAATTGAGATACGCGATAGAGTTCACGCGATCGCTGTTTTCAAAGCGGCGCGTGAGGCGCTTTTCAAAACGGCTGGGCGTCCTCCAGGACGTATTGGGGCAGGT
This sequence comes from Alphaproteobacteria bacterium, assembly GCA_034440175.1. GTDB lineage: Bacteria > Pseudomonadota > Alphaproteobacteria > Micropepsales > Micropepsaceae > SZUA-430. Next base: position 16,645 of record JAWXBO010000077.1, read on the forward strand.
GAATGATGCGGCTGTTGCTGGGGTATTGGTGCAAGAGATCCTCGCCGAGCGCCGGGAGGGCGAGGATCCAGCGGCGCTTGTTTATGCCGGGGGTTTGATTGCGGGGTGGTACGGTGCTCATTCGCGGCATCGGATGAAAAAGCTGCGAAAGAGCTGGCGCAAATTTGCCAAGCTCAAACCGTTCTGGCGGCGAAGACTCAAACGTTTAAAAGGAGATGCTGACGCTCCCATGGGCTGATGACCTGTTGATAGGCGTCGTGCTCGGATGATTTGACGTCCGAGTAGAGTTCGATGAACGGTTCACCCAGCAATTCGCGAATGTCGCTTGAGGCGCGGAAGCGGTGAATTGCGTCGAGGAGGTGGCGCGGCAGCAGAAAGCGCATGGATTCGTAGGCGTTGCCTTCCATCGATTTTGTCGGCATCAGGTTTTGGGTCATGCCGAGATAGCCGCAGGCCAAAGTTGAGGCGATGGCAAGATAGGGGTTGGCATCGGCGCCCGGTACGCGGTTTTCGACCCGCCGGTTCTTGGGTTCGGATTCGGGAACCCGAAAGCCGACGGTGCGGTTCTCGTGTCCCCAGTGGGTGTTCACCGGTGCTGACAGGTATCGCACCAGGCGGCGGTATGAGTTTACGTAAGGCGCGATCATCGGCATGGAGGCTGGAAGATATTTTTGCAGACCGGCGATGTAGGCGAGGAAAAGCCTCGTGTCCTTGCCGCTGCGGCTCGAGAACAGATTCTTTCCGGTCTTTGCGTCGACGATGCTCTGGTGAATGTGCATGGCGCTGCCCGGTTCCTGCTCATAGGGCTTGGCCATGAACGTGGCATAGATGTCGTGACGAAGTGCCGCCTGGCGTACGGTGCGCTTGAACAGGAATGTCTGGTCGGCCAGGTCCAGCGGGTCTCCGTGATTGAAATTTATTTCGCACTGCGCGACGCCTTCTTCGTGGATCAGACTGTCAATTCCGATCTCTTGCGCTTCGCAATAATCATAGACGTCCTCGAACATGGGATCGAATTCGTTGACGGCGTCGATGGCATAGGCCTGACGTCCGGTTTGCGGGCGTCCGGATTTTCCGGCGGGCGGCAGCAGCGGATAGTCGGGATCTATGTTTCTTTGTGCCAGATAGAACTCAACCTCGGGGGCCACGACGGGCCGCCAGCCGCTTTCTTTGTACTTGGCCAGCAGATTCTTGAGAATTTGGCGAGGCGCTACTTTGCTCGCATTGCCTTTTCGATCAACGCAGTCGCAAATGACCTGCGCTGTGGGTTCGCGATACCATGGCACGATGCAGATCGTGCTGGCGTCGGGCTCCAGGATCATGTCGGGAGCCTGGTAGCTGAGGGTTTCAGTTTCCGCGTCGGCGCCGGTGACCATTTGTCCGAAAACACTTTCTGGCAAGCGCAACGTGTCATTGTCGAGGCCTGAAAGGAATTTGTTGGTCGGCAAGATTTTCCCGCGTGCGATTCCCGCCATGTCGGGAATAAGCAACTCGACCTCGGTGATGCGGCGTTCTTTCAGCCACTCTTTCAGTTCTGTACGATTGCGGCTCATGGCCGTGCCCCCAAACTCATTTTTTCAACGACGCAGCGCGGCCAAAGGTTGCAAGCAGTTCCTTCGAAAATTCGTTGTCCCAAAAGCGCCATTCCGGATGCCATTGAACGGCGAGTGCAAAGTTTTGCGCATTCGTAACGCGAAAGGCTTCGATGATGCCGTCGGGCGCCGTTGCTTCGACGCTCAAGCCCCCGCCCAAACGGTCGATTCCCTGGCTGTGCAGCGAGTTTACCTTGATGGTCCGGGACCCGGCGATGCGCTCGAGCTCGCCGCCTGGTGCCAGTTCGACATCGTGCGCCGGGGCGTATTGGACATCGAGCGGCGCTGCTTTGTCTTCACGATGATCGAAGCGTCCCGGCACTTCTTCGATGTGCTGATGCAGTGTGCCGCCATAGGCGACGTTGAATTCCTGAAAGCCGCGGCAGACGGCAAAGACCGGTGTGCCGCGCTCAACGATGTGGCGGATCAGCGGTAGGGTTGTGGCGTCGCGCCTTTCATCTTGCAGGACTCCGGAACGTGGCGAAGGTCCAGCGTAATATTTGGGTGCAACATTTGACGGTGAACCGGTCAGAAAAATGCCGTCAATCGATTCAAGAATCTCTTCGATGCTGATCGGGTTTTCGAGAACCGGAATAAGTACCGGTATCGCGCCGGCGCCATCGCGCACTGCAACAATGTACTTCTCACCGACGGCATGAAACGGGTGGGGCCCGATCATGCGATGATCGCAGGGAATGCCGATGACGGGTCTTTTGACTTTGCGGCTCATGCGACATGGCTAGCACTGCCGCGCAAACATGGGCAAGCAAAGGTGATGTTAATCGTCTTTTCGGCCGAAACGATCGACGTCGCGCAAAACAAAGAGTTGCGGCGATAGCTGGACTTCGGTCTTTGGGTTTTTCAGGGCGATCATGGTTTGCAAGCCTTGCGCATCGGTGATGATCCACTGACGGATCTCGGTTGCCGGGTGGGCGAAGATTAGCGTTACCTGGCCTTTGAGCGGCCCCGATTTTTCCGTCGCCGTGATGCGCAGCGTGCCGGGCTGGCGATCTATGGCGGTGACGCGGGGATCGTGGGCAAGGTCGATATTCTCGCGCAAAATTATGTTTAACGGATTGTCGATCAGCGGATAACGGTCAACGGTGCGCAATTTGTTGTTGGCAACCGCGATGGTGACGCCATCGGAAACAATGAGATAGGGGCTGGGCGGTGCATATTCAAACCGCAGACGGCCTGGCTTGCGCGCGTAAATCACGCCCTGATCAAGCTCACCATTGGGGCCAACCTGGACAAAGTTTGATTGCAGCGACGTAATAGCGTTCAAATAGGCCGAAATCTTGTTCAGGTCGGCGACGTCTTGTGGCTTGAGCGGGGCGGCCCAGGCATTTGAGGCTGAGACGATGGCGAAGATGAATATGATGATGGTGCGCATGATTGTTTTCTTGAGCTCTGACGGTTGGTCGAAGCCTTAAAAGGTGACTGTGGCAAAAGGAAGAACGTGAGCGGCAGAATAGCAGGAAATAGTGGGGCGGCCATTAAATGATTGAAAGGACCGCCGTGGGGGCATGGGGACGATGGACGAGCGACTGCAAAGACTGGTGTTTGATCCCAATGGGCCGTTGGGGCTGAATGAGGTGTTCCTGCAAAATGCCATTGCGGAAGCGGGCGGGTTTTTGCTGAGCGCTGTCGTTTTTGCCATTCTCATCCCCATTGTGATTGACGCAAGGCAAACGAGACGCTGGCGTCCTGCGCGTCAGAATTTCGGGCAGGAGCTGATGCTGCTCCACGTTGCGTTTGGCGACTCATTGTCGCGTTTTGTGCATTCGCCGGATGGGCCTTCCCGGGTGCGGGCCGTTGATGCCGTGGACCATGCCTTTCGCGCCATACCGGCGATGACGGGGCTATTTGGATATGCCCTGACTGCGGATATTTCGCGCGAGGTGAATGACTACATGCGCTTGCTGCGGGCCATTCGCGATTGGGCGCATGAAGCGGCGCATCCGGAAGATCTGGCGTTTGCATCGGCCGAGCGGCGGGTGAAGCAGACACGCAAGATGTTCGAGCGTGCCAATGCTGAATTCAGGGACGTGATGAGTGTGCTCAGCGTAGGCGGGTACAAGGACGTGCGCTGGAGTGACGGTTTGGTTGACGAGCTTGAGGGGGCGTTCAATGACACGCATGGGTGAGTTTCAAGCGGCTGACTTTATCGGATAGGTTTGCACCAATATTTCTGCCGGAATGTCCAGAAGTTTGCCGAGCGCCCTTACCATCGCGAGCGTCAGAGGGCGCTTTTGATTGAGCACTTCCGAAACCCGGCCCCGGCTGCCGATTGCGGGTTCAAGATCGCGGCGGGTTAGCCCTTTTTGGTCGAGCATGAAATTTATCGCAGAAATTGGATCGGGCGCTGCGATTGGAAAATGCCGTGCTTCGTAAGCTTCAATCAAGGTCACGAGGATGTCAACGCGGTCACCGTCAGGCGTTCCCGGGTTGGCATCCCACAGACGTTCAACTTCCTTCAGAGCCCAACGGTGGTCTGCCTTGTTGCGAATGGGGCGGATGTTCATAGCGGGCTCCTTCAGATCTTGTTTGCGTCGATGCCGTCGTATTCTTTGTGAGTGCCGATGAAGCGCACATAGATGCGGTGGCCCCGGTAGTGAACAGCCGCGACGAGGCGGTATTTGTTGCCACCAATGTTAAATACCACTCGGCCATTGCTTAAAAGGTCTGCACTGCGAAATACCATTTTGATGTCATTGGGCCGCGACCAGGTTGCCGGCTTTACGAGGGAGAGCCATGCGCGAAGCGGCATTTCCGCATCGCCGCGACCCGGCAGGGACCAAAATCTTATTATCTTGCCCACGGCAATGATGCGCATGGCGCATATGTGGCATGTTCCCGTTTTGGGATCAACCGGTTGTTAATCATCCCTGCCCGAGTGGTCACCGACCAGGACGTCGCGTTTTCCGGAGTGGTTGGGGGAGGAGATGACGCCTTCGTCTTCCATTTTTTCGATGATGCGGGCGGCGCGGTTGTAGCCGATTTGCAGGCGGCGCTGGATGTAGGAGGTCGAGACCTTGCGATCGCGGGCGATGATGGCGACGGCCTGGTCGTAGAGATCGTCGCCACTGCCTTCGCCTTCGCCGTCGAGCAGAGTTGTGGGATCGGGTTCGTCGGGTTCTTCGGTGATGGCGTCAAGATATGACGGCTCGCCTTGCGATTTGAGGAATTTGACGACGGCTTCGACTTCTTCGTCGGAGACGAAGGGGCCATGAACGCGGCGAATGCGGCCGCCACCTTCCATGTGCAGCATGTCGCCCTGACCCAGGAGTTGCTCGGCGCCTTGCTCACCCAAAATGGTGCGGCTGTCGATTTTCGAGGTGACCTGGAACGAGATGCGGGTGGGGAAGTTGGCCTTGATCGTGCCGGTGATGACGTCGACCGACGGGCGTTGCGTCGCCGTGATGATGTGAATACCGGCGGCACGCGCCATCTGGGCCAGGCGCTGGACGGCGGCCTCGATGTCCTTGCCCGCGACCATCATGAGGTCTGCCATTTCGTCGACGATGACAACGATGAAGGGCATGTGGTCGAGCGGCAATGTTTCTTCTTCGTACAAGGGCTCGCCGGTTTGGCTGTCGAAACCGGTTTGCACGGTGCGCTTGAGAATCTCGCCTTTGGATTTCGCGCGCACGATGCGTTCGTTGTAGCCCTTGATGTTGCGGACGCCCACTTTGGACATGCGGCGATAGCGGTCTTCCATTTCGCGCACCGTCCACTTGAGCGCGACGATTGCTTTCTTGGGGTCGGTGACGACGGGCGACAAGAGATGCGGAATGCCGTCATAGGTCGACAGTTCCAGCATCTTTGGGTCGATCATGATGAGTTTGCACTGCGACGGCGACATGCGATAGAGCAGCGACAAAATCATGGTGTTGATCGCGACCGATTTGCCTGAACCGGTGGTGCCTGCGATCAACAGATGCGGCATGCGGGTGAGGTCGGCGACGACGGGTTCGCCGCCGATATTCTTGCCCAGGGCCAACATGAGTTCGAGATCCGAACTTTCGTATTCCTGGGTCGAGAGAATATCGCGCAGCATGACTCTTTCGCGGCGCTGGTTGGGCAGTTCAATACCGATGACGTTGCGGCCGGGAACCGCTGCGACGCGGGCCGAGACGGCGCTCATTGAGCGGGCGATATCGTCGGCAAGTGAAATGACACGGCTCGAGCGGATGCCGGCGGCAGGTTCGAATTCGTAAAGCGTGACCACGGGGCCCGGGCGCACTTGAGTGATTTGTCCGCGGACGCCGAAATCGGCAAGCACACTTTCCAGCATGCGGGCATTCTGGGCGAGGGTTTCGTCGGATTCTTTGGCGCCCTGGATGCCTTTGCTTTTCTCAAGCAGGCTGAGCGGCGGCAGCTGATATTCCGATTGCTTCTCAAGCTTGAGCGAAGGTTGAGATTCGCGCGTCTCACGCCTGCCCGGTTTGACGGGATTTGAGCGCAACACGCGAGGCTCGCTGCGAAATGGATATGCCTCTGCAGGAGATTCGAGTGGTGGTTCGTCGTCGTAGGCACTGACAATGCGTGGTTCCTGCCGCGCGATGCGCGGAGCAGGACGAAGCGATGTTGTAAATGCGCGGCGCACGGTCATGGTCCCACGGTGCAGAATTTGTCCGAGGCTGCCCCAGGGGAGAGCGGGCAATGGTACGCGCAACGGGTTGATGCCTATGGACCAGATGAACAGCGTCACCCCGACCAGGCCTGCGAGAATTCCTGCAAACCCTGAAGGAGTAGGGATGCCGAAGGATTCAAGAACGGAGGCAAAGCCCGCGAGCATCGTCTGGCCGACTACGCCGCCGAGGCTTGCTTGAGGATCGGTTGAAAACAGCGAGGGGGCGAGAGCGGTGAACATCGCGATGGCGGCAATTGATATCGTCCAGGCCAAAATTCGCCACGGAAGGCGCAGGCCAACGCGTCCATCGACAAGCCAAATGCCCCACAAAAGTGGCGGCACGGCAATGATCCAGCCGGCAATACCGATGCTTTGGGACAGAACGTCGGCAATGTTTGCACCCCACAGGCCGAGAGCGTTTTGAGCAGCGGCGGCGCTGGCGTTATTCCAACTCGGGTCGCTTTGGGATTGCGTGGCGAAGGCGAAAATGGTTCCAAGCGCCACACTGATCAGAGTCAGGCCCAGGGCGCGCACTGCCAATCGTTTCGCCGTGATGAAAATGGCGTCGCGCCACCCGGTCCATTCTTCGGGCACCAGCGGCAAACGCTCGACGGGCGCGAAAGGACGCGGCACGGATTGGAATTGATTCATCGAGACACCCGCTTCACAAGATGCGCGCAAGCCTATCAAGTGCCTCAGATGTCGTTGCGAAGTCGTTAACTAAGGCCACGCGAATGAAGGGTTTTCCGGGATTTCCGTCAGCAATATTTCTTGCGAGATACTCTCCCGGCAAGACTTTGATTCCGCCTTCCTGCCAGAGCCTGGTTGCAGCGCTCACGCCGTCGCCTACGTCGAGCCACAAAAAGAAGCCGCCATCGGGTACGCGAAAGCCAAACCGGTTGGAGAGTTTATTTTTGGTGAGCCCGAATTTTGCGGCGTAGAGGGCGCGGTTTTCTTCGACGTGTATCTCATCGCTCCAGGCGGCAGTCGAAACCGCCGCGATGGGAAGCGGCAGTTGAGGGCCGGTGACATTGCGAAACTCGCGCAGGCGGGCGATGAGTTTATCGTCGCCAGCCACGAAGCCCGAGCGCAAGCCCGCCAGGTTGGAGCGCTTGGACAGAGAGTGGAACGCCAAAAGATTCTTGAAGTCTCCGGCCGAGTTCTTGCGAGCGGAGAGGCTGCCGGCGGGCGCCGTGGTTGTGTAGATTTCAGAGTAGCACTCGTCGGCCAGGACAATAAAATCAAACTCGTCTGCGAGTTCGAAGAGGCGCTGCCAGTTTTGTGCATCACAGGCGGCGCCTTCGGGATTTGACGGCGAGCACATGTAGACAGCGGCGGTGCGGGCGAGAATGTCCGGCGATAGCGAAGCGAAGTCTGGAATAAAATTGCTTTCGCGCGTGGCATTTACGTAGACGGGTTCGGCACCTGCGCACAGTGCCGCCGCCGCGTAGCATTGATAGAAGGGATTGGGAATGAGAACGACGGGTTTACGTCCCCGCTTTTCTTCCGGAATGGTGACGAACGCCGCGCTGAACAGGCCTTCGCGGGTGCCGACGAGGGGGAGAATGTGGCGCTCGGGATCGATGCTGGTGCCAAGCTGGTAACGGCGAGTGAGCCAGGCGGCAATCGATTTGCGTAAGGGCTCGGGGCCGATGATGGGCGGGTAGCGACCGAAGTCGGCCGTGTGCCTTGCCAGAATCTCGCCGACGAAGTGCGGCACGGCGTGCTGGGGCTCACCAACATGCATATTGATGGGCGGCAGACCTGGAGGGATGCCCTCCAGCTGTGTGTTCAGGCGCGTGAAGGGAGACAGGGGCAGGGCGTCGAAGCGCGACATGGGCGGTCTTTCGTGGAGGTCAACGCGCCAATTGGAGTTTGACGCCGGTGTTGTGCTGAAGTTGTTTGACGACCGAGAATAAATTTTTCGTCGTGGGATTACCACCGGGTCCAAACATGCGCATCAGACTCTCCGGCTTCAACGCGGTGCGCTTTGCGAGTTTCTGAAAGCCGATCGTCGCGTTGATATAATCGCGCAGAATCTCCTTGCCTGTATCGACATCGCCATTGAGCATGAGGTCAATGGCCTCCTTGAACAAGGCCTCGGCAAATTTCGGATCCTTGCGCACGTGAGCCTGAACCGTTTCCTTGAAGGAACGTGTCAATGCCATTTTCATTTAACCTTTCCTACGACGGCAATAATCTTCCCATCGCTCATGCGCGTCCGCAATGTCGCGGCTTTGCCTCGCCTTCGAGCCGCCTCCGAGAAGGATGATCAGGGCGTTGCCAACCTTGTCGAAATAAATGCGATAGCCCGGGCCCCAATCGATTTTCTTTTCCAGCGCGCCACCGCCGACGCTTTTCACATTCGAGAAATTGCCGTTCTTCATACGGACTAACTGAACGGCTACTTTCGCCTTCGCCATCGGGTCAAGTGTTTTGAACCAGGCATCAAAGAGGTCATGGCCATCGCGGTTGACGAAGTTGCGTAGCTCCATCAATCGAACGCTAACTTATATGTTATGAATAGTCAAGGATTTGTTTAATGCAAAGTGTCAGGTCACCCCAAATCACGATTCCTGATTCACAACTTCAGCGATTGTCCTCAGTATGGATTTCAGTGCCACAATCCCAGGATCAGCCCGTACAACGTGTATTGGACCGTGTGGTAACCGCCGTTGATGAGCAGCAGATTGAGCGGGCGCTGTTCGAACTGGTAGCTAATACCGTAAGAGCCTGCGATCCAAAAGAAGCCGGTGGCGAAGCCTGCGCCGGCGGCGAAGCCCAAGTCAGGTTTGGGGCCGATGAAGGCGGCGAAACAGAGGGCTCCGAGCAGGGCCCAGACAAAGGCGATGCCGAAGACCATGGGCATGTTGGCGGTCTTGGCTTTTTCTTCCGTCACGCCTGCTGCCTGCATCCAGGGTTTGGCGAACAGAACCGGCGAATACCATAGGCCACCAAGCAGGAAGGCGCTGATGGCGGCGGCGACGGCGGCGAGCCAGTTGATTGACGACAGGTCCATTTTGTTTCCTCTCTTGGTGCCGGCGGCGAATACGACCTTTTGGCGCAAAACGCATCAATTTTTTGTTAGCGATTCCGGTTGAGCATGGGGCAGGTAGCTTTCCGCCCGCTTTCGGCCCGGCAAAAAGATGTAGAACGCGCCCACGGCATACATGGCGAACATCAAGGCGGCAAAGGTTTGCCAATACTGCGCCATCGATTTGATCACCAACGGGGACACTTCCCACGCGGGATTGACCGCAAGCTGGGCGACGAAGGCCATCCACAACCCAAGAATCGAGAAAGACATGTTGTAGTAATGCAATAAGAGGTCACGGCGTTTGCCTGTTTGGCCAAAGCGCCAGATCGCGCGCACGCCCGCGATGATGGTGATCAGACTGAGCAAAGCCAGCGCATGAAAAAAACTCGGCCGTCCCGTGAATTCATAAATGAAGAATCCCGACAGGCTGGTGAGGATGATGCCGGTCGCGAAAGTCGTTCCAATCACGCGATGGAGCCGTGTGCCTTTGCGCGCGGCGTTAACAGGCAGGCTCATCGCCATTGCCATTGCCGCCGCAGTGGCGTGGATCAAAACGGCAGGATTCTCGAGGTGCAAAGTCACAAGTTCTGCTCCAGACCGGATGGTGCTGCTGCGCTGATTTGGCGGGACAACGCCTATGTCTGCGAGGGGGATTTCGTGAACGGGGACGGCAATTTCGCGAGCCGGGCTGGCGCAGCGCCGTTCATCTCCCGTAAGCTGCCTGGCCCGGCCAGAGCACTGGCATTCGATTTGGAGACCCATGACCAATCACATGCAGACGCGCAGGATTCTGTTGGGCGCAAGTGTGTTCGCCGCTGCGGTGATTGCCACGTCCATCATTGGTCCCTATGAAACGGGTGAACGAATGAGCTTCGTGAGCCGGGTGGGCTATTGGAGTTCCCTGATTTTTTGCGCGGGGGCCGTGTTCTTCGCCATTCGCTATGGCGCGCGTTGGGCCATGGACCGGATTGGCTTTGATGACTATCGAACCGAGGCGATCACGGCGGCCATTGCAGCAATCGGGTTTGCGCTGCCACTTCCTTTCGTTGCCACGCAGCTGAACGCGTACCTTACCGGACAAGAATCGGCATTGCCGTTTTGGCCGATCTACGGCTCGGCGACCGCGCTCTCGCTTCTCATCTGGTGCGTGATGCTGGTGCGTCGCGTGACCGAGCGGTGGGACATCGTCCCATGCCGTCACCGGTGCGGAGCGACGGGGCAAGCGGTTGAGCCTTGTGCTTTCCAATGGCCAGCATGTACCTGTCAGCGATACGTATGCAGCCAGTGTCAAAGCCAAGGGGTGGAGCAAAAGAACTGTTTGAGTGTTGCAGTCAGAGATGCAGGGGCGCTTTGGTTTCAGCCAAAGCGCCCCTGAACTTTGCGCAGTCAGTGAATGCGTTCGCCGTGTTGGGTGAGGTCGAGGCCTTCCATTTCTTCGTCTTTGGTGACGCGCAGGCCGATGGTGTATTTGACGGCCATCAGGATTGCGAAGGTGACGACGGCGCAGTAGATGCCAGTGATGAGAATGCCTTCGATCTGGGTGATGATCTGGCCGGGGTTGCCGTCGATGGCGCCCTTGCCGAGGGTGTTGATGCTGGAGTTTGCGAAGACGCCGGTGAGAATTGCACCTGCGGCTCCGCCGATGCCGTGGACACCAAATGCGTCAAGGGAGTCGTCGTAGCCGACGGCGTGTTTCAACCAGACGGCGCCAGCGTAACAGACAGCGCCTGCGATCAGGCCGATGTAAAGACTGCCTGACGGATCGACGAAGCCTGCGGCCGGTGTGATCGCGACGAGTCCCGCGACGGCGCCTGACAGCATGCCAAGGACGCTTGGCTTTTTCTGGAAAATCCATTCGACGAGCATCCATGACAAGGCGGCGGCTGCCGAGGCGATTTGGGTGTTGGCCATGGCAATGCCTGCGAGGGCGTTGGCGGCGACCGCCGAGCCTGCGTTGAAGCCGAACCAGCCGACCCACAGCAGTGAGGCGCCGATCAGGGCGTAGAGCAGGTTGTGCGGGGCCATGTTCTCCTGGCCGTAGCCGGTGCGCTTACCCAGGACGAGAGCGCAAACGAGGCCCGCGATCCCGGCGTTCAAGTGAACGACTGTACCACCGGCAAAATCGAGAACGCCCATGCCACCCAGGAAACCTCCACCCCAGACCCAATGGGCGACGGGGGCATAAACAAGCAGCAGCCACGCCGCCATGAAAGCCATCAGGGCCGAGAACTTCATGCGGTCCGCAAAGGCGCCACAGATGAGAGCGGGCGTGATGATCGCGAAGGTCATCTGAAAAGTCATAAAGACCGATTCAGGGATTGATGCGGCTAGCGAATGGGCGACTTCATTGCCCATGCCGGTTAGCATGAGGCGGTCGAAACCGCCGATGAATGCATGGTTTTCGCCGCCGTTGGTGAAGGCGAGCGAGTAACCGAAGATCGCCCACAATACGGTGACGAGTGCCGTGATCGCAAAACTTTGCGCGGCGGTGGCGAGAATGTTTTTCTTGCGCACCATGCCGGAATAAAACAGCGCCAGGCCCGGGATTGTCATCAACAAAACGAGTGCAGTCGATGTCAGCATCCATGCCGTGTCGCCGCTGTTCAACGCCAGGGCTACCGCGTGGGCCGGCAGTGCCGCTGCTTCAGTTGCCTCTTGGGCGTAGGCAGTGAACGGCATCATCAGTGTGAGGACGCCTAGCGCGAGCGCGCTCAGGCGCTGGTTCAGGTTTAGAGAAAGCATTGGAAATTCCATTGTTTGATTGCGGTTGAGTGTGATCGTTGCGCGGTGGTGTGCCATCACAAGGCCTCGTTGCCAGTTTCGCCGGTGCGGATGCGCATGACGTGTTCCAGCGGCACAACAAAGATTTTTCCGTCGCCGATCTGACCGGTTTTGGCGTGGGTGGTGATGGCCTGGATGGCGGCGTCGGCCATATCACTGCGCACAGCCAATTCGATTTTGATTTTGGGAACGAAATTCACGGCGTATTCAGCGCCCCGGTAAATCTCGCGATGGCCCTTTTGGCGGCCGAAGCCTTTGACTTCGGTGACGGTCAGACCTTCGATGCCGAGGGCTGTCAGGGCTTCGCGGACTTCGTCGAGTTTGAACGGCTTGATGATTGCCGTGATGAATTTCATTGGATTATGCCTCGCCTGGTTCTTGTGCAGATGCGATGATCGGGGGAACGGGCGCTGTTGTATTGCCTCAACTGGCGGCAGGTTTTTCAAGGGTTTGCCGATAAATTAGGCAGGCTTTGCATGCGGACGGCGAACGACTATCTTTAGGAACCAGATGAAAAGCGGCGAAAATATCAAAGTGGACGTGGTGGTCGCCGGTGGCGGCATGGTGGGCTTGACACTGGGGCTTGCCCTGGCAAAAGCCGGGGTTGAAACCGCTATCGTTGATGGGATCGATCCGGCATTGGTGCGCGATGCCGGCTTTGATGGGCGGGTCAGTTCGTTTGCTTCAGGTACGCGCAAGATGCTGGCGGCGTTGGGGCTGTGGGAGCGCCTGAAGGAGAACGCGCAGCCGATTCTCGACATCGTTGTTGGCGACGGGTCGGTTCGCGGAGGCGCCTCGGCTGCGCTGCTGCACTTTGATCACCGCGATGTGGGTGACGCGCCGTTGGCGCACATGATCGAGAACCGGCATTTTCGCATGGCGCTGCAAGACGAGGCGAGTGGTGTTGAGGGGCTGACACTGGTTGCGCCTGCGCGCGTCAGCGGCGTTGAGTATGTGCGCAACAAAATTGTAGCGGCGGTGAGCGGTTCGCGCGCAATCGAGGCCACACTGTGCGTGGCGGCGGATGGGCGGGATTCGCCGTTGCGCGCGGCTTTGGGGATCAAAACCACCGGTTGGTCCTATGCCCAAACCGGCATTGTGGCGACGATTGAACACGAGCGGGCGCATAATGGCACGGCGCTGGAATTGTTCCTGCCATCGGGACCGTTTGCCATTTTGCCGATGACAGGACAGCGCTCGTCGATTGTGTGGACCGAGCGGAGCGTTCAGGCGCCTGCGTTTTTGAAGTTGGATGAGCCCGCGTTTCTGGCTGAAGTATCGCAACGCTTTGGCGACCAATGGGGCGCCATCCGCCTGGCAGGACCGCGATGGTCTTATCCGTTGTCGATGCATCTGGCGAACCGCTATGTGGCCCCGCGCTTTGCACTTGCCGGTGATGCGGCGCACGGGGTGCATCCAATTGCGGGGCAGGGGCTTAATCTTGGGCTGCGCGACGCGGCGGCGTTGGCGGAAGTGATTGTCGATGCACGCAGGCTGGGGCTTGATCCGGGCGCGACTGGCGTGCTTGAGCGTTATGAATCCTGGCGGCGGTTCGACAATGCGTTGCTGGCCACGAGCATGGACGCGATGAACCGGCTGTTTTCAAACGATATTGCGCCGTTGAAATTTGCGCGGCGGGCAGGACTTGATCTGGTCGATGCGATCACGCCGCTGAAGCAGTTTTTCATGCGCCAGGCCGGAGGCGAAGCGGGTGAAGTTCCGCGTTTGATGCGGGGCGATGCGATGTGATCAGTCGCCGTCCTTGCTGATTGTATCCTTTGATTTGCGGCCGGAAATGCGATTGCCGTATGAGCGGTCAAGATCCTGGTAGAAATCGCGAGCCTGGCTGAGCACATGGCGCCAGCGCGCGGCGTCGGCTTCTTCACGGGAGGCGAAGATGGTGCCGTTCCACGCGGCTTGCCCGTTGGCCCGCGTTGGTTCAACGGGCGGCGTGTCGTCGTTGAGTTGTTCGACGGATTGGCGAAAATGGGAGTTGGGATTCGTGCGATCATAAAGCGCCTGAAGTTCGGCGTCGTGGCGGCGTTGATCGAAACGGCGCATGGCGGCGGTCACGCGCTCGCCCCAAATGCGCCAGGCGATCATCGCGATGGCGAGGGCGATAAAATACCAGAATCCCGGAAATGGAACTTCAGGCAACATGCGGATTACGCCTCGCGGGTCAGGCCTTTGGCTTTCAGGCGCTGTTCGTATTCGAACCAGCGTTTGGTCTGTTCTGCACCCAATTGAAAGAGATATTCCCACGAAAACAGGCCGGTGTCGTGGCCGTCGTCAAAGACAAGGCGAACGGCGTAGAGGCCAACTTTCTTGATGTCGCTGATACCGACATTTTTTTTACCCGCGACCGTGACTTTGGTGCTGGCGCCGTGCCCTTGAACTTCAGCGCTTGGACTTTCGACGCGCAGATATTCGGCGGGCAGATCGAATTCTGTTTTGCCGTCAAAGGTTACGGTCAAAATCCGGACGGCGCTTTTGTAGCGAATGGTTGTGGGCCAGTTGGCGGCGGGGCTCACGGTTTCAGCTCGTCGTCGGCAAGTTCGCGTGCTTCGTCGGGCAGCATGATGGGGACACCGTCGCGGATCGGGTAGGCGAGACGTGCCGAAGGTGAAATGAGTTCCTGTTTGGCGGCGTCATAGCGCAATGGCCCTTTCGTCTGCGGGCAGACCAGGAGTTCGAGCAGTTTTGGATCGACGCCGCCGGCCGGCGTTTGTTCTGTGGTCATTGCAGTGCCCCGGCTGGACCGCCATGCGCTGCGGCCGTCATCTCGACAAGCGCGGTCAGGAGATGGGCGCGGTCTGCCAAGGTGGGTGCTTCGAGCAAGGCCTGTTTTTCGGCGACCTCGAACGGGCAAATCATCGAGAGTGAATTGATCACGACCTCGCCCGGTGCTGATTCCACCGCAGGCCAAAAATTTTCCATTTCGCGCTGCTTGAAAAAAGTTTTCAGGCTTGCGCTCAGCCGCTTGCGGTCAACGCAGGAATCGTCGGCGATGGTGTCAAGGTCGGCGGCAAACGTTGTATAATTGACGGTGACCTGACGGTATGGAGTCATGGTTTGCACTTCTGCCATTATACGAAAGCGGACAAGGCCGGTCAGCGTGATTAAATAACGCCCTTCATCGGCTTCATTCCAGGATGTTATTTTGCCAAGGCAGCCTACGGGGTAGAGAGCGGGCGGCGTCTCGGCGTTGGCCGGCTGAACCATGCCGATCACCCGTTGATGGCGAAGCGCGTCGTCGATCATCGCCAGATAGCGGGGCTCAAAAATATGAAGCGGCAAACGACCGCGCGGCAGCAGCAAAGCGCCGGCGAGCGGAAACAGGGGGATGACCTGGGGCAGATTGAAAAGGGTTAGCGGTAAAGACATCAGGAAAACAAAAGCGTTGAAAGCTTGCGGCGCCCATTTCTGACGATGGGGTCGGCGGCGCCAATGGCTTCGAACAAGGTCAGCAATTGCTGACGTGCGGCGCCTTCATTCCAGTTGCGATCACGGCGGATGATTTCGAGGAATTCGTCAATGGCCGGTTCTGATTGTGCATCTGCGGCGAGCGCCGATGCGAGATCGAAACGGGCTTGGTGATCGGCCGGTTCTTTTTGGACTTTGGCACGCAGAGCCTGCAGATCGTTCGCACTGGGGGCGAGCTCGCGCAGTTTCAACTGGGCAGCGACAGCGACGACGGCTTCGTGGGTCAGATGTTCCGGTGGCACCATGGCCAACGCCTGCTGTGCGCGCTCGATATCGCCACTGGCCAGATAGCAGCGGGCGAGGCCCGCCAGTGCTGCGGGGTGTTGCGGTTCTTCTTGCAGGATTTGCGCATAGGCCTGGGCTGCTGTCCCCAGATCGCCAGCGGTGACGGCTTCAGCCGCGATGCCAAGGAGTTCATCGACGGGTGAAGGGCCCGCATCTGCACCCAGGCGCTTGATGAATTCGCGGACGTCTGATTCTTTCAAAGCGCCGGTAAAGCCATCGACGGGTTGGCCATTGCGAAAGGCGTAGACGGCCGGGATCGACTGAATGCGCATTTGGGCGGCGATGCGCTTGTTCTCATCGATGTTGATTTTTACAAGTTTGACGGCGCCCTTGGCCTCGCGCACGACTTTTTCGAGTACGGGGGTCAACTGCTTGCAGGGGCCGCACCACGGCGCCCAAAAATCCACCAGTACAGGCACGTCTTTTGAGGCTTCGATGACGTCAGTCACAAAGGTGCGCTCGGTGGTGTCTTTGATCAGGCCATCGGGAGATGGCGCGCTGACGGCGGGTTTTTGCCCAATGATGGTCTGCATGGTGTCTGCTGCGCCTATTGTTGTCTGGTGATGAAGTGGTGTGTTCAGGGGCGATTGCCAAGCGCCCCATAACGCCTTGCCGCGATTTGCTTATACCGGTCTAGCAGGGGTGCGGAAAGCGCCAAGCTTTGCGGGCTGGGGCCTGCGGCTGCGACAAATTTCAGCACATTGACACTGGACCGTTGGGGTGCGGGCTGTGCCATGCTCGATCCTGGCAGACTAAACTGCCAATGGGGCTCGACGTGTCATGCAGGTTCACAACTTTTTTGCCGCCGCGATTATCTGGGGCGTGGTGGCGATGGGCGCCAATGCAGCGCCCCTGAAGATCGTCAAACTGCAAATCAAAGAAGACAAGGCGCAGTATTCGCTGGAGGTTTCCTACCCCAGGACGGGGTTGGCCGCGATTGACTGGGCGGTTGAAGTCTGGGCGCGCAATCTTGCCCGCGAATTCAGCGAGGCGGCGAAGGACCCGGGGTCGCGCGAAACGCCGGCTTGGCGGGCGGAGATTACCTACGAGGTGCCGCGCAATGACGATACTGTGCTTTCGCTGGCGTTCACCTATTACAGTTTTAGCGGTGGGGCGCATCCCAACAGTTCGTCCGAGACTTTTCATTTCCTGCGGCCCGACGGCTATCGTGCAGAATTGGCGGAAATCTTTACGCCACGCGGCATTACGCGCATCAGCGCAATTTCGATTGCGCAGTTGAAGCGGGACTTGGTCGAGACGCTGGACCTTGATTGGATCAAACGGGGCGCCGGTGTCAATGCGCGCAATTTCCATAGTTTTGTTCTGATGGCGGACCAGCTTGTGATTACTTTTGATGCGTATCAGGTTGCAGCGTATGCAGCTGGACCGCAGGAAGTGCGCATTCCGCTGACGAACATCAAAGACACGATGCGAGTGGATATCCGGGCGCCGGCCGCGTCGTTCGATTGCAAGCTGGCACGTAGCGCGGTTGAGCAGGCCATTTGCGGCTCGCGCGATCTGGCGCGGCTCGACCGGCATGTGGGCGAAGCCTATGCGGGCAAGCTGACATGGGCGGAGGATGTCAAAGCGCGCGCGGCGCTTCAGCAGGGGCAACGGGATTGGCTCAAGCTACGGGACCGGACGTGCTTGAAGGGTGCGGTGGCTCTCGTCAGCTGTTTGGTGCCGGTTTATCAGCAGCGGCTGGCGGTGCTTGAGGTTGAGTAAATGGCGCCGACCAAGGGTGTTGCATCGGGCAAGGGTTTACGCCATAACCCACGCCCTTACGCGGAGCGCGGGCGTAGCTCAGGGGTAGAGCATAACCTTGCCAAGGTTAGGGTCGGGCGTTCGAATCGCCTCGCCCGCTCCAGTAAATAAGCAAGTAAAATCAATCTGTTGCGCACTAGCCGGGTTTTGCGGCGGGTGCGTGCTTTGTGCTTGGCGAAGCGCGGGGGCGACGCTGCGTTTTGGGCAGGGCCTGCCAATCCAATTGCCTTGACCTGGCGCGCTCGTGCGGCGGATGCTGGTTTTTTGCATTGGAGATTTGCGTGCTGAAGCCCCTCGCTGATCAAATCCTTGAGACATATTCGCCTGAGCCGAAGTTTGGGCGCGCGTTTGCTTTCGATCCGCCGGTTGATCTTACGCATTATTCCGCTTTCACAAGCGGGCAGCCGTTTGGCGCTTTCAAGACGATGCGGGAGAGTGCGCCGGTGTGCTGGTGCACGGAGCCGGTCGAGCTTGGCGGCGGGTTCTGGGCCTTGACGCGCTATGACGATGTGCGGGCGGTGTCGCTAGATCCCAAGACTTTTTCATCGCAGAAGGGCGGCATCCTGATGGCTTATGGGCGGCCGGAACAGCGCCATCCGGTGCTGCACCGGGCCTCGCTCGATCAGATGATCAATATGGATCCGCCGATCCATTTCGAATTGCGGCGCGAGCATTTGCCGTTCTTCACCCAGAAATACGTGGCCGATCTAAAGGTCAAGGTCGAGCGCAAGGTCACGGCGTTGCTCGACGTGATCGCGCCGATGGGGACGTGCGATCTGGTTGAGCATGTGTCGGCGGAATTGCCGCTGTTCACGCTGTCGGAAATTTTGGGGATCCCCGAATCCGACCGGGCAAAGCTGGTGCGCTGGATGCATTTTCTGGAGTTGGCCGGTTATATCGTGGCTGAGAAAAATCTGGGGTCGATCGATCCGGCGTTCTTTGGCGAGTTTATGACCAACGTGCAGGAGATGTTCGACTATGGGCGGGCGCTGTTGCTCAAGCGGCGGGCGGAACCGCGCGAGGATCTGCTGACGGCGCTGGCGCTGGCCAAGGTTGACGGCGATCTGTTGCCGGACGAGTTTCTCGACGGGTCGTGGTTGCTGATCGTGTTTGCCGGTAACGATACGACGCGCAATTCTATTTCGGGGACGATCAAATTGCTTACCGAGTTCGCAGCGGAGAAAGCGCGGGTGCAAGCAAATTTGGCGCTGCTGCCAACGATGGTGGATGAGGCGATCCGGATGGTGTCGCCCGTCATGTATATGCGGCGCACGGCGACGAAAGACGCTGAGATTCGTGGACAGAAAATCGCCGAGGGCGAGAAAGTGATCATGTATTATGGGGCTGCTAATCGCGATCCGGCGGTGTTTGCCAATCCCGACCGCTTCGATGCGTCGCGCGCCAATGCGAAGGACCATATGGCGTTTGGCATCGGGCCGCATGTGTGTTTGGGTCAGCGGGTGGCCAACATGCAGCTCGAGGCCGTGTACCGGCAAATTCTGACGCGCTTCCCGGACATGCACTGGACCGGCGAGATCGACATCGCGCCGAACAATTTCGTCCACGCAATTCGCAAGATCGGCGTCAAGTTCACGCCGGAAAAGCGGAAGGCGGCGTGATGTCCTGGGAAAGCGACATCGAAGAATTGCGCCGGCGTCAGGCGCTGGCGCGCGAGATGGGTGGCGAGGAGCGGGTGGCGAAGCATCGCTCGTTGGGCAAGCTGACGGTGCGCGAGCGCGTCGCGGCGTTGCTCGATCCCGGCTCGTTTCATGAAGTGGGTTCGATCACCGGTTCGGCTGAGTATGGGCCGGACGGCGCGATGATTGGTTTTACGCCGGTGCCGTTTATTTTCGGGCGCGGGTTGATTGAGGGGCGGCCGGTTGTTGTCGCGGGCGATGACTTTACGGTGCGCGGTGGCTCGGCCGACATGGCGGGCAAGCGCAAGCAGGAAGTGGCCGAGCAGATGGCGCGCGAGTTGCGGCTGCCGATGATCCGGCTCGTTGATGGCTCCGGCGGTGGCGGGTCAGTGAAGACGTATGAGACTTCGGGTTTCACCTATGTCCCCGCCAATCCCGCCTGGGACGATGTGGTTGCCAACTTGTCTGAGGTGCCTGTCGTTGCATTGGCGCTGGGCAGCGTTGCGGGGCTTGGTGCTGCGCGCATGGTGACGAGCCATTATTCGATGATCGTCAAAGGCACGGCGCAGATGTTCACCGCCGGTCCGCCAGTGGTGAAACAGATTGGTGAGGATCTGACGAAGGAGGAGCTCGGCGGGTCATCGATCCATGCGAAGAACGGCGCGGTCGATGATGAGGTCGAGAGCGAAGCGGAAGGTTTTACGCGGGCGCGGCAGTTTCTGTCGTATCTGCCGTCGTCGGTGCATGAATTGCCGCCGCGTGGAGCGCAGGGCGATGATCCGGGCCGGCGTGAGGAGATGCTAATCAAGATCGTGCCGCGTTCGCGGCGTCAGGTTTACAAAATGCGCGCCATTGTCGAGGCGGTGTTCGACACGGGATCGTTCTTCGAGATCGGGCGCCAACACGGGCGCTCGTCGATTTGCGGGTTGGCAAGGCTGGATGGTTGGCCGGTGGCGGTGCTGGCTAGCGATCCTTACATCTATGGTGGAGCGTGGACGGCGGAGTCGAGCCTGAAGGTAACGCGCTTTGTCGATTTCGCCGAGACGTTTCATTTGCCGGTGGTGCATCTCGTCGACATTCCTGGGTTCCGGATCGGGCTTGAAGCCGAGCAGGCGGCGACGATCCGGCACGGGGCGCGGGCGATGACGGCGATCTATCAGGCGCGCGGGCCGTGGTGCACGATTTTGATTCGCAAGGCGTTTGGGGTAGCGGGTGCTGCGATGCAAAATGCCAGCCGGTTGCCGTTCCGCTATGCGTGGCCTTCGGGTGATTGGGGATCATTGCCGCTCGAAGGCGGGATCGAAGCGGCCTACCGGCGCGATCTTGAAGCGGCGGCGGATCCCGTAAAAATGCGGGCCGAGATCGACGAGCGGCTCAATCGCGTGCGCTCGCCGTTCCGCACGGCGGAGAAGTTCGGCATCGAGGAGATCATCGATCCGCGCGAAACGCGCAAAATCTTGTGCGAATTCGCCAATCTGGCGGCACCGTTGCGGACGCCGGGGACGCGCGCAACGGGGTATAGGCCTTGAGGCAGGTGATCGCATCAAGGGGGCGTTCCGTATCGCCCGCTTGCCGATTTTGTTAAAATCCATTTCGTGCGATGATCGGGTCATGAGTGAACAGGAACGACGCCGCGAGATCGATCGTCTCTACCGGCAAGCCTTTGCAGAGTTCGGTGCGATTGCACTTTGGAGTCAACGGCCCGTCGAGGCGCCGACAGACGCCGACGCAATGGCGATTACGCGCGCGCTGAAAACGCACGGCCGGATGAGCGGGCGCCGTCTTGCCGAACAGATAGAGCATCTGTGCCGTGCCACTTAGCCGGCTTCAGACGACTTTGTTGCAGCTTCTGGCGGGCCAGCGCGATCCGGAAAGTTACGTTGCTGGTGCCGTGGCGCTCAATCGTGATGGTCCACGATATTCCGCCGACATCGACATATTTCAGGACGGCGACGAGCGCCTGGCGGCTATCGCCGAAGCCGATGCTGCTACGATTGCGAAGGCAGGCTTCGAAGTCGTGTGGACGTCCGCACGCGGGACAGGCAAGCGCAGCGCACTCGTCAAAGGTTTGGGGGAAACGACGCAGCTCGACTGGGTGGCCGACAGTGACTTTCGGTTTTTCCCTGTAGTGGCTGACCCGCTTTTTGGTTACGTGTTGCATCCGATCGACTTGGCAACCAACAAAGCGGCGGCCGCCGCAGATCGCCGCGTTCCGCGTGATGTCGTCGATCTGGTCACGATTCATGAGCGAATTTTGCCTCTCGGCGCCGTCGTGTGGGCTGCTGTCGGGCGATTTCCAGGGCAAACGCCCGAGCAGATGTTGTCGGACATCGTAAGGCATAGCCGGTTCACGGCTGAAGAATTTCGTTCGCTTGCTGTGGACCAGCCACTGGACATTCCGGAATTGTCACAACGCATTCGAAATATGTTGCACGAAGCGGACGCGTTCATTGCGCGGATGCCGAGCGATGCGGCCGGCATGCTTTTTCTCTTGGGTGGGACGGCGGTTCAACCCGACCCAGCAAACCTTGGCAGGTACCAACGACACGGGGGCAAACGGCAGGGACATTGGCCGTCGTCGGCAGAGATCGGCCGCTCAATGCTTGAGCGTTACGTCAAAGACTAAGGGAGCGAGCCTGCGAATTCGCCAATCTGGCCGCGCCGTTGCGGTTGCCCGGACTGCGTGCGACGGGTTACCGGCCGTAAGGCAGTTTGGCGTCAGAAAGCGGGGTGCGATAGCGTCCCGAGGTCTCCATCCTGGGACTCGATACTTCATCAAGGACCGAAAAGATGTTGAACATGGACGATGTGATTGTGGGCAAGGCTCAAGTCTATTCCAGCGAAGCGGAGCGCTATCGGGCGTTTGAGGCGCGCGATGCGCGGGCTGATGGTCTGTTTGTTATTGCTGTGAAAACCACCGGAATTTATTGCCGAACCACGTGTCCGGCGCGACCACCCAAGCGTGAGAACATAGAATTCTTTGACGACATCCCCTTGGCGCGGAAGGCTGGTTACCGCGCCTGCCTGCGGTGCAGACCGGACGAGCCGGCGCAAGGCGCGCGGATTGCCGAGATGGTGACGAAGGCGTGCCGCAGGCTTGAGCATGATGAAGAGATTCCGAGCGTGAGTGTGTTGGCGCGCGACTCAGGATTTAGTGAAGGGCGGTTTCATCGCCTGTTCAAACTGGCGACCGGCTTGTCGCCGAAGCAATACGCTTTGGCCAAACGGGTCGAAATGTTTCGCGATCGATTGAAGCGCGGCGAGACGGTGACGGCGGCGCTTTATGATTCCGGGTTCAATTCCTCTAGCCGTGCTTATGAAGCCAGCCGGCGCTTGGGCGTCAAGCCAGGTGATGTGAAGACAGGCGGCGCGGCGATTATTTTGCAGGCAGGCGTTGCGCGCTGCTCGCTTGGTTTTGTTGGCATTGCGATGAGTGAGCGGGGTTTGTGTGCGTTGGCATTCGGTGATAGTGCCAAGGCGGCGCTCGCATCCGTGCAATCGCGCTTCCCAAATGCTGTCCTGCGTGAGGCGTCCGGGCATTTGCAAGTCGCGCTGGCGCGTGTGGTTGCGTTGGTCGAAGAGCCTGCAGGCGTGCTTGATTTGCCGCTCGATATTCGCGGAACGGCTTTTCAAGAACGGGTGTGGCAAGCCCTGCGAAAAATTCCAGCCGGTAAAACCCGCAGCTATGGCGAGATTGCAAAGTCGATTGGCAAGCCCAGCGCTAGCCGTGCGGTGGCGCAAGCGTGCGGCGCCAACAAGATTGCGGTGGCTATTCCCTGTCACCGGGTGGTGGCCAGCGACGGCAGTCTTGGCGGCTATCACTTCGGGGTGAAACGCAAGACGGCGCTGCTTGCCAAGGAAGCGGCAGAGTAGGCGATGACGGCGCTGGATTGCATTGCAGGCGCGGATTGGGCGGCGGTAGACGCTGCGCTCAACGAACGGGGTTATGCCGTCATTCGCCAGGTGTTCGACGAGGCGGACTGCGAGCGAACACAAAGCTTGTACGATCAGGCGGCGTTGTTTCGCAGCCGGGTTGTGATGGCGCGGCACGGGTTTGGGCAGGGCGAGTATCAATATTTTGGCTATCCCTTGCCCGAGCAGATAACGGCGATGCGGGACGTGCTTTATGCGCGCTTGGCTCCAATTGCCAATGCGTGGGCCGGTATGTTGGGAAGCGAGGCTCTCTATCCCGCAACGCTGAGCTCATTTTTGGAGGTGTGTCATGGTCACGGCCAATTGCGGCCGACGCCGTTGCTGTTGAAGTATGGGCCGGGCGATTACAACCGGCTGCATCAAGATCTTTACGGCGGCATTCACTTTCCGTTGCAAGTGGCGGTGTTGTTGAGCGCGGCCGATGAATTTAACGGTGGCGAATTCGTGTTGACGGAAACGGCACCGCGCCGGCAAACACGCGCCGAAGTGGTTCAACTAGCGCAAGGCGACATGATAATTTTTGCCGTCAATCACCGCCCGATCAAATCGGCGAAGGGATTTTCGCGCGTCGCCATGCGGCACGGGGTGAGCACTGTGCACAGTGGAGCGCGCATGACGCTGGGCGTAATATTTCACGATGCAACTTGAGGATTAGGCGCGCTCGACTAGCGCGGCGTAGCAGCCGCGGCGGGCAAAATGGGCATGGAGGTAGCTTGCGCGTTCGTTGGAGAGAAAGCGTTCGATGAGAGGTTGCAAAGATTTTCCGCCAACGACGTCGGCGTCGATCATCATGCCGTCGTCGCCATAGGCGCGTAGTGAGATTAGGCGCGAGCGGAGCTGTTGGGGGATTTCGTCGAGATACTCTGCGAAACTCGCGCGGCGCTCGCGAATGAAGATCGGACCCTCAGACGCATAAGCGGTGCGCGATGTTTGATGGCGATAGGGCGCCAGAAGCAGCGTCTCACCTGGTTCGGCATCTTCCAGGGTGAAGCGGCAGGGAAAGCCGGGCTTGCTGTCGGCGACATAGCGTTTGGCGTTATGGGCTTTGAGTTCATCGTCGCTCAATCCGAATAGATGTTCGAATTGTGCAGCTTGCAGTCCTTTGATGCGAAAGCTCATGCTGGCCACTCCCTTCACTTTCATGGGCGCATGATGTAGGGCGCAATGGCTGCTTGAGCACTCCGCTTTCTGACGTCAAATTTTGAGACGTGAGGGGCGTCACTCTTCCTCCCAACCAAACACATCTTCCAGGCTCACGCCAAACACGCGGGAGATCCGGAAGGCGCTTTCCAGTGAGGGGGAGTAGCGGCCTTGTTCGATGGCGATGATGGTTTGGCGGGTGACGCCGATGGCTTCGCCCAGGGCTTGTTGGCTCATGGCGCCGTGGCGTTCGCGCAGTTCGCGGACGCGGTTGGTGATGGGGGGCGGCTTCGCCATGCCTTAGACGCGCGAGCGGAAGAGGGCGATCTGGAAGATGTATTCCGCGATCTGCGCCACCATCATGGCGCCCATGATGAGGTGGAAGAGCATGTTGCCGTCGGCGTAGACCAGGAAATGGCCAGCCGCGGTGACGATGCAGACGCTGAGCACCATTCCCGACCAGTTGCCGGCGCGGTGTTGCACCGTTCTCTCGCGTTCGTCCGCCGGGGCGTTGGCTTCGGTGGGCGAAGAAACTGCGATCGTTGACTGGGCAATGATAGAAGCGATGATAATGAGGATGATGTAGGGGATGACGATTGCGGGCGGCGGCGAAGCGCCGAGTGCTGCCGAAGCCTTGGTGAAAAGGTGGAGGTAGTACACGCCTGCGAGGGTCATGACGATGGTCATGACCCAGGCTGATTTTTCGCGAAATGACATGGTGGAGCCCTCGTGTGTCAAAAATATGTGACACCAGTAATAGTCAAAGATTTTTGACTTGTCAAATATTTTTTACTTGGTGGGAATTGGGCCAAAAACGGCGCGGTGATTTTTGGCTGGGGAAGTGGGTTCGATCATTGTGTGGACCAGGTAGGCCAACGAGCGCCTCACGTCTTCTTCGTGTCTTCGTGTGAAATTCCTTTTTACTGTGTTCCCGTGTCACCTAATTCTGATCTTGAGTACCAGCCCTGCTTCGGCGGTCCCCACGCGGTGACGCGCACGCGGCTATGCGATGAATTGCTGATGCTTGCGCATAGCGCTCTTGACACTTTGCGATTGGTTCTCTATTTGTTCATATAACGGAAATTGATGTTCTTGTTGAGTTTTTGGCGGGGCGGCTGGCTTCAATTTTCGATTCAAAATGCTGCGACAGGCCGTCGCAGATTGTGCGTTTGGAAAATCAGTTCACGCCAGTTCTGCAGTTAACAGCAGGTCTTATTGCAAGGTTTGCATGCAAATAGGGGGGGTGACTGGGGGGTACTCCCCCTAGTTCAAGGCCGCGTCTTTGACGAGGCGGTCGAGGGTGGCGCAGTAGGTTTTCAGGTCCTGGCGTTCGGCCCAGGCTCTGAAGCCGGAACTCATGATGTTGTTGAAGGCGATGTACTGGTCCTGGGTGATGGTGCCCTGCTTTTTTGCTTCGACCAGTTTGCGGGTGATGTCGGCGGCTTTGTTGCCTGCCTGCTCGGGCGTGGTGCAGGCGACGCGGACAGGCGGGGTTTTGGACGACGAGGTTTTGGAACTGTCGCCGCAGGCGGCGAGCGCGAGCAAGGCTATGAGTGCGAAGCATTTTGTGATGGGCATTGGGGGGCTTCCGGTCAAATGGGCTTGGTCGCGAAGTTACCCGGGCCGGACCCGCGCCGAAAGGCCTGGCGTTGAAAATATATGCACCGTCACGCTTTTCGAGCCTGCACGAGACGGCGGCGTTTTTATATGGTGAACTCTGGGACTTCCGGGAGATTGGTTGATGCGCTTTTCTAATCGAATGACTGAATTGCTTGGGGTTGAGTACCCGATTGTACAGGCTCCGATGGGCTGGATTGCACGCTCGCCGCTGGCGTCGGCGGTGTCGAATGCTGGCGGGCTTGGGATCATCGAGACCTCGTCGGGCGAGCTTGAGGCGGTACGGGAAGAGATATTGAAGATGAAGCAGCTGACGTCGAAGCCGTTCGGCGTCAACATTGCGCTGGCGTTTGTGCGCGATCCCAATATCGTCAAATGGGTTGACGATGCGGTGGTCAAACAGGGCGTGAAGTTTGTCACGACCTCGGCCGGCGATCCGGGAAAGTTTTGCCGCGAGCTGAAAGCGCTGGGTTTGACGGTGTTTCACGTCGTGCCAACGCTGAAGGCGGCGTTAAAAGCGGTGGAGGCCGGCGTTGACGGGCTTGTCGTTGAAGGTGGCGAGGGCGGGGGCTTCAAGAACCCGCAAGCGGTAATGTCGATGGTGTTGCTGCCGCTGGTGCGCGAGAAGGTGGATGTTCCCATTATCGCCGCGGGCGGTATCACCTGCGGGCGGACGATGGCGGCGGCCTTTGCGCTGGGCGCGGAAGCGGTGCAAATGGGGACGCGGATGGTGTCGGCAACCGAATCGCCGGTGCATCAGAACTGGAAGAACGCAATCATTGCGGCGGAAGATACGAGCACGGTGTTTTTGAATCAGTTCTCGCGGCCGGCATTGCGGGCGCTGCGGACGGAAAAGACGACGCGGCTTGAACGCGAATTGGTTCCCAATTATCAAGGGCCGCCGGTCATGGCCGAGTTCGGGCGGGCGAAGGATCTTTATTTTGGTGGCGACATGGAATCCTCGATCGCGCTGTCGGGACAGGTCGCGGGCCGCATCGATAGCGTAAAGCCGGTCAGGCAGATTATCGACGAGACGGTGGCAGAGTTTTACGAGACCGTTGGCGAACTCGGGCGGCGATATTCGAGTTCATTGACAAAAGGACTGAATTGATATATATCAACGATATATCTTTCTGGAGGCATTCGTGGCAAAGGCAAAAGTATTCATGTCCGGGCGCAGTCAGGCGGTGCGCATGCCCAAAGAGTTCCGATTCACTTGCAAGGAGCTTGATGTGAAACGGGTTGGCCGGGGGGTGTTGCTCGAGCCCACTCTGAATTCCTGGGATGAGGTTTTTGCGTCAATAGACGCAATAGCGGCGCCGCCGCTCAAACGGCCGCCGCAGCCGAAGCCCGCGAAACGGTTGCCTATAGGGTGAGCTATCTTCTCGACACCAATGTGTGCATTGCCGTCGTCAACGGGCGGCCAACCCAGGTGCGCCACCGGCTCGGTGAGATGGCTCGCAATCAAGCGGCGTTGTATGTATCCGCACTCAGTCTTTTTGAGATCGAGTTCGGGTTACGCAAGATTGACCGCGAGGCGGAGACACGTGAGAAATACGAGCAGTTGTTCGGCAAGCTCAGCAAAGTGCCGTTTGACGTGGACGACGCTACCGCCGCGGGGGGCATTCGGGCTGAGCTCGAAATCACCGGGCGCCCGATCGGAGCCTACGACTATCTGATAGCGGGGCAGGCATTGAGACGAAACTGGACGCTCATCACCGCCAATGAGCGCGAGTTCTTGCGTGTTGAGGGTCTGAAAACTGAAAACTGGGCACGATAGTTCGTTGCCCGTTGGGATCAATCCATGCTCGCACCTGCATCGGTATCGGACTATCGCGAATTGGCGCGGCGGCGGTTGCCGCGCTTGATGTTCGATTATGTCGACGGCGGGGCTTTCGAAGAAGCGACGCTGAACGCCAATCGCCAGGATCTGCATCGCTTTGCGTTGAGGCAGAAGGTGTTGCGCGATGTTTCGGCGCTCGATACCGCCACGACGATTTTCGGTCAGAACCTGTCGCTGCCTTTGATCCTGGCGCCTGTCGGCTTTGCCGGCATGATGGCGCGCCGCGCCGAGGTGCAGGCGGCGCGCGCGGCCGAGAAGGCCGGCATTCCATTTACGCTTTCAACTGTTGGGATTTGCCCGGTCGAGGAAGTGCGGCGCGCAACCGCGAAGCCGTTCTGGTTTCAACTTTATATGATGAAGGATCGCGGCGTGGTGCGCGAGATCATTGCGCGCGCACAGGCTGCGAATTGCGGCGCGTTGGTGTTCTCCGTCGATCTGCCGGTGCTGGGTACGCGCTATCGTGACATTCGCAATGGCATGGGCGGAAGCCTATCGACGATTTCGAAGTTGCGGTTGGCGGCGAATTTCGCGGCGCATCCGCGATGGATCTACGATGTGGGCATCAAGGGGCGTCCGCTGACGTTTGGGAATTTGAGTGGTGTTGTGAAGGGTGCGAATTCGCTGGGCGCGCTGCTCGCCTGGACGACGACGGCGCTCGATCCGAGCGTGACGTGGAAAGATCTCGAATGGGTGCGCGGCCTGTGGAAGGGGCCGCTGATTCTCAAGGGCGTGCTTGAAGCCGATGACGCGCGCGAGGCGGTGGCGACGGGCGCGGACGGGATCGTGGTTTCAAACCATGGCGGGCGGCAACTCGATGCGGCGCAATCCTCGATCATGGCGTTGCCCAAGATCGTCGAGGCAGTAGGTTCCAAAACGACTGTGCTGATGGATGGTGGGATTCGTTCGGGGCAAGACGTGACGCGGGCGCTGGCGCTGGGTGCAAAAGCTTGCCTCATCGGACGGGCGTGGGTTTACGGCGTCGCGGCGAAGGGCGAGGCCGGTGTGACCGCCGTGCTCGAGACGATGAAGCGCGAGTTACGCACCAGCATGGCGTTGATCGGCCGGACCCGCATTCAGGACATCGACGCGTCGGTGTTACAGAGCTAAGGCGTCGTGTGGGTGTTGAGTGCGAATTTGCGGCGGGCGTTCGAGAAGGCGATCAATTTGTCTTCGACCAGCCGGTTGATCGTGCTCTCGGGGTAGACGCCTTTCTTGTTGCGCTCGCCGGCCGGAATGCCGGTGAGGAGCTCGATGCCTTCGTCGATGGATGCGACCGAGAAGATGTGGAACTTGCCTTCCTCGACGGCGGCGACGACATCGCGGCGCAGCATGAGATGTTGCTCGTTGGCCCTGGGGATCATCACGGCGTGGGTGCCGTTGAGGCCGCGGGTGCGGCAGAGTTCGAAGAAGCCTTCGATCTTGTCGTTGACGCCGCCGATGGCCTGGACTTCGCCGCGCTGATTGACGGAGCCGGTGACGGCAAAGTTTTGGCGGATCGGCACGTCGGCGAGGGCCGAGAGCAAGGCATAGAGCTCGGCCGACGAAGCGCTGTCGCCGTCGATGCCGCCGTAGGATTGTTCGAAGACGATGCTGGCCGACAGCGACGGCGGGCGGTCGAGGGCGTAGCGGCTGGAGAGGAAGGACGAGAGGATCAACACGCCTTTGGAATGCAAAGGGCCGCCGAGTTCGACTTCGCGCTCGATGTCGTTGACCTGGCCGGTGCCCATGCGCACGCGCGCAGTGATGCGGCTGGGCTTGCCGAAGGCGAAGCCGCCAAGCGACATGACGCTGAGGCCGTTGATCTGGCCGACCTTGCTGCCTGCGGTGTCGATCAACATGATGTTGCGTTCGATCATTTCGCGCGAGCGGATGCTGACGCGCTCGTGCCTTCGCACGTAGGCGGCCATCGCGCGGTCGATGTCGGCGGCGTCGATAAGTTTGTGTCCGGATTCGGCGGCCCAGAAATCGGCTTCGCGCAAGCGGTCGGCAAGGGTTCCGATGCGCAGCGACAGTTTCGACGTGTCCTCGGCTTCGCGCCCGAGTTCTTCGATGACGTGGGCTACGGCCTCGGCGGAGAGCGGGCGCAAGTTTTCACGTTTCGCGATCGAGCCGATCAACCGGGCGTAGTCGGCAACGGACTGATCGCTCCAATCGACCGCGTCCTCGAAGTCGACGGCGATTTTGAACAATTCGGCAAAGTCGGGGTCGCCCTCGAACAGCGTATGATAGAGTTGGCGGTCGCCGAACAAGATGACCTTGGTCGAGAGCGGGATGGGATCGGGCTTCAGGGACTGCGTGCTCATGATCGACATGCGGTCCATGGGCGATTCAATCGTCACGGTGCGGGCGCGCAAGCAACGTTTCAGCACCTCCCACGCATAGGGCTCAAGCAGCAATCGGCGTGCGTCGATCAGCAAATATCCGCCGTTGGCCAAATGCAGGCTGCCGGGGCGGATGAGCGTGAAATCGGTGAACAAGGCGCCCATTTGCGCTTGTTGTTCGATGCGGCCGACGAGATTGCCAATCGACGGGTTGTCTTCGACGACAACGGGGGCAGTGGCTTTGGCGCCATTGCCGACCAACAGGTTAACCCGGAAGCGGCGCAGGCGCGGATCGGACTCGGTGGTGAGATCGGCCACCGCCACGTCGGGCACAACTTCTTCCCGTTTGGCGATCGAGGAGACGCGAAACAAACCGGCGTGGCGGATCAGTTCCTGTGTTACCGCTTCGATGTGTGCAAGCACGTCAGGCAAATCGGCGAAGGCGCGGCAAACGTCTTTGACCACGTCCATGACAGACAGGTGGGCGTATTCGCGGTTGAGTTCCGTCACTTTCTGGCGGCGTTCGCGTTCCCAGCCGGGAAGGCGTTCGAGCAGAACGGCAAGTTCATTCTGCAACGGTTCGAGCTTGCCGGCTATCACTTTGCGCTCGGCATCGGGCAGGGCATTGAAGTCTTCTGGCTTCATGACACCCGTCTGTACAATGGGAGCGAAGGTGAATCCGACGGGCGTGCGCAGCAGGGCGAAGTGCTCGGTGCGGGCCTTTTCGCTCAGGGCCTCGAAGGCTTGCTCCTGGGCATGGTTGACGCTGTCGACGGCGGTGCGGCGGCGCGCTTGGTATTCGTCGCTTTCGAAGATGGTTGGGATGAGCGACTGCAGTTCGTCGATGGCCTCGTCCATCGCGTCTTTGAACTTTTGGGCCCGGCCGGGTGGCAGTGCGATGGCGCGCGGACGGTCGGCCTGCGCGAAATTGGCCACGTAAACCCAATCTCCGGGGGCGGGCATTTTCGCGGCATACTGGTCGATCAAAGAGAGGACGGTGCCGTGGCGGGCGGTGCCGCGTTCGCCCAAAACAAAGACGTTGAAGCCCGGCTTGTCGATGCGGGCGCCGAGGTCCAGGGCCTCAAGGGCGCGGGTCTGGCCGATCAATCCTTCGAAGGGTTTCAGTTCGGAGGTGGTTTTGAAGGCGAGCGATTTGGGTTCACAGACCCGGCGAAGGCGCGCAGACATTAGCCGGAGTGGGTGCTTGTGCATTTCTGTTTGAAGGTTCGTCATGGTTTGAAGATGTAACCGGGTCGGGCGGTGCACGAAAAGGGGGAATATTGCCCTGAACGGACTATGGCGGTGTGCTGCATGGGGTTTATAGTGGGCACGCACGACCGCAGCGGGGGCTAACCAAGAACGCCCCTGGCCGGTCCGGTGGAGGAGACTGCGCAGACTATGAGTATCGACGCCATGAACGCGCCGGCCAAACCGAAACTTGGGGGCATGAGTTCTACAGATATTTCCAACCCCGATTATTTTCACAAAGTGGTCGATTGTCAGTGGGCCTGTCCGGCGCACACACCGGTGCCGGAATATATCCGGATGATCGCGGCCGGCCGTTATGCGGATGCCTACATGGTCAATTGGAACTCGAATGTATTTCCCGGGATTTTGGGGCGAACGTGTGACCGGCCGTGCGAGCCGGCCTGCCGGCGAGGACGGGTGGAAGCCGAACCAGTTGCGATTTGCCGTTTGAAGCGGGTGGCTGCCGACAACAAAGGTGAAATACGAGACCGGCTGCCGCAACCGGCCACGGTAAAAAATGGCAAACGAATTGCGCTGATTGGTGGCGGGCCCGCGTCGCTGACGGTGGCGCGCGATTTGTTGCCGCTTGGCTATCATGTTGTGATCTATGACGCTGACCCTCACGCGGGCGGGATGATGCGCACCCAGATCCCGAAGTTCCGATTGCCTGAACAGGTTTTAGACGAAGAGGTTGGATTTATCACCGATCTCCAGCCTGAATTGAAACTCGGTCAGCGCGTTGACAGTATGAACGCCGTGTTGGCTCAAGGGTATGACGCGATCTTTGTCGGTTGCGGTGCGCCGCGGGGACGCAATCTTGATATCCCAGGACGCGAAGAAGCCAAGGCAAATATTCATATCGGAATTGACTGGCTGGCTTCGGTTTCGTTCGGGCATACGACCAAGATCGGGAAGCGGGTGATAGTGCTAGGCGGGGGCAATACCGCCATGGACTGTTGCCGGACCTCGCGCCGTTTGGGTGGCGATGATGTGAGAGTTGTGGTTCGTTCGGGCTTTGAAGAAATGAAAGCCAGTCCGTGGGAAAAAGAGGACTCGATGCGGGAAGGCATACCGATCCATAACTTCCTGGTTCCAAAATCGTTTTCCCACATCAAGGGCTGCTTGACCGGGGTGGTGTTCGAGAAGGCGAAGGCTGTTCTTGACGGGAAAGGCAAGCGAACGCTGGTGCCTTCGGGTGAGCCCGACGTGAAGATGGAATGCGACGATGTGCTGGTCGCGGTGGGTCAGGAAAATGCATTTCCCTGGGTCGAACGGGATGCCGGGATCGAATTCGACAAATGGGGCATGCCGCTGGTCGACGAGGTGACCTATCAATCGTCGAACCCGAAGGTGTTCTTCGGCGGCGATGCGGCGTTCGGGCCCAAGAACATTATCTGGGCAGTGGCTCACGGTCATGGTGCGGCGATTTCAATCGACCAGTTTTGCCAAGGCCGCGACGTGAATGACCGGCCGCCGCCGCTGGTAAATCTGATGAGCCAAAAGATGGGCATTCACGAGTGGTCGTACGACAACGACATTTCCAACGATCTGCGTTTTAAGGTTCCGCACCTTCCCAACGAAGTGGCGCTGAAAGATGTGCGGGCGGAGGTCGAGCTTGGCTTTGACCGCAAGCTTGGTTTCGCGGAGGCGCAACGATGCCTGAACTGCGATGTGCAGACGGTGTTCGAGGCCAAGCTCTGCATCGAATGCGATGCTTGCGTCGATATATGCCCGCTCGACTGCATCACGTTCACGCAGAATGGCGAAGAAAAAGAGCTGCGGACGCGGCTGACGGCGCCCGCGAAAAACGTGAGCCAAGACCTTTACGTCGCCGATGGATTGAAGACGGGCCGGGTGATGGTGAAGGACGAAGATCTCTGCCTTCATTGCGGGTTTTGCGCCGAGCGCTGCCCCACTGGCGCTTGGGACATGCAGAAAGTACTTTTCGAAACAGCGCAGGCAGGCCAGTCATGCCAAAACCGATAGAGGCGACGAACGATTTCGTCGTCAAATTCGCAAATGTCAACGGTTCGGGCTCGGCGAGCGCCAACGCGATGTTCGCGCGCTCGATCTTGCGCATGGGAGTGCCGATCGCCACGCGCAACATATTCCCGTCGAACATCCAGGGCCTGCCGACGTGGTACGAGGTGCGCGTTTCGGGCCAAGGTTGGATCGGACGGCGCGGCGGTTGCGATTTGATGGTGCCGATGAACCCGCAGACCTGGGACAAGGATGTCGCCTCTATCGATCCGGGCGGCTATCTGTTTCACGATTCGTCCAAACCGCTGCCGCCGTCGAAGTTCCGCGACGACGTCAATGTGATCGGCGTGCCGCTGACGGAGATGGCCAACAGCCGTTACGACAACCCGCGCGACCGGCAATTGCTCAAGAACGTCATCTGCATCGGCGCACTTGGCGCGCTGCTGGACATGGAGCACGGCGAGCTCGAGAAACTGGTCGGCGAGCAATATGCGGGCAAGGATCGCTTGATCAAACCCAATTTGGAAGCGCTCGGCGTCGGGCGCGCCTACGTGCTTGAGCATTTAAGAAATGTTTGCGGCCTGAAGATCCGCCGGTCGGACAAGGTCGGCAATCGCATCTTTATCGACGGCAACGACGCGGCGGCGCTGGGCGCTGTTTACGGCGGGGCGACGGTTGCCGCGTGGTATCCGATAACGCCGTCGACCTCGATGGCGGAGGCGTTCGGGGCGCATTGCAAGAAATTGCGAATCGATCCGGAAACCAAAAAAAACCGCTTTGCCATTGTGCAGTCGGAAGACGAGCTTTCGGCGATCGGGACGGTGATCGGCGCGGCCTGGAACGGCGCGCGCGCTTTTACGGCGACGTCGGGGCCGGGCATATCACTGATGCAAGAATTCCTGGGCCTTGCTTACTTCGCGGAGATTCCGGCGGTCATCTTCGACATTCAACGCGGCGGGCCGTCGACCGGCATGCCGACGCGGACGCAGCAATCGGACTTGAAGATTTGCGCTTACGCCAGCCACGGCGACACCAAGCACGTGTTGCTTCTGCCGGAAGATCCGGGCGAGGCGTTCGAATTCGCGGCGCAATCGTTCGATCTGGCCGAGCGTTTGCAGACGCCGGTATTCGTACTGCTCGATCTGGATATCGGGATGAACGACTGGCTGACGAAGCCGTTCGCCTGGGACGACAAGCGCGCCTATGACCGCGGCAAGGTGATGACGGCCGAAGAGCTTGAAGCGGGCAAGGAGTTCGGGCGCTATCTTGATGTCGACGGCGATGGGATTCCTTTCCGTACGCTGCCGGGGACGCATCCGAACAAGGGCGCCTATTTCACGCGCGGGACATCTCGCAACCGCTATGCCAAGTATTCGGAAGAAGGCCACGACTACGTCGACAACATGCAGCGGTTGTTGCGCAAATTCGATACGGCAAAAAAATTGGTTCCCAAGCCCATTGTCCGCCAGGCGACGCAACCGGCGCGATACGGGGCGATCTATTTCGGCTCGACGTCGGCTGCGATGGACGAGGCGATGGCAAAGCTTGAGGCCCAAGGCATCCATATCGACACCATGCGCCTGCGCGCGTTTCCGTTCGCCGACGATGTGATCGAGTTCGTCAATGCGCACGAGCAGGTGTTTGTGATCGAGCAGAATCGCGACGCGCAGATGCGCATGTTGCTGGTCAATGAGGGCGCGATCGATCCGGCGCGGTTCATCTCCATTCTTCACTTTGACGGCACGCCGATCACGGCGCGCTTTATCACGGCAGAAGTCGAAGCGCGGCTTAAGGCATTTGGGAAACCGACGCGGACGAGGGTTGTGTCATGACATATTTGGTCAAGCCGAAGTTCCGCCATCCGGCGCTTGAGAAAAACGATCTGGGGTTCACGCGGCGCGATTACGAAGGTGCGATCTCAACTTTGTGCGCGGGGTGCGGGCACGACTCGATTTCGGCAGCGTTGATTCAGGCCTGTCACGAGCTCAACATCGAGCCGCACCGGGTGGCAAAATTGTCGGGGATCGGCTGCTCGTCGAAGACGCCGGACTATCTGCTCGGGCAGAGCCACGGTTTCAACAGCGTGCACGGGCGGATGCCGTCGGTGCTGACGGGGGCCAATCTCGCTAACCGCAATCTGATGTATCTTGGCATTTCGGGTGACGGCGATTCGGCTTCGATCGGGCTCGGCCAGTTCGTGCATTGCGTGCGGCGCGGCGTGAACATGGTCTACATCACCGAGAACAACGGCGTGTACGGATTGACCAAGGGCCAGTTCTCGGCCACCGCTGATCGCGGCTCGAAATCGAAGGCAGGGGGCACGAACAATGACGCGCCGATCGACCTCGTGGGCATGGCATTGATGGCGGGGGCGACGTTCGTCGGGCGCTCGTTTTCGGGCGACAAGGGGCAACTTGTGCCTTTGATCAAGGCCGCGATCGTGCACAATGGTCCTGCCTTCATCGATGTGATTTCGCCGTGTGTGGCGTTCAACAATCATCCGGGCTCGACAAAGAGCTTCGACTTCGTGCGCGAACACAACGAGGCGGTCAACAGTATCGACTTCATAGAAGGCCGGGCCGAGATTACGGTCGACTATGCGCCGGGCACGGCGCAAGACGTGGAACAGCACGACGGGTCGATCATCCGTCTGCACAAGCTCCACGACGGCTACGATCCGACGGACCGGGTTGCCGCTATGAACCATTTGCAGACGCACCACGAGGCGGGCGAGTTGGTGACGGGATTGCTTTATCTCGATCCAAATCCACGCGACATGCACGGGTTTTTGCGCACCGTCGATGTTCCGCTGAACCGGCTCGGCGCGAAGGAACTTTGTCCGGGCGCGAAAATCCTGGAGTCAATCAACGACGAATATCGCTAAGGAGATTTGATGATGAGCCGGCTTCAAGGCAAGCGTGCAATTGTGACGGGCGCGGGATCAGGTATCGGGCGGGCGTCGGCCAAGGCGTTCGCGCGTGAGGGTGCGGCAGTGCTTTGCGTCGACAAGACGGAAGCGGTGCATGAAACCGTCGAGATCATCACGAAAGCAAATGGCCGCGCGTTGGGTATGACGGGGGATGCGGGTCTGGAATTCGATGTGCACGCTTATGTCGCGCGTGCGTTGCGGGAGTTTGGCGGGATCGACGTCATTTATGCCAATGCCGGAATTTCGGGGGGCTATGTACCGATCACCGAACAAAGCCTTGAGCAATGGCAAGAAATTCTGCGCGTGAATTTGATTGGGCCGTTTTTGGCGATAAAACATGTGGCGCCGCATATGATCGCGCAGAAGAAGGGCTCGATCATTTGTACGGCATCGGTCGCGGGGATTCGCGCAAATGCGGGGCCGACACCCTATTCGGCATCGAAAGCGGGGGTAATCTCGTTGGTGCAAACGGCGGCCAATGAATTCTATGGCACCGGCGTGCGTGTGAATGCGGTTTGTCCGGGGCTAATTGAAACCGGCATGACAAAGCCGATCTTTGATGGTGCGCGGGCACGCGGTACGGATGGCCGGATCGGGCAGCTCAATGCGATGGCGCGCTATGGCCAGCCGGAGGAGATCGCCTCAATGGCATTGTTTCTCGCGTCGGACGAGGCGTCCTATGTCAACGGGCAGGCCTATGCCGTCGATGGTGGGTTGACGTCGACTCTGCCGTTCGTGACGCGGCGCTCGTAATGCTTGTCGTGGCCACGGTGCCGCTGGAAGGAGTGTATTTGGTCACAGTTCTCGCCTGTGCCCTCATTGTCTTTGTTGCGATGCGATGGCACGGGTTGACGCGAGGCACAGGTGCGTTTGGGGTGGGCGGGTTCCTCTACGTTCTCGGTCGAACAAGGCTCGTCGTGGGGCTTTCGGTCATTACGTGGAAACAAATTCTGACGGTCGACGTGTCCATGGTGACCTGGCAGAGCCTCGCATACCACGCCTTTCACATCATCTTTTTTGGTTTTATGACTTTGACGAGCGCCTTCGTGTTGGCGTGGAGCGTTGTTCTGGACAGATTCGGCGCGAACGACGAAGCGGCGAGACCATAAGACAGAGGCAGCACAATGTTTGATGTTCAGCGCCTAAAGAAATTCATCGGCACATGCTGGGACGATGCGATCGTACCGTCGATCACCGAGTACATCCGCATCCCCAACAAGTCGCCGTACTATGACCCGAAATGGGTCGAGCACGGGTACATGGACGATGCAGTCAAGCTGATGGAGGCGTGGGCGCGCGAAAGGATTTCAGCGCTGGCGGGCGCGACGTTGGACGTCGTGCGTTTGTCGGGGCGCACGCCGGTGATTTTCATCGAGGTGCCCGGTGAAGGTGCAGATACGGTGCTGCTCTACGGCCATCTCGACAAGCAACCCGAGATGCAGGGGTGGTGGGATGGGTTTGGGCCGTGGACGCCGGTGATGAAGGGCGAGCGGCTCTATGGGCGTGGCGGAGCGGATGACGGCTATGCGATGTACGGCGCGATCACGGCGCTGTTGGCGCTGAAGGAGCAGGGCGTTAGCCATGCGCGGTGCGTCATTCTGATCGAAGCGTGCGAGGAATCTGGCAGTTACGATTTGCCGTTTTATATCGATCATCTGGCGGCACGGATCGGCAAGCCGTCGCTGGTGATTTGTCTGGATTCTGGTTGCGGGAATTACGATCAGCTGTGGTTGACGACGTCGCTGCGCGGACTGGCCATGGGTACGTTGACGGTGCGGGTGTTGACCGAGGGTGTCCATTCGGGCGATGCGTCGGGGGTGGTGGCGTCGAGCTTCAGGATTGCACGCCATTTGTTGTCGCGAATCGAAGACGAAGCAACCGGGCGGGTTCTGCTTGACGAGCTTTATGTGCAGGTCCCGCCGCAGCGCATCGAACAAGCGCGAGCGGCTGCGAAAGTGTTGGGACCTGAGGTTTATTCGAAATTACCGCTAGCAGGCGGGACTTTGCCTATGGGCGACGATCTGACCGAGCTGGTCTTGAACCGGACTTGGCGGCCGCAGCTTTCGGTGATTGGTGCGGATGGGCTGACGTCCGTTGCCGATGCGGGCAATGTGTTGCTGCCGTTCACGACCTTGAAGCTCAGTTTGCGTTTGCCGCCAACGCTCGACGGAACGAAGGCCGTCGAAGTTGTGACTAAGGCGCTCGCTAAAGCTGCGCCTTACAATGCTCAGGTCGAGGTCAAGCTTGATCGCGGATCGACCGGGTGGAATGCGCCGGTTTTGGCGCCGTGGCTGGAGGCGTCGGTTGCGCGCGCCTCGGAAATGGCGTTCGGCAAGCCTGCCGTCTATATGGGCGAAGGCGGCAGTATTCCGTTCATGGGCATGCTGGGCGAGAAGTTCCCTGACACGCAGTTTGTTGTCACCGGCGTGCTGGGACCGCACTCAAACGCGCACGGGCCGAACGAGTTTCTCGATATCCCGACTGGCAAACGCGTGACGATGGCGATTGCGCAGGTTGTGGCGGATCATTTTTTGCGCAAGAGCGCGCGATAGTTCCTATCTGTACCCACGAACCGGTTGGGTGTGATCGATCCTGGGTTGGCCGGGCGGTTCGCCCGTCGCCGGGCTCGGGTGGCCGTCCAAGCGCATATTAAAGAGGAAGTAGGTTGGGACGCAGAAGCCCGCTTCCGCCTGGTGCAAATCGCGGATCGCTTGGCCGTTGA
>JAWXBO010000078.1:0-5007 GCA_034440175.1 Alphaproteobacteria bacterium
CCGCGTAGCCGGCTCAGAATTGCAAACCCATGCGTGTCGATATCGCCCCAATAGTGCAGCGCCTTGCCACACAACCACGGCACGTTACCCAATCTGTCGATTGCGTAGCCACCGCCGAACACCACCAAACTTCCGCTGCACTCCGGGAAGGTCAAAAAGCTGATCTTGTTTTCGGTTACGAATACTCTCGAACAGGATGGCGCGAAAGCGATGAACTGCGACACCGGGACCGTCATATCCGTCATGCCATCAGCTAGAGCCAGCTCAGGATCAAGCCATCGGAAGCGAATCGACGGTTCCTCGAAGCGCAGGCCGAAGCGCCTCTCGAACCCGCGGTCGGCGAACCCCTTCACGCAGGCATCGATGGCCTCGGGCGGCAGCAAACGGTCCAGCCATTCCCGCAACACGCCCTGGTACTGTTCGATGAACTTGCTGTCCACGCCGGAGATGCCGAGCTCGCGGGCGTAACGCATCGGCCTGGGATGGATCTGAAGATACGCGGCCACCGCAAACAAGCGTGGTATGGCGCGTTCATGCTTCATCGCGGACAGCGGCTGCTCGGCCAACCAGTCCAGCAAGCGCGGCTCGTGCGCACGAACCCTCTGCGCGAGTCCTCGAAAGCGTTCCAGCGTCTTGGTCTCTCCGATACACGCGGCGAGGTCCTCCACGGTTTCGAAAATGATGCGCTCCGGAATCTGCAGGCGCCCGAGCTTCTGATGCGCGACGTCCCTGAACACTACGCCATAGCCGGCGCCGAGTCTGGCTTTGCTGGCCGCCGCTAACTGTTCGACCATGACACGCATCTGGGCGTAGTGATTCAGCCAATCGACCGCCGAAGGCTTGCGGAACGGGATCGAATAGGGAAAAAGCGGTTCGTCATTGAGCCACGCGCGCAAAGCTTGCCCGCTATCCCATAGCTTTTGCCCGCGGACCCGGATTTGTTCCGGCGAGATCACGCGGAAGCAGCCGCCAGAAACTCCTGCCGACGCACCCGGTACTCTTCTATGGTCAGATTCTGCACCATCGAATTGGCGCCACCCTCGTTATGCACGAAGTGGACAGCGGCAATATAGTCCTCGATCACCGCGATTTTTTGCAGCGGCGTCACGATCAGGAGTTGAAGATCGAGTGTTCTGAACAATTCCAGGCCATAGCGCGTACTTTCATCCGATCCGCGGCCAAAGGCCTCGTCTATGACCACGAAACGAAAACGCCGTTTCTTGCGGGCGCCGGGTTCGTCCAGGCCAAACTGATAGGCGAGCGCCGCCGCCAAAATGGTATAGGCGAGCTTTTCTTTCTGGCCACCGGATTTGCCGGAGGAATCACGGTAGAACTCACGCTCCGAATTGTCCGCGCGCCAACGTTCGGCCGCGCCGAACTCGAACCAATTGCGCACGTCGGTTACCTTGAGCGTCCATCGCTCATCCAGATCCGCCTGCCCCTCACGGCCTTTAAGCCGTTCGACCAGCGCTTTGACCTGGAGAAATTTCTGCTCGGTATAAAACGCCCCGCTATCGTCGCCGCCGCTGATGCAGGCCCGCAGACTGGTCTGGAAATCGCGTACTTCCACGTCCGCGGAAGCCAGGGTCATCAGCTCGATGTAGGTGCCCTGATTACGATCGTATTCGATGCTTCTGAGCGAAGCGTTGATGACGCGGATCTTCTCCTCGATCTCGTGCCGGCGCTTCTGCAGGTGCGCCTGGAACGCGGCCATGCTATTGATGGTTTCCTTGTTGAGCAATTCCTTGAAACGGGCCTCGAAACGGGGAAGATCGTCATCGCGCAATACTTGCAAGCGCCTGCGATACTCAGGCAACGCCTCGGTTCGGGCATCCATTTCCACGGATTCGGCCGGATACGATGCCTTGTACAACTGCATGTGTTCGACGATCTTTTCGCGTAAGCGCCCGGCGGTTTTGTCGTCCGAATCGATCCTCGTCTGCAGAGCTTCGCGCAGCCGGCGCTGTTGAGACTCGAGCAGACGTAATTCCAGCGCCTGCTCGGCCAATACCTGCTTACACCATTGTTCCAGAAGAGGGAACACCTCACTCCTCTCGGCCTTGGGAACTGCGGCCTCCTCCTCGAGAGCTGAATCGTGATCCCGCCGCGCCTGTTCGAGCCGGCCGACGTTGCCGCCGAGCTCGCGGTCTGCCTGCTCTTTATCGGATTCGAGGGTCGCGCAGCTCTGGTCCGCGCGCTCGATCTGTTCGCGCAGAGTGCGCAACTGATCGTTCGAGTTCTCCAGTTGACGCTTCTCGTCCTCGAGTCTCTGGATAGCGGCCGCCGTGCTGCGCCAGTCGATGCGCGCATAGTCCTTCAGATCCCGCAACCGTTCGGCGGCGCGTAACTGCTGTTCGCAGACCTCACTTTTTTTCTTGAGTTTCTCGCGTTCTTCGGTGACAACCAGCATTCGCTTGCGAAGCTCGTTCTGCTCGGTGAGAAACGCCTTCAGCTTCTCACGGTTGTCCCAGCCGAGAATGTAGCGCGAGCGTTCGTCGATGCGGCTGCGGTCGTCTTTTTCATGCCGCCGTTCGTTTGCCTTGATCAGACCGTTGAGAGTAATGGCGCGTGGCAGGCGGCGGAACTCCTCCAGGCTTTCGCAACAGGCGTAATCGAAATGCTCGGCCAACTCGCGCTCCAGAAATGCGTATGAGGCGGTGTCTGGTTTTATGGCCAGCTTTCTTACCACCGACTGCGGCGATGTCGATCGCCCGGAGGATCGTGGCGCCTGCTCCGGCACGCGCAGATACACGATCCGGCCACGCAGATGCGTGCGATCCACGTAGTGGCTCACCTGTGCATACAGTGCCTCGGGAACCAGCAGGCTCAAGCCAAAACCTCGCAGCAGGCGCTCGATAGCCCCTTCCCACGCGGCTTCGTCGGGTCGCACCCGCAGCAGTTCGCCGGCAAAAGGCAGGTCCACGGGGTCGACGTTCAATGCCTCGGCCAACTCGTCACGGATGCGAATGCCGTCCGCTGGAATGTTGCTCGTCCTGCCCTTCAGGGATTGAATTTCGTTCGACAATTCCTTGTCGCGGCCGCCAATCTCCCTGAATTCCACCGCTTTGTCGATCGCGAGGCGGTCCAGAAGCTGCTTGTCCGCCTCGATCTCCATTCGGCGCGACTCCGAAGTCTTGGTGGCCGCGAGAAACGTCTCCAGTGTGGTGCCCGGTTTCAGTCCGAGCGCAACACACAACTTTCGGTAATCCTGTTCGTCGGCCTGCTTGCGGCCGCGCTCGATCTGTTGGCGCGCGATATCGGCGTCGATCTCGCGGATGCGTCCGCCGCCCTGCAGCTCGATCGCCGCCCGCAAATCGCCGCGTTGGCGGGACAGATCCGCCAGGTGCGTCCTGTATTGTTCAATCCGCTGTTCGAGCTTTCGCTTTTCGAACTCGAGATCTTCGATCCTCCGGGAAAGCAGTCGTGCGCGATGTCCTGAGAACCAAGCGGCTAACGCGTCACGCGCGCGCCGCAAGGCCGCGATTTCCGTATCCAATGCTTCGAGACGATCGCCATCCGCGACCAATGGCGCCAAGCGCTCGATCTGGTCGCGGGCCCGGACGATCGCATCGTGTGCGTGGTTCAAATTCTCGAAATTGCTGACCAATGCGCCGATGCGCTCACCGGTGTCGTCGGTTTCCAGCATATGGCGGCGCACGAAGTCCGTGAGGTTACCCACCGATTTCATCGAGACCGTCTGGTAGAACAAATCCAGCGCCTGGGCATGGGGAATGCCCAGTTCGCGCCGCAGCCGCGCGCCGTATTCCTCGAAACTGTCGAACAGCGTCACCTGGCGGTTGGCGCGCAGGCGCTTGCGCAGGTTCTGGATATCGGCGCCGAATCCCGAGAAGTGTTCGGTAATCGCCAGAGGGCTATCGGCGACAAGATAGAGCCGCGACGGATTGCGCTCCCCCTCCCGCAGCCAGAACACCTGAGCCCCGGTAACCACGCGGCCACGAGAGCTGTCCTCGAATACTCCCAGAATAACGCTGTAGCTGCTTTCTCCGCGCAAGGCTTGCGCTTGGGCGCCGCCGGTCAGTTCATTGGAAACACTACGGAATTCGCCCCGTACGTAGGAGGCCAGCGAGCGCTCCTTCGCCTCGGCACCGGCCGCCTTGTTGTAAGCGATTTTTCGCGGCGGCACCAACAAGGTGGTTATTGCGTCCACCAGGGTGGATTTGCCCGAACCGATGTCTCCGGTAAGAAGCGCGTTCTCGCAGTTTGGCTCGATCTTCCAGACGCGTCCATTAAAAGTGCCCCAATTGAGCACTTCAAAACGCGCCAGCCGGAAGTCGGGCCGTAAGCGCTCAGCCAACGCGTTCTGCATGATCCCGATAGACTTTTTCGAGCTCCGCCAGCCAGTCGGCGTTGACGAAGGCGCGCAGAATGCGACGCACCTCGTAGACTTCTTCGTCCTCCTTCAGACGACGCAGGAAGCCGATTTCTTCGGCTTTTGTGATGTGGCGCTCGAACTGGTCGACAAGCTTCGCATCGTTAGTACTGGTGGGCAAAAATGTCCGCAACATTTCGAACATCTGTTCGCGCGAGAGCACCAGGCGCGTTTCACCGCCTTGAGCGTCATGTTGCGCAAGGCGTTTGCGCAACATGACCAATAGTAGGCTCAACAGATAACTGAGCGGCCGGCGGGCGATCAGGCGCGGCATGGCCTGCTCGTCCGAATTCGTCTCGACCTGGCGTAGAAACGCATATCCTTCGGCGTCGTCCGTAACCAACTCCAGGGCGAGCAGACGCAAGGCGTCGCGCGCCGGACCCTGCAGATTCAGAAGATCGCGCCACAACTCCGGCGTCTGCTCCCGATACACGACCCCTCTAAGCAGATTCACCAGAACTGCGGAAAGCTGTGAATTGGGCTGCGCATCCATCGCGATCATGCGGTGAAGATCACACGCGGCAGGCGCACGCGCTTCTCCGGAGTCCCGCCATGAGCCGGGACTATCAGCGTCTCCGTAATGGACTCGTCCACTACGGCCGACCTGTCATTTGCCG
>JAWXBO010000079.1:0-22354 GCA_034440175.1 Alphaproteobacteria bacterium
TACAAACCAGCCCATGGCGGCAATCTGGGAAAACTTGTCGCCGCCTTGCGCCTGAATCAGCGCTGGCAACAGCAACACGAAAATCATGCCAAGAATGATCGCCGCCTCCCGTGAAGCCGTAATGCGCGAGCGTTCGTGATAGTCGCCGCTCAACTCACCGCCCCACGCCAGATGCGTAATGGTCAACATCGTCCAGCCGACGAAAAGCAAAACGATCGACGCCACGACTGAAAGCCATGAGGCACCCGGCACCGGCATGAAAACAAGAAACGCCGCCACCACCATGACCGGAACCGACGCCACCATCCAGACCCGCCGCCGCCCCCAGCGCGTGCGCGTCCGGTCGGACATGACCCCCATGATCGGGTCCAGAAACACATCAAAAAACCGCGCCGCGCCAAAAATCAAACCGGCCAGCGTCCAGCCCAAGCCCACTTCCACCGCGTAAAATGTCGGCAGATGCACCGCCAGCGGTAGTCCCAGGGCCGCAATCGGCAGCCCCGGCAGCGAATAGGCGAACAACCAGGACGGCTTCACTCGATCTCGTTGCGGCGTCGCTTCGGCCATGGGCACATGCTTCCTTGGGTTCCGGTTAGAGCAACTATGGACTGAGATT
This sequence comes from Alphaproteobacteria bacterium, assembly GCA_034440175.1. Classification (GTDB taxonomy): domain Bacteria; phylum Pseudomonadota; class Alphaproteobacteria; order Micropepsales; family Micropepsaceae; genus SZUA-430. Next base: position 617 of record JAWXBO010000079.1, read on the forward strand.
GACGATGCGCCAACCAGCACCTTTCAACCCTACGAACTCAGGGCCTGATGAAGCAAGCTGCATTGAATCGAACTGTGCGAGCATTAAATCAACGTTATACACACAGATAGAGTAGACGAGGCGTAACCTTTGGAATAAGCATGACGCACTGCAATACAACCAAGACTAGAGCAGAGGAGTGGCAATTCAATGGCGCGGAAATCGAAAATCGATGACGAAAATGACGAACGCCCTGTCATTGCGATGCCCGACAACCTCATAGAGCTGACCGCCAATCTCGTCTCGGCCTATGTCAGCCGCAATCAGGTTCCTATGATAGAGCTGCCGGGATTGGTTGCGATGTTCCACACCTCGCTACGCAGTGCCGTTTCTGGCAGTGCCGTCGCCGACATGGAACGCAAGCCTGCAGTCCCGATCAAGAAATCCGTCGGCGAAGAATTCATCGTCTGCCTTGAAGACGGCAAAAAACTCAGAATGCTCAAGCGCTATTTGCGCACCCACTACAACATGTCACCGGAAGAATACCGCAAGAAATGGGACCTGCCGCACGACTATCCCATGGTGGCACCAGCCTACGCGCGCCTGCGCTCCGCCTTCGCCAAAAAAATCGGCCTGGGCCGCGTCCCCGTCGTAGGGCGAGGCCGCCGCTCAAAAGTGGCGTGAGATAAACTGTCCCCATTTTCGTCATGGCAGGGTCAATCACCGATATTTAGGTTTCCACCCGGACAGCAATGTATCCGTGCATAATCTCCGCAGAAGATAGTGAACAAACCCAAAGAGCGCCTTCCCTGGGAGCGCCGGCATCCTGCCGGCTCTTTGAAGAGCTTCAGCGTCTGCCCTCCCATACGCTCGAGTAACGCCAATCCTCGGGACGTCCGCAGAGACCTGCCTTCACAGAATTTCGCTCTACGTATGAAACGGCATTGGCGAAGTGCACTTCATCGCGAATGACGCGGTCAAAATACTCTCGCGCCCAAAATAGCCCTGAGCGGTTCACCATCGTGTTCGCCTTCTTCGCTGTAAAGGACTTCCAACTGTGAGTGATGTCCGCCAAGGTCCAGTTTGCAAGCGGCGTTGCTACAACGTGCACATGATTTGGCATGATGACCCAAGCATGGAGGCGGTAACGCTCGGCATCGAAGTGGAGGAACGCGCGCTCTACGATATCGGAAATTCGCGCATCTTTGAGCCATGACTCTCCGTGCCCAGCGTCGAGTGCTGCTTCGATGCGCTTGCGTCTTTCGAGGGATGCTGCATCATGCGGTAGATGCTGCAGTTCATCCTCCCATCGCGCGAAGAGCGTTGATGGGAGGCTGTCCGCTAGCCGGAACCCTAACATCTGTGGGGTCTCACCAGCCTCCGAGTGCGGGAGGTAGCCGCGCGAGCGCCAAGGGTTGTTGTCGTCGGTAACTGTCATGTGTCGTAGTATGCTGACGTTGCCGGGAAGGCGCCTTCCCTGGGAGCGCCGGCATCCTGCCGGCTCTGCTTAAGGGCCGGCGGGACGCCGGCGCTCCCAGGAAGGAATTGTCTGGTGCGGGCGGCCGGAGTCGAACCGGCACAGGCCTTGCGGCCCAACGGATTTTCTTACCAGCTACGGCTTTCGCCGCTGCGCCGCCGCAAGAAGTTGCTGCGACGCATTTGTGGTCTGGACTATCCCTTCACCCTGGCTTCCGCTTTAGGTGCTGCCCGTCTAGTCTCTACACCTTCCCCGAGATGGGGCTTGGCTCGGGATTGCCACTTTCGAGGTTTCCCCGACTTTGAGCAGTTCTACATCCAGGGTTTCCCCCAAGAGCACTCAAGTTGACTTAAGTCCGGTGCGTCTACCAGTTCCGCCACGCCCGCATTATGTGCTTCCTGCCACAGAGCGCGCCGCCGCGCGAGTGAGAACTTGTCGCCACTAAACTACAACAACTTCACCCCCGGCATCCCTGATCACGCCTTCCAGCGCCGATCGAACATGTTCGAGGCGGTCAAAATCGCTGTCGCGGGCAACCAGACTGGTACCAAATTTGCCGTCCTTGCCGAAAGGATAGCTTCCCATGGGCACGTCCGGAAATTGAGTTTGCAACCGGGCGAGCCCGTCCGCAATCGTGCCCTCGCCCAAATAGGCGCTGACAGTCACCGACAACAGTGGCCGCCCAGACACCAGGCGCCCGCGAACATCATCAAGCATGGCTTGCATCACAGCAGGAATTCCTGCCATCACAAAAACATTGCCCAATTGAAACCCCGGCGCGCCAGACAGGGAGTTGGCGATCAAACTGGCGCCAAAAGGAATGCGCGCCATGCGCTGGCGTGCTTCGTTGAAGGGCCCAATATTCATCGCGGCATAGCGCGCCGCTAACTGCGCGAAGACAGCGGGATGATAGCTGATGCCGGTTTCAAACGCCGCCGCCATGCAATCCGCCGTGATGTCATCATGCGTCGGCCCAATGCCGCCCGTTGTAAACACATAGTCAAAGCGCGCGCTCAACAGGCGCACCGCCGCCACGATTTCGCTTTGCAGGTCGGGAACCACGCGCACTTCGCGCACCGCAATTCCCAGGAGCCCCAGCCATTTGGCGATAGTGGCCGTGTTGATGTCCTGCGTCCGGCCAGAGAGGATTTCATCGCCGATAATAAGGATTGCCGCGCCGCGCTGCCGCAGTTCGTTTTTCGTCATCTTGCGCCCCATACAAAAAAACGGCACCAGCCTGACTGTGCCGTTTATGTAAGGTCTAATAGCAATCGCCCAGTGAAACCACCAGAGGCTGAAACCTATTCAGCAGCCTCAGCCGCGCGGCGCATGCCGGTTTCGACGAAGCGCATGGCAGCAACCGTCGTGTCAACCAGGCCAAAGGCAAATGTTTCGTCCAAAGGCGCATGCCCATTGAGCAGCCGGAACAAAATTGGCCCGAAGATCATATCGGCGGCCAGTTCTTCATCGACATCGAACACAACGTCGCCGCGCAACTTGGCCCGGCCGACGACCGCGCGCACCATTTCGCGATGGGCTGCCATCAGCGAAGTCCGGAACGCCTCGGCAAAGCGCGCATCCGCCTGCGCTTCGGCGATCAAGGCTTTAAACACCGGACCACGGGTCTGCGCCAACGCCCGAACAGTAGGGCGCACGAGTTCCAGCAAGTCGCTTTTGAGCGAACCCGTATCCGGCGCCACACTTTCTTGCGCCGGCATGTCCGCCAGCAGAGCCTCCAGAACGATAAAGGCCGCAGAATTCCACCACCGGTAAATCGTCTGCTTCGATACACCGGCTTTCGCCGCGATCGCTTCAATATTCAACGCAGCGTATCCATCGGTCTGCAAAATGGTCATCGCCGACTGAATAATGGCGCGCCGTGACTCCACACTGCGCGGACGCCCGACGCGTGGACGTGTCACTGGATTCGTTTCCGCAACTGCAATGTTGGTCATAGGCCCCTCACTCGAAATGAACAATTAACGATTCAAATGCACAAACATTCGAATCACTGCTTGTTACGGAGCGTGTTCGCGTGGGAGGACAGGGTCAAGCGCTGAACGCTTGAATTATCGGGAACTGTCGATGCGTGACAGAAAATACGCAGGTTCAAGAGCCAGACGCTTGATCACTTGCCCGCTTTTGCCCAGCACACCGGCGCTGCGGCCATCAACTTCGACTTGGATTCCGCCAGCATTTCCAGTCAGCAGCACCAAACCGGCACGATCAGGCGCCTGAAATGATTCGCCCGGGTTTAAGACACGAGCAAGCAAAATCGCATGCCGTTTGCGCAACCCCGGGTCTTTGATTTGCACGTAAGTCGCCTCGAGCGCCCTCAAAGTGATTCGCGATGACGCCGCCACGGGTGATTCGCCAACTTGCGCCGCTGCGGCAATCACAATCCGTTCGCCGTCCAGCGGCACCGGGAAATCGTGAACCAGAGTCGTGAACAATGGCGCCGCGTCGCTCGCCTGAGCCGCATCAGGTTCGGGCACATTCAAATTCACCACCCCAACTTCAGCTGGCGCGACGGCTGCAGCTTCGACAGGCTTAAGCGCGGGCACCGCATCAACAACGATCACTGAGTCCGCAGCACTTGCGACCGTTACAGCGGTAGGGCGCGATGGCATTGTGATTTGCGCGATGCCATAGATCACCACGGCAACCACGAGGGCCACGATCAGCAAGCTTGCGTTCGGTCTGCGGTATTCAACAGTGACCTCTGGAAAGATCAGCTCGACCGGCTGATTAAGGTCAGTTGCCGCCGTTTGCAGCTTGTACTGCTCAACCAAGGCCTCTGGGTCCAACCCCAGACACTTTGCATACGAGCGAATGAAGCCAACCGCATATGTCCGTCCAGGCAGGCGCTCAAAGTCGTCAGCCTCAATGGCCTTGAGTTGATCGACGCGCATTTTGAGCTTCGCGGCAATCGCGCGCTCATCCAGGCCGCGCTCAACACGGCGATCACGCAAAACCGTGCCAACACTTTCCGTGCAAGCATCCTCACACACTTCGCGCAAATGAAGGCGGCGCTCGCGTGGCTCACAAGGCGATGGCATTTTCACAACGATGCTCATCGGTCAGTACTCTCAAACTCGTTTTTTTTGCCTAAGTCCGACGGACGCGAGCGGTCACCTTGCGCCGGTTCATCTCGGAAAACACTACACTCTTTCCAGTTAAATAATGCAAAACAGACACAGGCAACAAAATAAGTTTGGTGAGTTTTCTCTTGCCTCAGACCTGCACACTCTCATTGATTGCAAATTGCTTCAAATGCTCTCGAAGCGAGTGGTCCGAGCGGCCGTACAGTTCGGACATGAATGTCGTAAGGCGTCCAAGATTGAGACTGAGCACCATTTGCTTCACCGGGCCAATGGATGCCGGGGCCATCGAGAGCGACCGGAAGCCCAACCCGATCAGCGCCATCGCCTCCAAAGGCCGGCCCGCCATCTCGCCACAGATGGTCATGGGGACACCGCGTGAGCGGGCACCATCGACGATGAGTTTCAAGAAATTAAGCATAGGCGCACTCAAAACATCATAGCGGTTGCCAAGCCGCGGGTTGCCGCGGTCACTGGCAAACAAAAACTGGGCCAAATCATTCGAGCCGACAGAAATAAAATCGGTCATCGAAAGCAGCGCCGGAAGCTGGAAAGCCAGGGCCGGCACCTCCAGCATCGTCCCGACCCGGATTTTACGCGGCGGCTGGTCCGTGGTTTTCGCGAGGCGCTCCAGCTCACGTTGGACCAACGCCTTGGCGGTACCGAACTCGGCAACTTCGGCAATCATGGGAAACATCAGGTCAAGATCCCTGCCTTTGGCAGCCTTCAGCAGGGCTCGAATCTGGTAGCGCAGCAAAGCGGGCCGGTCGAGCGTGACCCTGATGGCCCGCCAGCCCATCGCCGGGTTTTCTTCAGCAACCGGCCGCACATAAGGCAGAACCTTGTCCCCGCCCAGGTCGAGCGTGCGAAAGACCACCGGACGTCCGGCCGCATTGTCGAGCACCGCGCTGTACAAATCGACCAGGTGCTGCAGCCGTGGCATTTCACTGGAGATCATGAACTGCAGTTCGGTCCGGAACAGTCCAATCCCTTCAGCCCCGCTCTCCTCCAGATGCGGCAGATCGGCGATTAAGCCGGCATTCATCATAAGCTTGATGCGCTCGCCGTCCATGGTCACGGCCGGCTGTGCCCGTTGTGCGGCAAAGGCTGCTTGCCGTTGCGCGCGCAAGGCCAGCTTATGGCGATAGGCCTCCCGGACGTCGTGCGCGGGCCTGATATGCACATCGGCGCTGTCACCATCTGCAATCACCCAATCGCCCGGCTCAACCTGGTCGATAACGCCTTCGATGCGGCCGATCAGCGGAATGTCGAGCGCGCGGGCAACAATGGCCACGTGGCTCGTCGGCGAACCCTCCTCAAGCACCAGCCCGCGCAGCTTGGTGCGGTCATAATCAAGCAGTTCCGCAGGCCCCATCGTCCGCGCGAACAGGATCGTGTCGGCCGGAAGCAACTCATGCGCAGACGTATCAGCCTTGCCCGTCAGGTGCCGCAGCATCCGGTTCGCCAGATCGTCGAGGTCGTGCATGCGGTCAAGCATGTGCGAATCCGTCTGGCGGGCCATTCTGGCGCGCATGTCATTTTGAACCCGCTCGACCGCCGCTTCGGCGGTAAGGCCCGTAAACACAGCCTCCCGCAGCTTGAGCAGCCAGCCGCGATCATCTGCAAACATGCGATATGTCTCAAGCACATCGCGCGTTTCACCGGTAATCACATGGTCTTCCGCCGCCAGCAGCGCGTCGAGCGAGTTGCGCAAATCGACAATCGCCTGATCCAGCCGTAGCCGTTCACTCGCCGGGTCATCGGCGATCAGCTTCTCGATCTTGACGCGCGGCTCGTGCAGCACGGCCCGCCCCATGGCGATGCCTTCGCAAAAAGAAGCACCGCTCCCCCGCCACGGCCGGTCACGGCGCGGACCCGCATCGATCTCACCCAGATCGCCCAGCGAACCCGACACCACCATCTCGGCCAAAATCATGGCGACCGTTTGCAGCGCCTCGACTTCTTCGTCCCCGTAATGGCGATGCGTGCGGTTCTGCACGGCCACCACACCAAGCGTACGCCCGCCGCGCGTGATCGGCACACCCAACATGGATTGATACGGATCTTCCCCCGTTTCGGCACGGTACGAAAAGCTGGGATGCGCAGGCGCGTCTGACAGATTGAGCGGGCGCCCGTTCAAAGCGACATCGCCGACGATACCCTCGCCCATTTTCAGGCGGGTCGCGTGCACCGCCGCCTTGTTCAAGCCCTCTGTCGCGAACAACTCAAGCCAGCCACCGGCCTTCGTCAGATAGATCGAACAGACTTCCGCCACCATATTCGCAGCGATCAGGTGCACGATTTTATCCAGACGCGACTGTGAAGTGATGCGCTGCTCCATGATCTCGCGCATTCTCTTCAATAGCAGGCGAGGACCGGCTGTCGGCATCGGGGGCTACTTGTCCAAACCGTAAGCTGTATGCAAAGCACGCACCGCCGTGTCGGTGAACTCAGCCGCGATCAAAACGCTGATCTTGATCTCCGACGTCGAAATGACTTGGATATTGATGCCCTTTTCGGCCAGCGTCTTGAACATCGTCTGCGCAACGCCTGCATGGGCGCGCATCCCCACACCAATGACCGAGACCTTGGCGACACCTTTGTCCGTCAAGAGCTTTTGATTGCCGATCGTCGAATGATTGCGCTCGATGATGTGGATCGCCCGCTCAAATTCAGCCCGTCCCACCGTGAACGTCATGTCGGTGAATTTTCCGTCTTCCGACGTATTTTGCACGATCATATCGACATTGATGCCGCCATCCGCCAGCGGGCCAAATATGGCCGCAGCCACCCCCGGCTGGTCCGGCACCTTCACCAGGGTGATTTTTGCTTCATCACGGCTATAGGCAATGCCGCTGACCAGTTGTTGTTCCACGATCTCGTCCTCGTCGCACACCAGCGTACCGGGCAGGTCCTCAAAGCTTGAAAGCACCTGCACCCGCACGCGGTGTATCATTGCCAGCTCTACCGAACGGGTCTGCAGGACTTTAGCCCCCAGTGACGCCATCTCGAGCATTTCTTCGTATGAAATCTTGTCCAGCTTTCGGGCCCTGGGCGTGATTCGCGGATCGGTCGTGTAAACCCCGTCCACGTCGGTATAAATATCGCAGCGCTCAGCCTTGAGCGCCCCGGCCAGCGCCACAGCACTCGTATCCGACCCGCCGCGCCCCAAAGTTGTAATCCGGTTGTCCGGACCCAGCCCCTGAAAGCCCGCCACCACAGCAACCTGGCCCAGCGCCAGCCGCTCCTCAATAATTTTGACATCAATGCCGGTGATGGCGGCCGCGCCATGCATCCCGCTCGTATGAATGGGCAATTGCCACCCCAGCCACGAGCGCGCCTGAATCCCCAGATGCTGCAGCGCAATCGCAAGCAGCCCCACCGTCACCTGCTCGCCGGCAGAAACAACCGTGTCATACTCCCGTGCGTCGTGCAGCGGCGACAGCTCGCGTGCCAAAGACACCAGCTTGTTGGTTTCCCCGGCCATCGCCGACAGCACCACGGCCACCTCGTAGCCCCGCTCGACCTCGCGTTGAACCTTCAGAGCGACATTTCGGATACGCTCGAGGTCCGCCACAGACGTCCCACCGAACTTCATGACAAGTCTGGGCATGGCGTGGCGCGGCGTTACGTCCGTTTGATCAAGGGGTTGACTGCAGGTGGCTGGGGTATAGTTAGCCTTCGGGACATTGTCACGCAGCAAGCAGGACTTCACAACCGTGTCAGCCGTCACATCGCCTTCATCCACAATTGACGCGGCCGAGATAGCCCGATTCTCCGCCCTGGCAGCGGAGTGGTGGAATCCGCACGGCAAATTCGGCGTTCTGCACAAATTTAACCCAGTTCGCCTACAATTTATTCGCGATCAGACCATCGCTCACTTCAAACGCGACCCCAAAGGCCTGACGCCATTCACGGGCTTGCGCCTGCTCGACATCGGCTGCGGCGGCGGCCTGCTCAGTGAACCCATGGCGCGCCTGGGCTTTGCAGTCCTGGGAGCCGACGCCTCCGAAAAAAACATCATGACGGCAAGCACCCATGCCGCCGAGAACGACCTGACCATCGATTATCGCGCCACCACCGCCGAAGATCTGGCCGCCCAAGATGAGCGCTTCGATGTCATCCTCAACATGGAAGTCATCGAACACGTCGCCGACCTGAATTTGTTCCTGAAGAGCTGCGCCGCGATGCTCAAACCCGGTGGCTTGATGTTCGTTGCCACCATCAACCGCACCGCCAAAGCCTTCGCGCTGGCCATCGTCGGTGCCGAATACATATTGGGCTGGCTGCCCCGCGGCACCCACGACTGGAACAAATTTATCAAACCGACAGAACTCGACACCGCCCTCGCCCGCTCAGGCCTCAACGGCCGCAACGAAACCGGCGTCATGTTCAACCCGCTGACGGGAGGGTGGATGCTTTCGGCGGACACCGACGTGAACTACATGGTGGTGGCAGAGAAGAATTAGAACCTTCCTGGGAGCGCGGGCATCCGAGGCTGTGAAGAAATTCAGAGTTGCAGAAATTCATCGACTTTGACCTGAATCTATTCAATCGGTTAGCTGCACCCTCGCACAGCAAAATCGTCGAAATACCAATTTCTTCACACGCTCTCCTGCCCGCCCTACCTGCGCCGGTGAACGTGGATACTTCAAAAGTGCGGGCGGGAGAGCGTGTGAAGAAATCCCTCCGATTTTGGATTCCCATCATATCGCGATTGTGATTCTGTTGTCCCATCGAATCTGAGGAGAGGGCACGAATGAGCGAGCAACCGCGGGTACAGCGTCCGGATCGGCGTCAGGTTTTGTTGGATGTGGTTGCTCTGGAGAGCCAGCTGCCCGAAGACCACATGGCGCGGATCGTTTGGGCGTTTGTCGAAGCACTCGACGTTTCGCCGCTGGAGCGGGGGATCAAGGCCCGCGAGGGCGGCCCCGGCCGGCCGACGCCGGACCGTCGTCTTTATCTGGCACTTTGGCTTTACGCGACACTCGACGGGGTTGGCTCGGCACGCGAAGTGGACCGGCTGTGCCGGATGCACACGGCCTATCGCTGGCTTTGCGGCGGGGTGCCGGTGAATTATCACGACCTTGCCGATTTCCGCGTCGAGGCGGGCGACTTCCTGGACGATCTGTTGTCGAGAAGTGTGGCGGCGTTGGTGGCGCAGGGCTTGGTGGCTCTGGATTGCCTGGCGGTGGACAGCGTGCGCGTTCGCGCGAGCGCGGGCTCAGGTTCGTTCCGCCGGGATACGAGTCTGCCGGAACTGCACGCAGCTGCGCAGGCCAAGGTGGCGGCTTTGCGCGCAGAGATCGACGCCGATCCGGGCGCGTCTTCGAAGCGCTTGCAGGCGCGGCGCATGCGAGCGGCGGCGGAACAAGCCGCGGCGATCGCCGATGCCAAGGCGGCGCTGGAAAGTGTTGAAGCCGAGCGCGCCAAAGAAGCGCAGGGGCAGCGTCGCAAGGAAAGCAAACGCAAGGAGCCACGCGCCTCGACGACGGACTCACATGCGCGCATCATGAAGACGGACGGCGGCTTCAGGCCCGGGTACAGCTTCCAAATGAGGACCGATCCCACGAGCGGCATCATCGTGGGTCTTGAGGCCACGAACCGTGCCTCCGATCGCGGGCAGCTCACGCCGGCGGTCGAGGACATCGAACGGCGTTACGGCGTGCGGCCGGAGCGGGTTTTGGCCGACGGCGGCTACGGACAGCAAAAACGACATCAAGCACCTCCACGGCAGTGAGTCCGGTGGCATTGAGGTCTTCTGTCCGCTCCCCGGCTCGAAGGGCAAACCGGGTGATCCTGCACCCAAGCGCGGCGACGGCCCCGGCGTCATCGCTTGGCGCGAGCGCATGGCGAGCGAGGCGGGCATGACGTTCTACCGAAAGCGCTTTGCGACCGAGCGGCCTCGCGCCGATATGCGCAACCGGGGGCTCACCCGGCTGGTGGTGCGCGGGATAAAAAAAGTCCAAGCCGTCGGCCTCTGGTACGTCTTGGCTTACAACTTCATGCAGAGGCGCTTCCTGGTCGCGAAGGCCGCGCAGCTTCAGTCCGCGGCCATCTGAAGGGCCGCCCTGTGTGGGGCCATCGAGGCACACCTGCCCGAGCCGATGAAAACCGGCAGTGAAAAAATGGCTCGAAATCCGCGAGCGCAGATGTTCGGCGCAACGAAAAAGGAATTGATTCACAGCCTCGGACGCCCGCGCTCCCAGGGCAATCAGCTCATTGCCACGCCCCATCCCACGGCTCACGCCGGTTTGAAGGGGTTGGCGACGCGCACGCCACCGATCCGTTGACCGTGGGTCAAGTCTTCGGTGTAGAGGAGTGTGCAGCCGTTGGCGCCGGCGGCAGCGACTATGGCTGCGTCGTAGATATGGATGCCGGTCGTTTCCGCGACCGCCAGCGCCCGGTCGTGAATTTCGGCCGTCAGCGCTGCGACAGTGCAGTTGGCGCGCACCGCACGCAGAACCTCGCGGACCTCCGGCCAACCAAGCGCCAATTTTCGCCGGGCGACAGAAACGAATTCGTTCAGCACCTGCACGCTGACGACGCCGCCGCCGGCGACCACTGCTTCGGCGCGGTCCGCCTTGGCGCGATCGCCCGACAACAAGTAGACGATCACGTTGGTGTCAATGAAGGCTCGCTCAACGCTCATTCGCTTCAAGCCGGTCAAACTTGAAGCCCTCAGGCAAGCGGCTGCGCAAGCGCCGGAGCCGCGCCAGCAAAGTCTTCGGCGCAGGTTGCTTGCCAACTTCAAGCAAGCGGGCGCCCAAAACCTGAATTTCGATTTCGTCGCCTTCCTTCAGGCCCAGCGCCTCGACCACAGCTTTGGGCAGGCGTACCGCGAGGCTATTGCCCCACTTGGCGATGTGCATTGGTGTCTCCATGATCTACTGGAGATAATTGTATATCATTAGACTATTTTTGGCAATGCGTTTGTTGGCTTGTTTCTGTATCACATGCAGCTCAGATTTCGCCGTTGCGACACAACAGTTCTTGATTTGTTTAACAATTGCGTTATAAGTATTTGTTACATTTCAAGTGGAGACTTTTGATGAACTTGGACTAGGCATTCCCATACGCTGACGGGGCGCTTGTGGATCCGGCCGATTCATATTCGCAGATGACACCAAGTGAGTGCACGAAAACGGGCACTTCACCTCAGACTCTTCAGTCTGACCGTGCACGTGTCGTGCACACTAACAGAAAACCGCAGAATTCCGAGAATTATGCGCAAAAACCCAGAACAAAAAATGGCAGAAAACCTTGATGTGCACATGTGCACGCAAAAACGAGAGATGTACCCTCCGGCTACCGTTTTCCGCCAATGCCACACCATGCCCGGCATGTTGCCCCGCCGCGTTGACAGGGGGGACCTGCGCCCCTATCTGTCCCTCACGGTTTCGCGCAAAACATGGCCGTTTCGGCAAGACTCGGAGGCGAACCGCCCTTAACGGGGCGGGCGAAGCGCCTCGACCATAAATCACCTGCACTCAAGGACCACCCCGAATGTTCGGCATGACTACGCTGGCCAAGAAAATTTTCGGCTCCAGCAACGACCGCATCCTCAAGCCCTATTACGCCAAAGTTCCGCGTATCAACGCGCTCGAACCGGCCATCGCCAGACTGACCGACGACGAGCTGCGCCAGCGCACCATCGACTTCCGCGAACAGGTGGCCCGTGGCCGCAAGCTTGACGATCTGATGTATGAGGCCTTCGCCACAGTTCGCGAAGCAGCCAAACGCTCGCTCGGCCAACGCCATTTCGACGTCCAGCTCATCGGCGGCATGGTCCTGAACGCGGGGTGCATCGCCGAAATGAAAACCGGCGAAGGCAAAACGCTGGTCGCAACCCTGCCCGTCTACCTCAACGCCCTTTCCAACAAGGGCGTCCACGTCGTTACCGTCAACGATTATCTCGCCAAACGTGACGCTGAGTGGATGGGCCAGGTCTACCGCTTCCTGGGGTTGAAGGTCGGCTGCATCGTCCATGGCCTGAACGACACCCAGCGCCGCGAACAATACGCCGCCGACGTCACCTACGGCACCAACAACGAGTACGGCTTCGACTATCTGCGCGACAACATGAAATACACCACAGCGCAAATGGTTCAGCGCGGCCACAATTTTGCAATCGTCGACGAAGTTGACTCCATCTTGATCGACGAAGCGCGCACCCCTCTCATCATTTCCGGCCCCACCGAAGACCATTCAAATCTTTACAAGATCATCGACGCCTTCATGCCCGAGCTCATGGCCGAACATTTTGAGCTAGAAGAAAAGCATCGCACCGTCACCTTGACCGAAGAAGGCAACGAAGCCGTCGAAAGCTGGTTGTCAAAAAATGGCATCATGGGTGAAGGCGGCCTCTATGACATCGCCAACGTCTCCTACGTCCATCACGTCAACCAGGCCTTGCGCGCCCACAAACTCTTCCAGAAAGACCGCGACTACATCGTCAAGGACAACAAGGTCGTTATCATCGACGAATTCACCGGCCGCATGATGGAGGGCAGGCGCTATTCCGAAGGCCTGCACCAAGCGCTCGAAGCCAAAGAAAGTGTCGCCATTCAGCCTGAAAACGTCACCCTGGCATCGATCACCTTCCAGAATTTCTTCAGACTCTACGGCAAACTTGCCGGCATGACGGGCACCGCCTCGACCGAAGCCAACGAATTCATGGAAATCTATAATCTCGATGTCATCGAGATCCCGACCAATGTTCAAGTCGGCCGCGTCGATGACGACGACGAAATCTACCGCACCATCGAGGAAAAAAACGAAGCCATCATCGAAACCATCAAGGACTGCGCCCAGCGCGGCCAACCGGTCCTCGTCGGCACCGTATCGATTGAAAAGTCCGAAAGCCTGGCCGCCATCCTCAAGAAACAGAAGATCAAGCACAACGTCCTGAACGCCCGCTACCATGAGATGGAGGCCCAGATCATCTCGCAAGCTGGCGTCCCCGGAACAGTGACGATCGCGACAAACATGGCCGGCCGCGGCACCGACATCCAGCTCGGCGGCAACGCCGACATGCGCATCGCAGTCGAAACCATTGGCATCGAAGACGAAGGCGAAAAGAAAAAAATCGCCGAACGCATTCGCGCCGAAATCGCGGTAGCCAGACAGAAAGTGCTCGACGCCGGTGGTCTCTACGTATTGGGAACCGAGCGACATGAAAGCCGGCGCATCGACAACCAGCTGCGTGGCCGCTCCGGCCGCCAAGGCGATCCCGGCCATTCGAAATTCTACCTCAGCCTGCACGACGATTTGATGCGCATCTTCGGCCAGGACAAGCTCGACGGCATGCTGCAGCGTTTAGGGCTAAAGCACGGTGAAGCCATCTCGCACGGCATGGTCAACGCCGCCGTTGCCAAATCGCAGCAGCGTGTCGAAGCCCGCAACTTCGACATCCGCAAGAATCTGCTGAAGTTCGACAACGTCATGAACGACCAGCGCAAGACGATTTTCGAACAGCGCCTGGAGTTCATCGGCGCCGAAAGCGTCCACGAGACCATCCTGGGCATGCGCCAGCAATTGATCGAGGATCTCGTCAAACGCTATGTCCCGGAAAAATCATATGCCGAACAGTGGAAAACCGCCGACCTCGAAACTGACATCACAGAATTTTTCGGCATGAACCTGCCCATCGTCCAATGGGGCAAGGAAGAAGGCATCGCTGAAGAAGAACTGACCGAGCGCATCACCAAAGCCGCCAACTCGCGCAGCAATGAACGCATGCAGGCAGCCCCGCCCGACGTCGTCAGTCAGATCGAACGCGCCATCCTGCTGCAAACCATCGATCACGAATGGCGCGAGCACCTTGTAACCCTGGATCATTTGCGCCACACCATCGGCTTGCGCGGCTATGGCCAGCGCGATCCGCTCAACGAATACAAGACCGAGGCCTTCCTGTTATTCGAGGGTCTGCTCGCGCGCATCCGCCAGCAAATTACCCGTCAGCTCATGCACGTGCAGTTGCAAATGGAGGCCCCACCAGACCTCGGCGAGAGTGCGCTTCCGCAAATGCGCGCCACCCACATCAATCCCGACACCGGCGAAAACGAATTCGACGACGAACCGGTATTGGGCAGACCGTTGACCAATACGCCGCGCTTAGGCGGACGGCCAATTCCCGTCAACCCGAACGATCCCGCAACCTGGGGCAAAGTCCAGCGCAACGCCCCCTGCCCCTGCGGCTCGGGAAAGAAATTCAAACAATGTCATGGAGTGATTTGAGTGAACTAAAACTAAGCGGCGCTCACCGCGGCCGATCCCCTTCCATCGTCACGCGATACATCTCGCGGCGATGACCGTGATAGTCATTGAGAGCATAATGCTGCGTGCAGCGATTGTCCCAGAACGCCACCGAACCCTTCGTCCACACAAAGCGGCAGGTGAACTCAGGCTTGGCACAGTGCTCATAGAGCCAGCGCAACAAAGGCCGGCTTTCATCCTTCGTCCATCCTTCAAACCGCTGCGTAAATCCGACATTGACATAAAGCGCCTTGCGGCCAGTTTCGGGATGCGTACGCACCACCGGATGAACGGTTTCCGCCTTCGCACCTTCCGATGTGGCAGGTTTCATGCTCCGCTGATCATTGTGCCGGTTGGCCTCGCTCAGGCCGTCCACACCATACTGTGCATTGGCCGAATGCACCGCGTTCAGAGCCTCAACCGTGCGCTTCAGGCCTGGCGAAAGGGCCTCGAAGGCCAGGTACTGATTGGCAAACATCGTGTCCCCGCCCACCGGCGGCACCTCCAGGGCATAAAGGATCGAACCAAGCGGCGGCTTCTCCATAAATGTCATGTCGGAATGCCAGCCACCGCCAAAATTCACTTTGTCGTCTTTCTCCTTGAACACGCGCATCACCTCCGGATGGCCTGGAACCGATGGCCCATAGGGGTGAATACTGATCGCCCCAAACCGCCGCGCGAATGTCAGTTGCTGCTCGGGGGTCATAGCCTGATCGCGAAAGAAGATGACGCAGTGGTCGAGCAGCGCCTGGCGCACATCGGCCAGCACCGGATTGTCCAGGCTCCGCGACAGGTCCACACCGGAAATTTCCGCACCCAAGGCGCCAGAGATGCGTTTCACGCTGATGCCGTTTTCCCTTGTCACAGATGAGTTCCTTTTGCAGCTACACCCCGAAGGTTAGCCTAATTTGCGCGCAGCTCAAAGACGCAAGGAACCTTCACATCGACGGTGCGTTTCATTCACGACTGGGTGAATTGAGGTGACAAATGCTTAGAACAAGTCTTTTGACAGCAACAATGCTTGCTGCCCTTGGCGTTACTGCGTGCGGTACAACGCCCACTGAACGTGGATTGACGGGCGCAGGCATAGGCGCTGCGACAGGCGCCATCATCGGCGGCGTGACAGGCGGCAGTGTCGGCACCGGTGCGGTAGTAGGCGGCGTCGTCGGCGGTGCGGTCGGCGCACTGACAACCAAGGACGACATAGATATCGGCGATCCGCCTTGGAAGAAGAGCTGCCTGGAACGCCAGCGGCGCGGCGAGCGCATCGATTGCAAGACACGCCCGCGGAAATAGCTGCAGCATTTTTCAGATACCGTGACGCCGGGTACCAGCATTGTTTGGCACCTGGCGCTTGCATCCGGCCGGGTTCCGCGCTCCACTCGCTTTTTCAAACAGGGGGCGAGCCCGATGGCACCCGAAGCGTTCAAGATCGAGATATCCCAGTCCACGATCAGCAAGATCATGGAGCGCGTGCGCGCCTTTGAATGGCCCGACGCGCCGGAAGGCGGCGGCTGGGCCTATGGCACCGAGCTTTCGACGATGAAGGAACTCGTCGAGTATTGGCTGCACAGCTACGACTGGTATCGCGAGCAGGAGGCGATGAACCGCCTGCCGCATTTCAAGGCGCGGGTGCGCGATCTCGACATTCATTTCATTCACTTGCGCTCGAACGCGCCAAAGCGCCGACCGTTGATTATCACGCATGGCTGGCCGGGGTCGTTCGTCGAATTCATGAATGTGATGGAGCCGCTCGCCTATCCCGAAAAACATGCCGGCAGCGCCAAAGATGCCTTTGACGTGATCATCCCTTCGCTGCCCGGTTACGGGTTCTCCGGTAAACCGGACAAGCCCATAAGCCCGCGCACCGTGGCGGGCTACTTCGATGAGCTGATGACAAAGAATTTGGGTTACTCGAACTACATCGCTCAGGGCGGCGACTGGGGCTCGGTCGTCTCGGGCTGGTTGGCGTATGAGGGCAAGGGTTGCCGCGCCGCGCATCTCAATATGTTCGGCTGGCGGTCGCCTGGCGTCACCGCTGAATCCGCCGAAGAAAAGCAGGCCGAGAAACACGCCGAAATGCTCTTCAACTTGGAAGGCGCCTATTTTCGCCAGCAGTCGACCAAGCCGCTGACCCTGTCCTACGCCTTGATGGACTCGCCAGTCGGCACCGCAGCCTGGATCATCGAAAAATTCAAAGGCTGGTCCGATCTCGACAATGGCAAACTTGAGTCCATCTACACAAAGGATCAGTTGCTGACCAATGTGATGATCTATCTGGTCACACGCACCTTCGGCACGTCGACATGGCTTTACCGCGGACTCTTCGAAGACACGCGTGGGGCGCCCGTGCCGCCCAAATCCAGAATCGAAAAACCGGTTGGCATCGCGCGCTTTCCCACCGATCTCATCCCGTTTCCACCGCGCACTTTGGTCGAACGCCACATGAATGTTTCACGCTGGACCGAATTCAAACGCGGCGGCCACTTCGCCGCCATGGAACGCCCGCAGGACTTCATCGAAGACGTACGCGCCTTCGGAAGCGATCTCGATGCAAGCTGAAAAAAAGCCGTTTCAAGTTGCCGTCGCTCAATCCGAACTCGACGATCTCAAATCCCGCCTCGCCCGCGTGCGCTGGCCAAACGAACCCTCAGACAACGAAGCTTGGGACTGGGGCACAAACCTTTCCTACATGCAGCGCCTCATTTCCTATTGGCGCGACGAGTTTGATTGGCGCAAAGCAGAAATGGAATTAAACCTCTTCCCGCAGTTCACGATCGACCTGCCCACCATCGACGAAACTCACACCATACACTTCATCCACGAAAACGGTTCCGGCAGGGCGCCGTTGCCCCTGATTCTTACGCACGGCTGGCCATCGACCTATCGCGAATTTCTTGACGTTGTCGAGCCGCTCGCTCATCCCGAACGCTTCGGCGGCAATGCCGAAGACGGCATGGACATCATCGTGCCCTCGCTCATCGGCTATGGTTTTTCCTCCAAACCCAAATCACCGGTCGGCCCCGCCAAAATTGCTGAGCTCTGGCACCGCTTGATGCACGACGGGCTTGGATACAAACGCTACGCAGCGCAAGCCGGTGACTGGGGCAGCTTCGTCACTTCGCGCCTGGCACTTCAACATCCAGAAAGCGTTGTCGCGATCCATCTCACCATGCTGCCACTGCGGCCAAACTTGAAACACGAGTCTCAACCCCCGGTCACCGCAGAGGAAGCGGACTGGATTCCGAAGATGAAAGCGTGGTGGGCGCAGGAGGAAGGCTATCGCTCGATTCAATCGACAAAGCCAATGGCCTTGGCATTCGGACTGATGGATTCGCCCGTCGGCCTCGCAGGCTGGCTCGCCGACAAATACTGGCGCTTGGGCGACACGCGCAAGGACCATCCCTACACAGGTATGGAGCAACGCTTTCCGATGCACACGATGTGCACGCAGCTCTCGCTCTACTGGTTCTCTGGCACTATTAATTCGGCCAACATGCTCTACAAAGCCGGCCCAGCGGAACGCAGCGCCCTCCTCAAACCCGGTGAACGCGTGACAGTCCCCACCGCCTATTCTGACTACCCATTGGATGTCCTACCGCCCACTCCCGAAAGCTGGGGCCGCCGCAGCTACAACATTGTCCGCTGGCGCGAAATGAAAGCCGGCGGCCACTTCGCGGCGATGGAGGAGCCGAAAGCCTTCACAGACGACGTCCGGGATTTTTTCCGTGAGATCAAATGCTAAGCCAATCCCACACGCCCCATCGCCAGGTACTTGTCCCAGCGCGTCTTGCGCAGCAAGTCGCCGGGCATGCCTTCAAGCTCGGTCAGGGCCAAATCGATCGCATCGCCCGTATCTTCCATCACCTGGGCGCG
The DNA here is from genome assembly GCA_034440175.1 of Alphaproteobacteria bacterium. Lineage (GTDB taxonomy): Bacteria > Pseudomonadota > Alphaproteobacteria > Micropepsales > Micropepsaceae > SZUA-430. The sequence continues at coordinate 19,307 of JAWXBO010000079.1, forward strand.
GCCACGGTGCGCGCCGCCTACGGGCTCGGGAATAATGGAATCGATAACGCGCAGCTGAAACAGATCCTGCGCGGTAATCTTCATCGCTGCCGCCGCCTCCTGAGCTTTGGCCGACGACTTCCACAAAATCGAAGAACACCCTTCGGGAGAAATGACGGAAAAAATAGAATGCTCAAGCATGATCACCCGGTCGCCGACCGCAATGGCGATCGCCCCGCCCGACATCCCTTCACCGATCACGACTGAAACCAGCGGCACGCCCAACGTCAGACACCTTTCCGTTCCGCGCGCAATGGCCTCGCCCTGTCCGCGTTCTTCCGCGCTCAGGCCCGGATAAGCGCCAGAAGTGTCCACCAACGTGATCACGGGAAGATTGAAGCGCTCGGCCATTGTCATCAAGCGCACCGCTTTGCGGTACCCGTCTGGCATCGCCATGCCGAAATTGTGGTGCAACCGCGACTTTGTATCGTTACCTTTCTCATGACCAATGACCATGACCGAGCGTCCGCGAAATGATCCCAAGCCACCCAGAATTGCCTTGTCGTCGGCAAACGAACGATCTCCAGCGAGCGGCGTGAAATCTTGAATCAGCGCGTGGACATAGTCCAGGAAATGCGGGCGTTCCGGGTGCCGTGCGACCTGCGTTTTTTGCCACGGCGTCAGCCTCGTATACAAATCGCGCAACAAATGACCGGCTTTGTCCTCGAGTTTGGAAACTTCGTCTTCGATAGAAACGGCCTCCCCCTGCGCCGCCACACGGCGCAGCTCTTCGATCTTGCCTTCGATATCGGCGACCGGTTTCTCGAAGTCGAGATAGGTTGTCATGCACTGCCGCCTCCGCCCCGGTTCTGTAAGGGCCACACATCAGCGGACCAGTGCCCGAAGAGTCCGGCGCTTGTCAAGATTCGCGATCTGTCACATTCACCCAGTCTGGTACGTCTTACCCAGTGAGGAGCGGGAAATGCCCATGAAAATATTGACATACGTGTTGGCAGCGGCGATGGCAGGCAATGGCGTTTTTATGTTCATAGACCCGCCCGCTTGGTACGGAGCCGTGCCGGGCGTGCCGGACACCGGCCCTCTTAACCTTCATTTCGTGCGCGATATAGGCATTGCTTTCATCACGGCGGGTGTCGCGTTGGCGTGGAGCGAACTCGGCGCTGGATGGCGGGCAAGCGCGCTCGCCGCCGTGTTTATCGGGGGACACTCGGCTCTTCACATGAGCGAGACAATCCTTGGGCATCACCAAGACGTGCTGTTGAACGAGATCGTTGCCGTGCATCTGCCTGCCGTGCTGGCGGTTGCGATTTCTGTTGTGCAAAGACGGGCAAAGGCCTGAAGGAGATAGATATGTTTGGCGCCCTTATGACTTATTTGATCAAGCTGACGGAGAAGCGAACTGGGGTCGAAGCGCCATATGCCTATCATCTACGCGATGTTTTCCCTTCGCGTCTCTGGCGCTATTCGATGATTCAAGTCGTGGGAGGCAATCGCAAATTCACGCCGGCCGACGTGTATCATGCGGCCGGCATGGCGGCGGCGATGGTCGAGGATTGCGGCGCCTGCGTGCAGATCCACGTCAATCTTGCGCTTCAGGACGGCGTTTCAGCCGATGTGCTGCGGGCGCTCGTGGCCAAGCGGCTCGACCAAGCACCGGCGACCGCCGCGTTAGGGTTCAGGTACGGCGAGGCGATCGCGACGGGTGCGATCGCGGACGACCTGCGTGAGGAGATCCGCGCCAAATGGGGCGAACGCGGGTTGATCGAATTGGCGTTCACCATTGCGACGGCGCGCTTTTATCCAGCCGTGAAACGCGGCATGGGATATGCCCATACTTGCGAACGCGTGGTAATCGACAACCGCGCTACGCCGACAGCCAAGGCGGCATGAACACAACGACGATATTCGAGGCCGAGCGAAAGCGTCTGACCGGTGTCGCCTATCGCATGCTGGGCCGTTGGTCGGAGGCCGAGGACGCGGTGCAAGACGCATACTTACGCTGGCAGGCAGCCGATCATCGCGCCATCGAGAAGCCGGCGGCTTGGCTGACGACGGTGGTCGTGCGTTTGTGCCTCGACCGGATGCGGCGGGCAAAGGCTTCGCGCGAAGTTTATGTCGGACCTTGGCTTCCCGAGCCCATTCTCACGCCGGAGGGCGGCGAGCGTCGCGAAGACGATGCGGATTCATTCGCGCATGATTTGTCGCTGGGTTTAATGCTCGTGCTGGAAAGGTTGGGGCCAGAGGAGCGCGCGGCCTTCATCCTGCGCGAGGCGTTCGACAGTTCCTACGGCGAAATTTCCTCGGCGTTGGGAAAAAACGAAACGGCCGTACGCCAGTTGGTATCGCGGGCGCGCGAGCGCGTGAAAGCCGGGCGGCCTCGCTTTCGACCGGCGCCCGAGGAGCACCGGCAGCTTTTGGCGGAGTTCATGACGGCGGTAGCGGCAAATGACGCTTCCAAGCTGATCGGGCTGTTCAAGCCGGATGTCCGCTTTATAAGCGACGGCGGCGGCAAACGCCCGGCCGCGATGCGCGTGCTCAACGGCGCGGCGGAAGTCGCCCAACTCATTCTGCATCTGGCCGGTTTAAAGGGCGGTCCGCGCGAGGTGAAACTCACGATGCTCAATGGGGTGCCGTCGATTTGGGCGGTCGACGGTTTAGGCAACGAGTCGGCGATGCAACTTGACTTCGAAGGCGAGCACATTCAGGCGATCTACGTAGTGCGCAATCCGGACAAGCTTGAGCACCTTGGGACCCTGAATTGACCTCATCGATCCCCTAGTCACGGTAACGGTCATCATACCGTTCGTCGTAGCGATCACGATACCGGTCGCGCCGGCGTTCGCGGCAGCCGTCGCGGGCGATAGCGTTCCCGGCAATTCCGCCGATGATCAGTCCGGCAACGGTGGCCGGTCCGCGATCACGTCCGTTCGCTGCGTTGTTACCGATGATACCACCAATGAGGCCGCCGATAATCGCACCGCCCGCCCCATTGGAACGGCAGCGCCGGCGATCATAGCGCCGGTCCCGGTATCCGGACTCCCGCCCATA
>JAWXBO010000080.1:0-3317 GCA_034440175.1 Alphaproteobacteria bacterium
GCTGTCGCGGCTTGCCGATTGGCAATCTGACCAGCCAATTCTTCGCCAATGTCTATCTGAACCCGCTTGATCATTTTGTGACGGAGCGGTTGGGTGCGCCCTATCTGCGCTATGTCGATGATTTCGCACTGTTTGCAAACGATGCGGCGAAACTCGATGAATGGCGCGCGCGCATTTCGACGTTTCTGGAAGGGCGCCGGTTGCGCTTGCATCCGCGCAAGACCTTCATCGCCGAAACTTCCGAGGCGGCGGAGTTTCTGGGCCTCGTGCTGCTTGACGGCGGGCAGCGGCGACTGCCCGAAGCCAACGTGCAGCGGTTTCGCAACCGGCTGCGCGGCATTGGCGACAGGCTTGTTGCGGGGTCGATGACACCAGACGATGCCCGGGTGCGCATACGCGCCTGGGTTGCCCATGCGGCGCACACCGACAGTTTCCGGCTGCGCCAAGCGATCTTCACTCAGGCACAGGCGCCGACGGGCGCCGAGTCTGACTGGGGCCTGACAGACCCCGTCTCTGCGCGTCCTTCGCGGCGGTTCCTGGAACAACAATCCATGGAAAGTCCGCTCGGCGAACCGCAACAGGGACACCGCAACAAACCGGAACAACAACACGGGGTTCCGCGTGGCGAGCACGCCTCCATGCCAGAGCTTCGATGGTCACGGCCATCGGGGGAGAGCCGAGGGTGCGTTCAGGGACTGTCATGATGACAAGGAGCCGGTTCGACGGATCGCGGCTTCACCAACGGCACCCGCCTTGGCCCGCTCGCGGGCGGCGGGTGCTGATTTCCTTGCCCCATGCGCTTTCATGCCGGAGCAATCGATGTGGAGGCGCTTATGATACTCAGGAGTTTTTGGACAGCTGACCGATTTTGTGCCATTGTGCCAGCATGATAACCATTAAGCGTACCATTGAAATTAGCGCAGACGTTGACGCTGCGCTCGCGCGGGTTGCGGAAGCCGGGGCGCAATCGCCGTCGCAAATTATCGAATCCGCGCTCGTAAGTTTCCTCTCTGATGCAGCGGAAACTGTCGAAGACGAGAGGCGTTGGGAAAACTATCTGAAGACCCGAAAGGCTATCCCCATTGAGGCCGTCAAAGCTTGGGTAGACAGCTGGGATACCGACAACGAGCTGCCAGTCCCAACACCGAGAAAGTTTCGTTTTCCGTGGATGCGGCGCTGGACATCGTTCGGCTGCGCCAGTTTCTGCAGCCCGTAGCGTCGGGGGCAGCGAAGAGCGCTGTGTCGGCGATCATTAGGGGTTGCCTGTCACTTGCCGTCTTTCCTGCGCGAGGGAGCTTGCGAAGGGACGGATCGCGGCAGCTGATCATCGGGTTTGGCGCAAGTGCTTACGTGGCACGCTATCGCATCGATCCCGACGAGGACGAAGTTGTCATTCTGCGCATTTGTCATGGACGGGAAGCTGAGCCGTAGGCGGCCTTGTCTTCGTGCACACCCCTCACCCTTTTTTGCGAACAGCAAAAAAGACCCTCTCCCCTTGTGTGCTCACGGTAGCCCGCACGCGGGAAAAGGGCTACAAATTCTATGGATTGTTGTGTCACCGACCAATGTAGTTGGTGCTAGCGCTCACGTGCGCTTCAGGGCATCGGCTAGCGGGATCTTTCCGCTGCCTGGTTTGAGCGGCTGTTGCTGGCTTTCGTGGGGGGCCCAGCCTGTGAGGTAGATGACTTCGAATGTGGCGCGCACCCGTCCATCGCTGCCGGTAAACTCATTGATGTAAATTTCCATCGCGCGCATGAGGACGCGGCGCTTGAGAAACAGTTTGCGGCGCTGACGCAGGATGTTTGTTTCGCCCATGCCTTGCAAATCGGCCAGGAGCTTGAGCGGATGATCATAGTGGACGGTGATCTTATCCGCGTCGGCCACTGGCAGGGCAAAGGCCGCGCGTTGCAACAGGCCGCCTGCGTCGCGGATATCTGCGAAGGGGAAAACGCGAGGCGATAATCCGCCATCGATCTCGATTTCAGCCTGGGCGAGCGACGATTTGAGTTCGTGCAGGGTTTGGCCGCCGAACAGTGCGGCAAGAAACAATCCGTCAGGCCGGAGGCAGCGTTTGATCTGCGTTAGTGCCCCGGGCAAGTCGTTGACGGCGTGCAAGGTCAGCAGGCTCGCGTAGAGGTCAAGGGAGGCGGCCGCGAAGGGCAATTGCTCTTCGCTGAAAACCACACCGGCCTTCCCTGCAAATGCAGGCACGCTGTCACTTGTGATCCATGAGGTGGCTGTGGTGGGAGCACCGTGCCAAACTGCGGTTGAAAATTTGCGATTGACCGCTTGCAGCCGCTCGATAAGCTCGCCTGCAACTGCCTCAGAGAGGAAAGCTGATGCTTGACAGGATTTGGCTGCGCGTGCCCTGCGGCTGCGGCGTAGTCTCTGGTCAAAGATCTGGGGAACATCGCTCATGGACTGGGCTCATGGACTGGATCGAGTCTGGCATGAGTATTCCGGTTGAGTCAGTATAAAAAAATGGGATTGAGACCTTTCACCTTTGACCGGTTCGCGCGCTCGGCCGGGCGGGCTGTGCTGGACTTGATCTTGCCGCCGTTGTGTTTGAAGTGCCGCATACCCGTTTCGGAACCTCAATCCGTTTGCGGATCGTGCTGGAGTGGCCTGCGCTTCCTGGGGGCGCCGCATTGTGTTCAGTGCGGTCTGCCGTTTCCGCATGCGTTGGGTGACGGGGTGAAATGTGCGGCTTGTTTGAAGCGCCCTCCCAGTTTTTTGTGGGCGCGTTCTGCGCTGGCGTACGACGATGGCAGCCGTGACCTGATCCTTGGGTTCAAGCATGCCGACAAGCTTGAAGGGGCGCCGTTGTTCGCTCGCTGGTTGTTTGGCGCGGCCCGCGAACTGGTTGGTCAGGCGGATGTCATTGTGCCCGTGCCCCTGCATTGGCGGCGGCTGGCCTCCCGGCGTTACAATCAGTCGGCGGTCCTGGCGCATGGCCTGGGCGCCATCGCCAACGTGCCAGTCGATACGTCCGTCCTGATCCGCTCAAAGCCCGCGATCAGCCAGGGCGAAATGACATCAGCAAGGGCACGCCTCAAGAATGTTGCACGCGCCTTTGGTACGACTGTCAATAGTGCCAAGGTTCTGCATGGTAAAAATGTTGTTGTAATTGACGACGTGCTAACCACGGGAGCCACGGCAAACGCTTGTTGCAAAGCGCTTTTGCGCGGAGGTGCCGAGGCTGTGTCAATTATCACATTGGCGCGCGTTGTGCGGCCATTAAGCGTTTCGATTTAGCCTTGAGCATCTCAAACAGCTATAATCCGAGTGTCGTGTGAGAGTCGAAATGTTGCACATGA
>JAWXBO010000081.1:0-3265 GCA_034440175.1 Alphaproteobacteria bacterium
AGCCTCGTAGAGCGGTGTCACATTTTTTGCCAGGTATCCCTCGCAGCAGTGATCGACGCCGCGAATGGCGCTGGACAACCAAAGCCATTCGGGTGTGAGGGCGCCAAGTGCAGGGTCGTAGATGACTGCGCGCGGGACGAGCCAGGGGTTCATGAAGCCGAGCTTGACGCCTCGTCCGGCATCGGTGCCGCCGCCTGCCTGTGTAACCTCGGCGCCAGAGAGTGTGGTTGGGATCGCGATTTGACGAACCTGATGAGACCTTGTTGTCCGTGAGCGCGAAAGGGCAATGAGGCCGTCAATCGTTTCAACATTTTCTGCCAGGGCCAGCTGCACGATCTTCAAGCCGTCGATGATCGAGCCGCCGCCAACGCCGACAAGCAGATCAGCGTTGACAGTACGCGCGGCGGTAATTGCCGAAAGCACCCCTTCAAGTTTCGAATGCTCGGCGATGCCGTCGAAAATCGCGACGCATTTGGCGCCAAGCGTGGTGGCGATGAGCGAGATGGCGCCGGTTTGTGTGTGCAAGGTCTTTGACGTTGCAACGAAAACTCGTTGGGCCTTACAGCGTTCAATCTCGCCACCCAGCGCTTCGCGTACGCTTTTGGCGAAGTGGACGCGCTCTTGCGGGAGCGCGTCGTAAGTGAATGCGTGGGTCACACCGGGTCCCAGCCGAATACCGAGTTTGTCGGTCCTGAATCGTACATCATGGTTTTGAGCGCTGGAAAGGCATGGTTGCAGATGGTTTCGGGCGTCCAGCCTTCGATTTTTGTCATGCCGCGCACGGGTCTTGATTGCGACATGAGGAAGATTTCGTTACCGCGGGCGGCGAAGACTTGGCCGGTGACATCTTTCGAGGCGCAAAGTGCGATGGCAAGCTGGGCTACCTGGTCGGCGCGCATATGATTGCGCATGCGCTCAACGCGCTTGGCTGACGCTTCGTCTTTTATTGGAATAGTTGCGATCATGCGGGACCAGGCGAAGGGGGCGATGACGTTGGAGCGCACGTTCTTCTGCACGCCTTCCATGGCGATGATGCGCGAGAGACCTGCAACGCCCATCTTGGCTGCGGCGTAGTTCGCCTGACCGATATTGCCGATGATGCCGCTGGTCGAGGTGAAGAGGACATAGGCGCCGTCCTGATGCTCGCGGAAATGTTCGATCGAGGCCCTGCAGACATTGTAGGCACCGTTCAGGTGCACATCGATGACCATGTCCCAGTCCTTGTCGTCCATTTTGTGAAACATGGTGTCGCGCAAAATGCCGGCCGGGTTGATGACGGCGTGCAAGCCCTTGAAAGTGTCTTTGGCCTGCTCGATCATGCGCTTGACGCCGGCGCGGTTGGTGATCGAGTCGGAGTTCGAGGCGGCCTGACCGCCCAGCGCGTTGATTTCGCGCGCGACCATTTCGGCGGGGCCAGCATCGCCTTCATCGCCACCTGCCACGGCGCCGCCCAAATCGTTGACCAGAACTTTGGCGCCTTCCTTTGCCGCGAGAAGCGCACACTCCTTGCCGATGCCGTTCGCGCCGCCCGTGACCAGGACGACTTTGCCTTCCAGCATACCCATGGAAATCTCTCCTTTGTAGCGATGGTTCCGGCGGTTACGTTAACGGGAGGCGACGCGGCATTCCAGTGCCTTTGGGAATATCTGTATTGTGCGCTGGTTGCGATTGTCGCGAGCCGATTCGGCGGGTTTAAGGAGATTTGAATGAGCACTCATTCATGGCGTCAAAACATGGACCATAAGCTCGGACTTGGTGCCGACGCGTTGTCTGATCGTAAACGGCGTATCCTCAAACATGTGGAGGACAGAACCTTTGTAAGTCGCGACGTCTCGCATGAATTAACTTCCAAGCAGACTTTTGGAGAATGGCTTGCGGACAAGGTTGCGGAGTTTGGAGGGTCGTGGACATTTATCAGTTTGTTTGGTGCGACCCTGGTTCTGTGGACGGGGATCAACACTTTTATTCTGTTGGCCGGCGCGTTTGATCCCTTCCCGTTTATTTTCCTCAATCTCATGTTGTCGATGCTTGCGGCGGTTCAAGCGCCCATCATTCTCATGTCACAAAATCGACAGTCGGCCAAAGACCGGATCGCGGCGCAGCACGATTACGAGGTCAATTTGAAAGCTGAACTCGAGATTATGTCTCTGCACGACAAGATCGATGAGTTGCGCAACGATCAATTGATGAAAGTGCTGGCCAAGCAGGATGAACACATCAAGCTCCTCTCCGAGCTGTTGAAGGGCAAGGCTTGAACGTGATGGCTACTATTCGACTTGAATTGTCAGCAGATTGCGATTCCGCCGACCGGATCGTTGCAGACGCATTTGGCCCTGGCCGGTTTGCCAAGAGCGCCTACCGGCTGCGCGAAGGTGTCAATGCCATAGACGCATTGTCTTTTGTGGCGACGGTTGACGGGCGCGTTGTGGGGACGGTGCGGTATTGGCCGGTCGACATAGGCGGTGTGGTCGCGCTCATGCTTGGGCCGATTGCAGTTGAGCGGGCCTTGCAAGGTCAAGGTATTGCCTTGGCGTTGATGCAAACCAGCCTGGACGCGGCCCGGGTGCAGGGGCACCGGATTGTGTTGCTGGTTGGTGATGAGCCCTATTACGGGCGTGCCGGGTTCAAGCAGATCATGCCCTTGGGCTGCGTGAAGCTGCCGGGACCGGTTGATCCCGCGCGGCTGCTGGGGCTGGCGCTGGTTGATGGGGCATTGGATGGGTTGAAAGGCGAAATGCGCAAGGCGCGGCTGGATCACCCGGTTTCGGCATTGGGGGCAGCTTTGGCGCCCCGGCTCAAGGGCTGGAAGCCGTGACGTTTCAACGGCGGCTTTTCAATTTTTACCGAACAGGCATCACCGCCCCTCGCGGCGCCAGCCTAGCATGAGGCCGCCGATGATGAGCACCAAGGCGATGGCGGGATGAAAGAGCGGGGTTTGGCGGGTGGCGCTGACGGCGTAGGCTTCGTTGGCGCGCATGCCGATCCAGTTGGCATCGGCGGCGGACCTGCCGGGTCTGGTCCTGCGAATATCGGGAATGCCGTCGCGTTTGATCCAGCGTATGCCGCCTTGAGTTGCCTGGACGATAGGTTTCAAGATGGCGCTTGTCGCGCGGACGTCGGAGAGTTCTTTGGGATTGAGCGGGCCTGCTGCGGCAACCGCTTTGAGGTCGCCGTCGCGCAAGCGGTAGAGTCCCATCTCTTCGGCTTTGAGCGTGCCGGAGAAGTCACCGTCTTTGGTGGGGGCCAGCGTTACTTGCGCCTGGCG
>JAWXBO010000082.1:0-3895 GCA_034440175.1 Alphaproteobacteria bacterium
ATCGCCGGCCCCGAGGGCGGCGCGCTGGACGATATTCGTACCGCCGCGGAGAACGACTTCGCTGCGGACTTCATCACCGGAGTTGTCCGCGAACTGACCTCCGACGAGAACTGCTCGGTGCATGTGTCTCTCGCCGGCGGACGCAAGACCATGGGTTTCTATTTGGGATATGCACTTTCGCTGTACGGCCGCGCGCAGGATCGTCTTTCGCATGTGCTCGTCTCCAAGCCGTTCGAGTCCGATCCGCAGTTCTTCTACCCCTCCGTCAAGCCGCGCATCCTGATCACACGCGACAACCAGCCTGTGGATGCGCGCGACGCCGAGATTACGCTCGCCGAGATTCCTTTCGTGCGTCTGCGCGACGGCCTGCCCGTGCCGCTGCTCGCGGGCCGCGCGCGGTTCACCGAAGTCGTAGCGGCAGCGCAGAAAGCGCGTGGGCCGGTGCTACTCGAGCTCGATCCGGCCGCGCGCAGCGTTCGGGCCGGTGGGGAAACCATCCCGATGCCGCCTTCGGAACTGGCCTTCTACAGTTGGCTTGCGAATCGACGCCGATCGTCGCTGCCTCCTGTGCCTTGCCCAGGGGTTCACGAATCGAATCAGGACTACGCGCAGGCATTTCTGGCCGAGTACCGCTCCATTCTCGGGCCGATGGGCGACGACGATCGCACGGCAAAGAGCTTCCGCCACGGAATGACCAAAGCGGACTTCGAACAGAAGGCGAGCAAGCTCAATGCTCGCCTCAGGAAGGCGCTGGGCGTTGCCGCCGCGCCCTATTTAATATCGAGCGAAAGCAGCAGCCCCAAGCGCTACGGCTTGGCCGTCCCGTCCGAGGCCATCAGCGTCGTCGCAAGCTTGCCGCGCGGTACCGGCGGCGCGGATTCCGAGTAGATTGTCCTCCAGACACCGCGAGCCGGACCAACCCCATGAAATTCACCGAACTCAAATACACCGTCAGCTTCAATACACCCGCGTTTCTCGGCAACGCCGAGCAGCAGGCGCAGTGGCGCACGCCACCGTTCAAGGCGCTGTTGCGGCAGTGGTGGAGGGTGGTGAAGGGGCCGCAGCTGAAGCGTCCCTACAACGTGGATGACCTGCGTGATGCCGAGAAGATGCTCTTTGGCGCAGCCGGAGAGGAAGGCAAAGACTGGGGTCGATCGAAAGTTCGTTTGCGTCTGGATCGGTGGGCGCCCGGAACACTGTCCAGCGTACCTCGGGGCGAGCCATTGACACACCCGAATGTGGAAAATCCGGTCGGCGCCAATCTCTATCTGGGCTATGGCCCGATCGGCGGCGCCGTTCCACGCAGCGCGATTGACGTACTCGAAGCAAAAGCGGAGGAAACCGCCTGCTTTCGAATTCGATGCCCGCATGACCACGCAAGGGACATCAGCAAGGCCATGCAGCTTGCCGCATGGTTCGGCACGCTTGGTTCTCGCTCGCGCAACGGCTGGGGGGCGCTGCGAATCGATGGCGAGAATGAAGGGCTGAGCATCAAGGGGTTTGCTGATTTGAACCTGGATTTCGTTCATTCGATGATCCCTTCGCGAGCGCTCGATGCCTGCCTGAGTCTTGATTGGCCTCACGCTATTGGTGCTGACAAACACGGCATACCGCTGATCTGGCGCTTACTCAAGGTTCGAACCAATCCCGAAGGGAAAAACGAGTTGGTCAGCTTCGACTCATGGCAAGAAGTCATGCGCGAACTTGCGCGAATCAAGATCGCTTTCCGCACGTCGGATTACTTCAAATTTATCGGGGGAGGCAGAGAGGGGCACGCAACTCCGCAGTCGCGACACATCCTCGCGTACCCCGCTGGAACCAGACACACGGTTCGGGTCCGGGGTTGGGAGCAAGACGGAAGACTTGCAAACCAGATCTACTTCAAGGTTCATAGGCGCGCCGGCAGCGGCGTCAAGGGTGTGCTGCGCCGGGCGGCGGAAGAACTCGCCCTCGAGGGATCGGAAACCGGCTGGACCTGGCTCGACGTCTGGTGGCTGTTTGGCTTCGAAGGCGCGGCCGGCGCCCTTTGGAAAGCTGACACGGAACTCGGCGGTGCCTTCGTGCACGACCTGCCGAAACTCGCGGCGCGTGATGACCTTCTGAATTTTATCCGCATCGCAGTTACCGACAAAAAAGAACTCGCCCGCTTTCTCGACAGCAAGGAAGACCGGCGCGGGACATTTCTCTACCGGTTGTTGCGGGACGACAGCTTTCGCCAGTCCATCCACACCCGTGGTGCGCTCGATTTCTGGGATGTCTTTCCCAGCCCGAGCGGCAACAAGCTGGCGGTTGAGATCATGACCCCGCACCATACCGGCTATCTCCAAAAAGGCGGCACCCCGCACGATGCGGAGCCCCCTGTCCCAGTCAGCTTTCTTGCCGTGCCAGCCAAGTCCGCGTTCGATTTTCACGTGGTCTGCCACGAGACACGGCTTCCTGCGCACCTGCGCGAAAGCTGGCGACAGAAGCTCGACAAGGCCTTCATTCACGCTTTCGAGTGGCTGGGTTTCGGCGCCAAAACTTCTGTGGGCTACGGTGCAATGGGGCCGCAAGCCGTCACGCCGCAACGGCCGGCACACCCGAATGCCGGCCGCTACGCGCCGAACGCCGGAGCCACCGAGACAGTCTGGGACAAAGCCCAAATCAAGTTCAACGCACGCAATGGCACCTTGACCGCGGTTGGCCCGAACAATGCGCAAGCCAACGCGATTGCTCCGCAGGGCGCGGAATTGCTCGCGCGTCTGCCGGCGGCCATTCAGCAGAAAGTCAAGAAGGGAGCGTTTGTGCGCGTAACCGCCACGGTACGCGGTAGCGACCTAATTGGGGTAGTTGAGCCAGCATGATTTCTCTCCCCGCGCCGGCCAAAGCTCCGGGGTGGGGGAGCGAATCAATATTCAGCGCGACGGTGCCAATGCCAAGCCTTATCAGGTGCGCCAGATACGTGCCATCATCTTGAAGTACCGGTTGGGAGGGCAATGAGCATGGATCGATCCGAGATCATCATTTACTGGAGCGATGAAGACCAGGCTTTGGTGGCTGATGTGCCGGAACTGCCCGGCTGCCTCGCCCACGGCGCAAGCCACGAAGAATCGTTGCGCAACGCCAAGGAAGCAATGGCGCTTTGGATCGAATCGGCGCGACAGGACGGTCAACCTGTGCCGCCACCGAAGGGGCACCGGCTGGTATTCGCCTGAAGGGATGAATGCCATGCCGCGCACCGCCGTTCCAGAATTCGTCAGCAGGAACCGCTTCGAGAGCTGCCCGTGCGGCCATCGCTTGAATCTCTAGAGGACAAACGAAATGAATGCGCTGCTTGAATCCAAACGCGAGGCCGTGCTCGATCTCGCCCGACGCTACGGCGTGACCCGCGTGCGCGTGTTCGGCTCGATGGCTCGCGAGGACGCGACCGAGGAGAGTGATGTTGACCTGCTCGTCGATGTCGGCGAGGCGACGACAGGGTTCGGCCTGGGCGGCTTGCTGATGGATTTGCAGGACCTGCTCGGGCGGCGCGTCGACCTGGTGACCGAGCAGGCGCTGCACCCGTCGATTCGGGAAAAGATACTGAGCGAGGCCGTGCGCCTGTGAAATCGGAGCCGCCGGCGGACAAGCTTTTCATCGAGCACATGCTTGAGTGCATGGACAGGATCGCCGAGTACGCCGGTGCGAGGCGAGACGTGTTCGTCGGCTCGCGCATGATCCAGGACGCAGTGATACGCAATCTGCAGACGCTCGCCGAATCGAGCCAGCGCCTGAGCGAAAGCGCGCGGGAAAGCGAACCGGGCATCGATTGGCGTGCGATCGCCGGCTTCAGAAACGTGCTCGTGCATGGCTACTTAGGGGTGGATGCGGAGATCGTCTGGCGCGTTGTCGAGCAGGATCTGCCTGGCTTGCGCGC
>JAWXBO010000083.1:0-2853 GCA_034440175.1 Alphaproteobacteria bacterium
CGGGAAAAGCAAAGGGGGGCTGAGCACTAAAATTCACGCCACCGCCGATGCTCTGGGCAATCCGACTGGCTTCCTTTTGACGCCCGGACAAGCTCACGAATTGAACGGTTCCGATGAACTTTTACCGGCGCTTGAGGCGAACACGGTGCTGGCCGATCACGGTGCTGGCCGATAAGGCCTACGATGCCGGCGAACGGGTGATCGAGCCGTTACGAGCCACAGGAAAAGAACCGGTTATTCCATCCAAAAGCAACCGCAAGGAGCCTCGCCCTTATGACAAGGAGCTTTATAAGGCGCGGCATTTGATCGAGAATTTCTTCTGCAAACTCAAGCAATTCCGCGCGATCGCCACGCGTTACGACAAAACCGCGCGAAATGTCCTGGCCGCAATCCATCTCGCCTCCGCTATCATTTGGCTCAATTGATGACAGGCCATAGTTCGCCGGGTGAAAGACAAGCGGCCCAACGAACCGAAGACACTCTCATATTATATCACCAAAGTGGCCCGGCTGGGTGGCTACCTCAATCGAGCAAACGATCCGCCACCGGGCAACATCGTGATGTGGCGAGGGCTCACAAAACTCGCAGACATCATGGCTGGCGCCGAAATCGGAGCCGAACTTGTGGGTAATTGAAAGCTGCAGCCCACCTTCGCCAAGGGGCTTCGGCGGGCGCAGGGACTTCTCGCCGCCAAGCGGAGGAAGACACCTAGTTTCCGTGGCTGTGACATTTTGTTCCTGTTTCGTTTTTTCTCTGGTTTATAAGGAGAATTTACGGGAAAGGAGATTGTCTGGAACAGGAGGATTGAATGGAACTGACAGTAGAAACACCACCCGCACTGGCGCTGGTGGCGGATATTCTGGCTGAGTTTGACCGCAGCATGGACGGGTTGGGTGTGGCGGGAGAGCGGCGCAATGGGCGGGTGCTTTATCTGGCGCTTACCTCGCGGCTGTCGGCACGGCCGGTCAGTGTGGCGCTGAAAGGGCCGTCGTCGGGCGGCAAGTCTTTCGTGCTCGACCGCGTGATGGCGCATTTTCCGGCGGAGGCGACGCTGAAATTGTCGGGGATGAGCGAGAAGGCGCTGGTTTATCTCAGCGAAGACCTTGCCCATCGCCACATTGTGCTGGCTGAGGCGGCGGGGGCTGCGGGGCGGATGAAGAAATATATTGTGCGCACCCTGTTGAGCGAGGGGCAAATCGTCTGGCATGCCGTCGAGCGTATGAAGGGCGGCGCTGTGACGCGCATGTTGCGAAAGCAGGGACCGACGGGGCTGATTTTGACCACGACGCGCCTGATTGAGGAAAGCGAAACCGAAACGCGGTTGCTGACGCTTTCGAGCAACGAAAGCGGGGAGCAGACCCGTAAAATATTCAGGGCGGTGGCTCGGGGACAGAGTGGTCTCGAAGCTGAGGAGGTGTGGCCGGCGTTGCAAACCTGGCTCGGCGCCGGGGAGCGGCGGGTGGTGATACCGTTTGCCGGCGAGTTGGCCGATTTGTGCGCCGCCGGCGCGATACGACTTAGACGGGACTTCTCCACCCTGCTGTCGCTGATCGAGGCGCACGCATTGCTGCATCGCCAGACCCGGGCGCGTGATGCGCAGGGCTGCATTGTGGCAGAGGCCAGAGATTACGACATGGTGCGCGCGTTGGTTGGCGACGTTCTGGCTGAAGCAGCGCAGGCGGCTGTGCCCCGGCTGGTTCGCGAAACGGTTGAGGCCGTGCGCAAAATCTCGGACGAGTGGGATCGCAGTGTCATGGCCGTGGCCCGCGTGCTGAAGGTCAATCAGTCAACGGCGACACGGCGCTGTCAGGCTGCCGTGCAAGCGGGGTTCATCGTCAACGAGCGGAAGCGGGGCGAACGTGGCTGCAAATTCCAGCTATTCGAACCAATGCCGAAAGACGCGCACGTTCTGCCGACGGAATTGGCGCATGCATACATGCAGACAAACCCTTGCTCCGGCACCCTTCCTAACCCTTTGTAATTGTTTATATTTCCTGGATCTTTCGAGCTTGTATGCGCGTATGCATGCATTGGTACATACACAGACCATTTGTCGATTTTGGGCGGTTCTTCATTCCGCGCACAGTTTGCGAGGCATGGCGGGGTCGCCGGGCGGGGCATTGTGGACGAAGGCTGTGATCGCGTCCCAGGTTCGCTCTGCCTTCGTGTCGCGGAGGAGCATGTGGTAGCCGTCGGCGTAGCAGGTGACGCGGGTTGTGCCGGGCATGGCGCGGCTTGCCGCTTCGATGGGGCCGGCAGGCACGACATCGTCGCCCTTGGCGTAGAGGATTGCGGTTGGCAGGGACACATTGGGGGCGGCCTTCCAGGCTGCTTCCATCAGATCGACGAGGCCGTAGGTGGCGTCGATGCGGGTTGCCTTGATGACGAAGGGGTCGCGGCCGAGAGCGATGAGCATCTCTTCGTTGTCGGAAGGTTTGATGTTGAGGCCCCTGCCCGTCAGGCGGCTGCCGGGGGCGAGTTGCATCATGGCCCAAAGGGCTGTGCGCTTGAAGACATCGAGATTCGACCAGCCCCAGAGTGCCGGGGACACCAATATGAGGCCGTCGGGGTTCTCAGGGGCGGCGATGGGCGGGGTTTGCAATGCAGCCAGCATGGCGACGGCGCCGCCCATGCTTTCGCCGAGGAGGAAAAGTTTGGTGCCTGGGTGGCGGGCGCGGACGAGGGCAATGAAGGTGCGGGCGTCGCCTGCCAAGATTTCGTGGCCGGGCCAGCGGCCATTGCCTTCGGTGCGGCCGAAGCCGCGCTGGTCGAAAGCATAGGTGGCGATGCCCTGGGTCTGCCAATGGCTGGCGGCGGCTTCGATGAATTGGCCGTAGTCGTTCATGCCGTGCA
>JAWXBO010000084.1:0-17511 GCA_034440175.1 Alphaproteobacteria bacterium
GGCGCCGTGGTCCTTGGCCAGTTTGACGACCAAGGGATCGATTTCATACAGCGTCCACAAATCGCCGGCTCTGGAGTAGCAAGTGGTGGCGCCGGCGCCGAGGCCGATCACACCAAAGCGCAAACTTGGGTGTGCGGATTGCAGGGCGTTGATCGCCTGGCCGAGCGGGCCTTCCGCGGCGTAGTACGTCAACGGTTCGCGGCGCTGTGCCGGTGCTGTTGCCTGGGCGCCGTGAATTGTGGTGCCGTGCGACAGGATCAGGTGCTGATGGTCGGATGTTGAGTAAACGCGATAGGCGCCGAAAAAGCTGCGGGCTTCGGTGAGGATGTTGGCATCGTGACGCGCGTGGAGCAGGACAAACATCGCGGCGAGAGCGAAAGCGAAGCGAAGGCTGCGTTCCTGAAAGTGGTAGACCAGCAAACACAGCGGCGACAAGATCGCGACCATGACAAACACCGGGATGTCGGAGGCGTTGACTTCCAGCAAACGCAGCAGCACGGCGCCAATCACCGCGGTGAGCGGCAGTGCCAGGTCCAGGCGGTTAAGGCGCAAGCGTTCGGCCGGCGGCAAAAACAATGCGCGGGTGAATCCGGCCGCTACCAACGTAATGGGGTATTCGAGAATGCCGGAGAAGAGTTCGGGGGCAATGACGGCGTTGAAGACGCCGCCAAGCGCGCCGCCCAAGGACATCCAGAGGTAGAACTCCGTCAGCTGTCTGGCGTCAGGCTTTGAGCTGGCGAGTTCCGTGTGACGGGCGAGTGCAATCACGAAGAAGGCGATCAAATGGACGCTGAGGCCGGCCAGATTTGATCCATCAAACCACATCATCGCTGCCAGCATGACAAGCGCCAGCGCTTCAGCTTTGAACAGCACTGGCCGGGCAATCACTTGTCTTTGAGCGAAGGCAAAGATGAAGGTGACGAGGTAGAGCGCAAGGGGGGCTGCCCACAGCAACGGCATCGCCGCTATGTCGGTGGTGATGTGGGTGGTGACGCCGAGGAGCAAACTTGAGGGGACAAAAGCCAGTGCCACCCAGCGAAAGCGTTCGAAGCTTGTGGGTTTGGTCTGCGCGGCGGCGTCGGGTTTTGCCGTCTGCGCGGGCGCTTGAGCGGCCACGCGGAGGAGTGCAATCCCTGACACGGCGATAAGGGCAATCAGAACGAAAAAGCCTTCAGACCACAGGGTGCTCTGTGAGGTCACGCCTGCAAATGGTTCAATGATCAGAGGGTAGCCCAGCAATCCCAACAAACTGCCGGCATTGCTGGCAACGTAGAGTTGATAGGGATTTGAGGCGGCAGCATGACCCGAGAGCGAAAACCAGCGCTGGAGTAAAGGAGAGGTGGCGGCGATGATTGTATATGGCAGCCCGACGGTGACAGAAAAAAGTCCTATCAGCCAATAGGTGGGCATTTCGCCTGCCGGCGGTATCGTGCCTGCGGGAATGGCGAGCGGCAAAACGAATGTTGCGCCAATCAGCACTGCGACATGGACTGCAATCTGGGCGCGCAATGTCAATCGGGTGCCAATGGTGTGCGCATAGAGATAGCCCAGCAACAGCGCGGTTTGAAAGAAAAGCAGCGCCGTGGTCCAGACTGCCGGCGTGCCCCCAAGCAACGGCAACACCATTTTGCCAAACATGGGCTGGACCCAGAACAGCAATGTAGCGGCGGTAAAGGTCGCGGCGGTGACGATGGGTGCCACCAGGTTCATGGCACTCAAGGCTGAACGAGGGTACGTGCCCGTACCGGGTGAAGCGAAGTCCTGCATGCGGGGAGCTCGACCTGAAATTGTGCGACGCGTACCCAGGCATCAGTGATGGCGGTACAGAACCTCTGCCTCATCTGTCATCGATACCAGGTGCTGAAGCAAAGCACGGCCGGGCTGACTATCGGGTTAAGTTGCGGGCCAGTTCTGGCTTAAGGACTGGGTAGGGAGTTGGTTCCATCTTGCGGCTATGAACGGAACCGGGTGCCGCACTGGCACCGTTTGGAACATTTGACGCGAATTCCGGCTGCCGGACGCTTATTGTGATTGCGGAGTGCTGGTGTTTGGCTCTAATGATTCGCTAGCAGGAGCGCGGATTGGTGCTGGAGTTTCACCGGGTCTTAACTGCGTTTCCTTATGGTCAAGGCTCGCAAGCGAAGTGGGCCACGTGAGGCATAGGCGGTATGGTTCGAACGTACACAAGGAACGATGGAGCGAAGGCTGATTGCTTTCGAACGCGTTCGTGCGTGCGTGAGACGCTGCGTCTGCCTTTCCGGATTGAGCTCGAGCTCCTTCTTAGCTGCCCCTAGGCGCGAAAGCAGCCGCGAAGACGCTCACGGGCGTCGCGGCTGGTGCTTAGGGGACGCGAAGACAAGGGACCCGGGCAACATATTCGAACCGCCAGCGAGCGGGCTTAGAGAAGAGACCATGTCAAATTCGAACCGAGTGAAGATTTTCGACACGACCCTGCGCGACGGCGAACAATCGCCGGGTGCGGCGATGAACCTCGAAGAAAAATTGAAGATTGCCGAGATGCTTGATGATTTCGGCGTCGATATCATCGAGGCTGGATTTCCGATTTCGTCCAACGGCGATTTTGAAGCGGTATACGAGATCGCAAGGCTCGCCAAGCGTTCGGTAATTTGCGGTCTGGCGCGCGCCGGAGTGAAGGACATCGATAGGGCTGGTGAAGCGTTGAAGCCGGCAAAGCGGGCGCGCATCCATACCTTTATTTCGACCAGCCCGGTGCATATGAAACACAAGCTGCAGATGGAACCGCATCAGGTGCTTGAGGCGGTGATCGGCAGCGTCACCCGTGCGCGCAGCCTTGTCGACGACGTTGAATGGTCGGCGGAAGATGCGACGCGCACCGAGTTCGAGTTTCTGTGCCGTTGTGTCGAGGCGGCCATTAAGTCCGGCGCTACAACGATCAATATTCCCGATACGGTCGGTTATGCGATCCCGTCTGAGTATGGAGCGCTGATTGCCTTGCTGATTGCCAAGGTGCCGGGGGCTGAGAAGGTCACCTTCTCAACCCATTGCCACAATGATCTGGGGCTTGCGGTTGCCAATTCTCTGGCCGGAGTTGCAAGCGGTGCGCGCCAGGTTGAATGCACGATCAACGGGATCGGCGAGCGGGCGGGGAATGCGGCACTTGAAGAGATTGTCATGGCGCTGACGGTGCGCGCCGATATCTTGCCCTATACGACGGGGATTGAAACCGCTTCGATCTTGCGGGCGTCGAAGCTGGTGTCGAACGTTACGGGGTTTCCCATCCAGTACAACAAGGCGATTGTCGGCAAGAATGCGTTTGCGCATGAGTCCGGCATCCATCAGGACGGTATGCTCAAGCATACGCAGACCTATGAAATCATGACGCCGGAGTCGGTTGGCGTTTCGAAGACATCGCTGGTGCTTGGCAAGCTTTCGGGGCGGCATGCCTTCAAGGACAAGCTGGAAGCGATGGGATACGAGCTTGGCGGCAACGCGCTGGAAGACGCATTTCGCCGGTTCAAGGATCTGGCTGACAAGAAAAAGCATGTGTTTGACGAAGACATTGTAGCCCTGGTGGACGATGAGATCGCGCGTGGGCTTGATCGCATACAGTTCGTGAATATGCGTGTGGTTGCGGGAACCTTTGGCCCGCAGAGTGCGGAGCTTGAGCTTTCGATCGACGGGCAGACCCGCCTTGGGGTGGCGCGCGGCGATGGCCCGGTTGATGCCATTTTCAACGCGATCAAGTCGTTGTTTCCCCATGAGGCGACGCTTGCGGTGTTCGAAGTGCATGCGGTGACGGAGGGAACCGATGCGCAAGCCGGTGTCACTGTGCGCCTGAGCGAAGACGGCAAGAGCGTGACGGGACGTTCCGCCGATACGGACACGCTGGTGTCGGCGGCGAAGGCTTATGTGCATGCGCTCAACAAATTGCTGGTGAAACGCCTGAAGACGGCGCCCGAAGCCCTGACTGTTGCGCGAGGTTAGACTGAACTGAACCCCTGGCCAAATCTGCAACAAGCTGATTTGGCCACAATTTGAAGGCGGAGAAACGAATGTTCTCGAGTTTGTTGGGCTTCCTGTCGTCGGACATGGCGATTGATCTGGGGACGGCGAATACCCTGGTCTACGTCAAGGGGCGCGGGATCGTGCTCAACGAACCGTCGGTCGTCGCCATCATGAACAAGAATGGCAAGAAGCAGGTTCTGGAAGTGGGCAATGCCGCCAAGATGATGCTGGGCCGTACGCCCGGCAATATCGAAGCCATTCGTCCGATGCGCGACGGCGTGATCGCCGACTTTGAAGTCGCGGAAGAGATGATCAAGCACTTCATCCGCAAGGTGCATAACCGGCGCTCGTTTGCAAATCCGATGATCATTATTTGCGTGCCATCTGGGGCTACGGCAGTTGAGAAGCGCGCGATCCAGGAGTCGGCGTTATCGGCCGGAGCGCGGCGCGTCTATCTGATCGAAGAGCCAATGGCAGCGGCGATCGGTGCGAACCTGCCGGTGACTGAGGCGACGGGCTCGATGGTTGTTGATATCGGCGGGGGCACCACGGAAGTGGCGGTGCTGTCGCTGGGCGGGATTGTCTATGCGCGCTCGGTGCGGGTGGGCGGCGACAAGATGGATGAGGCTATTATTTCCTATATCCGGCGGCACCATAATCTGTTGATCGGAGAAGCATCGGCCGAGCGGATCAAGAAGGAAGTCGGCTGTGCGCGGGCGCCCGAAAACGCCAGCGAAATCAAAATCGACATCAGGGGCCGCGACTTGCTGAATGGCGTGCCCAAGGAAATTACGATTACGCAGGCGCAAATTGCCGACGCGCTGCTGGAGCCGGTCAGTCAAATCGTTGAAGCGGTAAAGGTGGCGCTGGAGGCGACGCCGCCAGAGCTTGCGGCTGACATTGTGGACAAGGGAATCGTAATGACAGGCGGCGGGGCGCTGCTGACGAATTTGGATCAGGTGCTGCGCGACCAAACGGGTTTGCCGGTCTCCATCGCCGATGAGCCGTTGTCATGTGTGGCTCTGGGCACAGGCAAGGTGCTTGAACATTTGAGTACGCATAGGCAGGTCCTGTCGTCGGTTTATTATTAGTACGTCTATTTGTGCCTTTAAGGAATGAGCCGCTAAGAGATGGCGTGGAACCGCAATCGCCGCAGATCATCTTCTGGATCGTGGGCGGTCTTGGCCCAGAATCCGGCGTTGGTGATTTTCTTTGTGATCGCGCTTGTCCTGCTGGTCGTCGGGCGTGGCCAAGAGGCTTTGTTTGACGACGCACGCGGTGCCGCAAATGATGTGAGCGCCGTGTTTATGGAAGTGCTTTCGGTGCCTGCCAGCGAAGTGAACCAGTGGATCGCGGGCCTTGGATCGTTGTTTTCGACCTATGACGAAAACCAGAAACTGCGCCAGGAAAATGCAAAGCTGCGGGCGGCGCAAAGCGAGCTTTCGGAACTGCAACGCAAAGTGCAGCGCTATGAAGGGCTGTTGAAAATTCCTACCGATGCGCCGGTGACGGCGGTTGCGGCGCGGGTGATTGCGGATACAGCAGGGCCGTTCGTGCGGACAGTCTTGATCAACGCCGGGCGAGCGCAGGATGTGCTCAAGGGGCAGGCTGTCGTCGATGACCGGGGCTTGCTGGGCCGCGTGATTGCGACGGGTAACCGCTCGTCGCGCGTGTTGCTGGTGACGGACCTCAACAGCCGCATCCCGGTACTGATCGAGGGTGTCAATCTGAAAGCCATTCTGGTTGGCGATAATACCGAGCGTCCGGTGCTGGAATATCTTCCGTCGGGTTCGCGCATTGTGGCCGGTGCCCGCGTTGTCACGACATCGGACGGCGCAGCATTTCCGCCGGGCATTGCCATTGGCATTGTTGCCAAGGGCGAGACCTCGCCGCGTGTGAAGCTTTTTACGAACGAGGGGCGCGCCGACTTTGTGCGTATTCTGAAGTATCGCGCTCCGATTGATGTGGATGAAGCGCCTTCCGGCACAGAGCCCCCTGACAAGGGCGATGGCAAGGCGAAACCAGCGTCGGCGCAGCCTGCGGGAGCGTTGCCGACGACTAACGCCGTGCACGCGCAACCCGGAAGGCCACGGCCATTGTGAGCAGCAGACCTTGTCATGTTTGAGGTTCTGCAGATCGGATTTTTCTGGTTGCTGCAGCAGTTGTGGCGCGCCTTGCCGCTTTTTGTGACGCTGGCGATGATGCTGGTTTCGATGGCGCCGATGAACTTGATGCAAGGCGTTGTGCTGGGTCCCGACCTTGCGTTGATTGCCATTTTCTTTTGGGCCATTCATGGGCCGGAGTTTCTTCCGCCGTGGGCGGTCTTTGCGGTGGGATTGGCCCAGGATTTCGCGACGGGTTCGCCGGTCGGCTTTTGTGCGGTTATGTATCTGTTTGCTTATGGATTTACCTTGTCGCAGCGGGTGTTCTTTCGTGGCCGAACCGGGGTGGGCGTGTGGTTGGGATTTGCGATTATTGCGGTGCTGATGGCCGTTGGTTCCTGGGTTCTGGGCACTTTTGTTTATGCGCGGTGGCTTCCGCCTGGGGAACTTTTTGGCCAAGCGGCAGTCTCAGTTATTTTTTATCCCTTGCTGGCCCGCGTGTTATTACTGCTGCGTCGCGCGCTGACGACTGCGCCGGAAACATTGCGAGGTTGAGTGCCCAATGATGGATGGCCGCGATAGTGTGAGATTTCGTGCGTTTACGCGCCGTGCGGCGCTGTTGTCGGCAGGAACCGCCGGGTTGTTTGCGCTCCTCACAGGGCGGATTTTTCAGTTGTCGGTGTTGCAGCGTGAGCAATTCACAATGATGGCCGAAGACAACCGGATCAATCTTCAGCTGTTGGCGCCGCCACGTGGACGCATCTTCGACCGCGGCGGTGTTGAACTGGCGAAGACGGCGCAGAACTTCAGGCTGCTGGTGATCCCGGAGCGTACGAAAGACGTTCGCGCGGCACTGGAGCGTGTCGCACAATTGATAGATCTGCCGCCGCATCGCATCGCCAAGGCTGTTCGTCAGGCGGCACATGCAAAGCCCTTCAATCCGGTGCTGGTGACGGAGGGGCTTGGCTGGGATGATTTCGCCAAGATCAATTTGAATGCGCCGGATCTGGAGGGGATCGAGACGGATGCCGGTGAGCTGAGGTCGTATCCATTCGGGCCGTGGCTCGCCCATGTTTTGGGCTATGTTGCCGGTGTCACCGATAAGGACATCGAGAAAGAACCGGAACTTTTGTCTTTGCCGGGCTTCAGGATCGGGCGATCAGGGGTTGAGAAAGCAGCCGACGATGCACTGCGCGGGAAGCCCGGGGCTTCGCACAATGAAGTCAACGCACATGGGCGCGTGATCCGCGAGTTGGCGCGCACGCCCGGGACACCGGGGCAGGATGTTGTGCTGTCCCTGGATATGGAAGTGCAGAAGCTGGCGCAGGAGCGGCTGGCGGGTCAAAGCGGCTCCGTCGTCGTGATGGACGTGAATACGGGCGAGCTGATTTCTATTGTATCGGCGCCGGGCTTTGATCCGAATGCCTTTACGACAACGGTCACCTCTGCGTTGTGGAAGCAGCTTAATGAAGACCCGCTGAAGCCGCTTTTGAACAAGGCGATCACGGGCATGTATCCGCCTGGTTCGACCTATAAACCGGTGGTGGCGCTGGCGGCCTTGCAGTCTGGCGCGATGACGCCGGCAACGCGGGTGCATTGTTCAGGTGCGACAGCATTGGGGCGGTTCATCTTTCACTGCTGGAAGCGTGGCGGGCACGGTTCCATGGATATGGTGTCGGCGATCAAGAATTCATGCGACTGCTATTTTTATGAGTGCGCAAGACGGACAGGGATCGAGGAAATTGCCTCGATGTCGCGCAGGTTCGGGCTGGGGCAGGCTTATGGGCTTGAAATTCCTGGCGAGAAGAAGGGTCTGATGCCCGATCCCGAGTGGAAATTGCGGGCACGCAACGACGCTTGGCGCGACGGGGACACTTACAATGTCGGCATCGGCCAGGGTGCCGTTTTGACGACGCCGCTGCAGTTATGTGTGATGACAGCGCGGCTGGCGAATGGCGGCAAGGCCGTCATACCGCATGTGATCAAGTCGTTTGGTGGAGCGCCCCGCATAATGACGGAACCCGAAGATTTGGGTCTTGATCCGGCGCATCTGGCCATCGTTCACCGCGGCATGGACGCGGTGACCAATCAAGGGGGAACGGCTGCGCGGTCGCGTTTGGCCGTCGAGGGCTTTGACATGGCAGGCAAGACGGGCACCGCACAGGTGAGGCGCCTGACGGCCGAGTTGCGCGGGCGCAGCGCCGATTCAATCCCGTGGGAGTTTCGTGATCACGCTCTGTTCATTGCATTCGCGCCGGTGGTTCAACCGCGTTATGCCATTTCAGTGGTGATTGAGCATGGCGGCGGCGGCTCGCGTAATGCGGCACCGGTTGCCAAGGATATCATGACACTTGTCGGGCAACGCGATCCTGTGCGGCAAAAGATTTTTGTACCACCCACCCGGACGGTATCAGCGCCGCCACGGCAGGCTTAACCGGTCATGAGTTTCAGCGACGCCTTCAGTTCATCGGGCCGCGATCTGAGGCTTTGGGGAAAGTTGCGTTCGTTGAACTGGGGAGTTGTCGCCCTGGTGACAGCGATTTCGTGCATCGGGTTTGGCCTGCTTTACTCAGTTGCGGGCGGCAGTTTCGAACCGTGGGCCGAGCGCCAGATGGTGCGCTTTGCCATCGGCATGGCGCTGTTGATCGGGGTGGCGCTGATCAACTTGCGCACCTGGTTTCAACTGGCCTATCCGATTTATGGCGTCAGCCTGTTACTGTTGGTGGCCGTCGAATTCGTCGGGCGCATGGGCAAGGGGGCAGAACGCTGGATCGACATTGGTCCCTTGCAGCTGCAACCATCTGAATTGATGAAGATTGCGCTGATTCTGGCGCTGTCGCGTTTCCTGCACGGCGTGTTGCTGGATGATGTTTCGCGACCGACGCGGTTGTTGCCGGCGTTGTTGTTGATTGTGATGCCGGCAGGGCTGGTTTTGCTGCAACCCAATCTGGGAACGGCGGCCATTTTGATTGCCGGGGGTTGCGGACTTATTTTCCTGGCGGGCTTGAGTTGGAAAATCATCGTCCCGGTGATTGTGCTGGGCCTTGCCGTTGTGCCGATCGGTTGGGAGTTTGCACTCAAGGATTATCAGAAGGAGCGTGTGTACACGTTTCTCGATCCCGACAGCGATCCGTTGGGGGCCGGATATAACATCACGCAGTCCAAGATCGCTTTGGGATCGGGCGGCATTTTCGGCAAAGGCTTTGGGCAGGGGACACAGAGCCGGCTTAATTTTTTGCCCGAGAAGCAAACTGATTTCATCTTTACGGTTCTGGGCGAGGAGTTCGGCCTGTTCGGCTTGATGATTTTGATGGGGCTGTATCTGGCGCTATTGATACAGGGCTTGCGCATTGCCTTGTCGACGCGAAGCCAGTTTGGGCGCCTGGTGGCGATGGGCGTGTGCCTGAATTTTCTTCTCTATATTTTGATCAATACCTCGATGTCGATGGGTTTGATCCCGGTGGTGGGCATTCCTTTGCCGCTGGTCTCGTATGGGGGCACGGCCTTGCTGACCGTGTTGTTCGGCTTTGGCTTGCTGCTCAGCGTGCAGATCCACCGCAGCGTCGATATTCCGCGTTCGGCGTCGGGGTTGTGGTCCAGTTAGCTCGCCGGTTTTCTTATGCGGCGCCAGAGGAAGCGTCCCAGAAAAAAGACGATCAGCAGAACCGGAATCCACGGAATGCTTCCCACGATGAAGGCGAGAGCGCCGGCGGCACTGTCGGCCATGGTGCGCAGCGACGATTGCCAGACCTCGCGCACCGGCTGAAGTGCGTCGGAGGCGGTGGACAGAGCTTCGAATGAGATAGAAAGATTTTCTTTGGCGATACGCTCGGCCAGATCGCGGCGTTGGCCTTCGATCTGTTCGATCTCGCTTTGGGTGCGCGAGATTTCGGCTTCGACCTTGATCAGATCTTCGGTGGTGGCGCTTTTGCGCTTGGAGAGTTCGATCATGCGGTCGCGGTAGTTGGTGAGCTGGCTCAGCCGGGCTGCAATATCGCGAACCTGGTTGGTGACGTTCTGGGCGCTGGTCTGGCGCGACTTGATGATGATGTCGCCTTTGTCTTCATCCTGAAGAGCGGCCACCAGGCTGCTTTCGAATTGCGCGACGCTCTCGTGGGGCAAGGCAAGGCTCAGGTTTGCCACCGGCAGCGGCGCATCAGGTTCACCCAAGAGACGAAAAGAGGCCGAAGTGACTTTGCAATTGAGCGCGGGGTCGTTCTGGCAGTAATCGCGGGCGCGCTCGAAACGGGCTTTGACGAAGCTGCTTGCCATCGAGATGGTGAGGTTGTGGTCATAGGTGTAGGACTCGCCGCCTTGGAGCTTTTGAGCGCCGTCGCTCGATTCGCTGACGCCTGCGACCATGGCGTCGACCGCCATGGGGGCGGCTGTTGGCTCAGCGGCGTAGTGACTGCTAGTTTGCTCGGCGTTGTCACAGCTGGTGATGGCAAGCGAGAGCAAGACAACTGAAAGCGCGCGGCGGGTCATATTTCATCCTCGAGGCGGTGAGTCTGGAACAGCTTATCTTGCCTCGAACGGTGGTCCGAATTGTGGCGGGACTGGACATTGCGACAAGGGCGCGCGAACGTGCCGCAGCACTTGGAACTGTGAAGGGAACTCGGAATGCGGAATTTGTTTTCACTTGAGGGCCGGACGGCTTTGGTGACTGGCGGCTCGCGTGGGATCGGCCGGATGATTGCGGCGGGATTCATCGCCCACGGAGCGCGGGTCTATATTTCTTCGCGCAAGGCGGAGGCGTGCGAGGCGGCGGCGAAAGAGCTCGCGGCCGGTGGCGGTGTTTGCATTCCTTTACCGGTCGATGTGTCGACGGTTGCCGGAGCCAAGGCGCTGGCTGCGGCGATTGGTGCGCGCGAGAAGAAGCTCGACATTCTGGTCAACAATGCCGGTGCGGCGTGGCTGGAGCCGTTCGACGCCTTCAGCGAGAAGGGCTGGGACAAGGTGATGGACCTGAACGTGAAGTCGCCGTTCTTTCTCACGCAAGCGCTGCACGGATTGCTGCGCGAGGCGGCGACGCCCGCGCGGCCGTCGAAGGTGATCAATATCGTGTCCATCGACGGCTTGTCGGTCAACCCGCAGGAAACTTATTCCTATGCAGCGAGCAAGGCGGCGCTGACGCATTTGACGCGGCGGCTGGCGTTGAAGCTGGCCGAGGAGAACATCATCGTTTCGGCGATTGCACCGGGTGCGTTCGCCTCCGACATGAATGTGGTGGCGCGCGACATGCCCGGCGAGGTTGCCAAGCGTGTGCCATCTGGCCGCGTGGGCCAAGACGAGGATATGGCGGGCGCGGCGAACTATCTGGCCTCTCGCGCCGGAGACTATGTGGTGGGCGCGACGGTGGTGGTGGACGGAGGCCTGAGCCTGGTGCGGGCGGTGTGAGCGGCGGTTGCGTTGGGGGGGCGGGCTTGCTATAGGCACGCCCTCTCCGTGACGGAATGGGTGGTTAGCTCAGTTGGTAGAGCAGCTGACTCTTAATCAGCGGGTCGCAGGTTCGAAACCTGCACCACCCACCAATACTTTCTTTGAGGACGGGTGTCGGCTATGGAATGGCGCAACCGCATCGGCATCGATCCCGCCGTTTGCCACGGCAGGGCCTGCATCAAAGGGACCCGCATGATGGTGTCTGTGGTGTTGGACAATCTTGCGGCAGGCCAAACGCCTGACGAGATTGTGCGCCTCTATCCGCCACTCACACGCGAAGACGTGGCGGCTGCGATTGCCTATGCTGCGGAGCTGGCGCGCGAGCGCGTCGTGACCACGAGCGCGGCGTGAAATTCAAACTCGACGAAAATCTTTCACCGTCGCTGGCGGCGTTGTTCGCCGCTGCGGGGCATGACGTGCATTCCATGGCGCAAGAGTGTTCGAGTTCCACCACTTCCGTCTGCCGTTTATTTCAGCCTGAGTGTTCGATCAATGAGCAAGGTGGGATTGAGGAACTGCACAAATGCGTTAAACGGCGCAGGCATGGCATTGGAATTGAAAGCCGTCGTGCGGCCGCACAGGAAGACCGAATCCTGAACCGGATGAAAATTGCCAATGATCTTAGTGTCGCTGCAACTACTGGGAACCATTTCAGAAATCGATTTCTTCGAGTTCGAGGAACCGCTTCAGGAATTCTCACGAAGAGTTCTTTCTGCCCGAGAGCGCGCGTTTGATTTCCAGAAAACGAACAAAAGTGTCGGACCCCGAAAGCTGGACTTGCCTGATGATTTCTGGGAGTTGGAGGCACGTGTCGTCTGGAATCAATGCAACAAAGAGACTCAAGGTCCTTCCGGCACAAATGCCGAGGTGATTAAAGATGCGCTGGCGGTGTTGGTCAACTGTGCATTTGAGGATGTCGGCAATGCCAATCGTTTCGAGATTCGTCTCTATGCAGTGGGCGACGTAGTCGTTCGACGTCAGGACGCCGAAGGTTCAGAATCGGCAAAAAAGCTCGGAGCTCTAAGAATGGCAACAGCCACTCGGCACATTACTGTGTCTGGTAGCCGCTGGGTCTGAGTGATCTTGCGGTTTATTTGCCGGACTTGCCGTCTTTCGGCGCTGGTTCGTTTGATGTGCCTTGGCCTGATGCCAGTGGGGTCATGGGCACTTGGAACGATGCGGGGTATTTGTTCATCGCGCCGGTTGCGGCGTCGACGCCAACGCCGATGATTCCTCCGAAGACCAAATTTCCGACAGTCCAACCTTCGAAGTTCGAAGGAATTACGGCAACGGCGTCTTGGTAGCCTTCTTTGTGGCAGCGGCATTGCAGGTCTTGGCTGCTTTTCTCCAACGTGATGGCGCCTGGCGTGAGAATTTGCCAAGAGCCTTGCGACGATGTCAAATCGCAAATTGCGCCTGTGACGGGTGGAGTGGATATCGCGACGGATTGTGTTGTTCCTCGCGTGATTGTGGCGCACCCGCTGAGTGCGATTCCGAGAGCTGCGATGCCAAGCGCTGACGACTTCATTTTTGCCTCCACCCTGTGTGATTCCCGCAGGCTAATGGAGGCGTTCGTCCGGGGCCATACTCAAGATGAGCAAAACGCGCCAAAGGATGGGGGGAGGCGGGGTTGCCCCCAGTAAAAATTCAGCTACGTTTGCAGTATCAATTGTCATCTCACGGCCCGCCCATTGGCCATGTTACAAAGGATTTGAGTTTACACGTAACTACATGCATTTTGTAACATACCATTCAATGGCCAAGCGGCGCGGGTTGGATGCGTTGGTGACTTGGAGCCCAAAAAAAGAGTGGCCGGGATTTCTCCTGGCCACTCTTTCCAATCTGGCGTTCGCGTTTTTACGCGGCGGCGAGGTTGACGGCTTTGGCGCCGCGGGCGTCGGCTTCGGTGTCGAAGCGGACGCGCTGACCTTCGGTCAGGGCGCGCATGCCGGCTTGCTCAACGGCTGTGGCGTGGACGAATACGTCCTTGCCGCCGCCGTCCGGCGAGATAAAGCCGAAGCCTTTAGCGGTATTGAAGAACTTCACTGTTCCAACCTTCGAAGACATGTAACATTCCTTATTTATGCAAAAAAAGCGCCCAAGCGAAATGCCGGGACGCCGTGAGAAGCTAGGCAAACGTAAGAGAAGGATTGGGAACCGGTTTCTTCGATCCGCGATGCGAACACATTTTCATGCAAAAACATTTCATGCGCAAACACTTCGTCTCGTCAATCTTGGCCCGCACTTCACAAGTGTGCAGCCGTCACAGAGGGTTATATACGCATTTACGGCGGGAAAATCAATGGGAAGTGAAAGGGCAGCAAATTGCGCAACGCACCGGGTGAAATGGCGGTTCTGCGCCGTTAGGAAGGGCCTCACACGAAGAAACGAAGCAGCGAAGGAAAGCCGCCGTTACGTGGCGTTTGTGAGGGCTTTGCGCCTTCGTTTCTTCGTGTGAGTCATTTTTTCTTGCCAATTTAACCTGGTTTTTACTATGTCCCTGAGCGATTGTTTTAAGCGATTGCGGCGACAATAACCTCCCGGATGATTGTCTGACGAGGATGTTTTTTAATGAACCAGCCGCTGCGCATCGAACAATTGGATCAGAGCCTTCGGGCCAACGGCTTGATTGAAGTTCAACATGCCGTGCAGTTGCGCCGGATGATCTATGCCAAGGGGCATGTGAGCCGGAACGACGCTGAGATTTTATTCCGGCTCGACCATGTGTGTTCGAACAAAGACGCGGCGTTTGCGGGGCTTTATGTCGAGGCGCTCACCGATTATTTCGTCTGGCAGAGCGAGCCCAAAGGCTACGTGACGCCGGAACAGGCCCGGGTCCTGATCGACAATGTGGCAAGTGATGGCCACGTTTCGGGGAAAACCGAGCTGGAGCTGGTGCTGAACATTGTGCATTGGGCGCGCGAGGTTCCAGGCGAGCTGACGGAATTGGTATTGGAGTCGGTGCGCCAAGGGGTGCTGCTGTCGCGCGAAGGCAGGCTTGGCGGCAACCGCCCAAGGGTGAGCATTGGGGCTGGCGATGTCGCGATCTTGCGCAAGGCGCTGCATGCGCCGGCGGGTGACGGGAGTTTGCTGGTCACCAGGCGGGAAGCCGAATTGTTGTTTTCACTGAACGAAGCGGCGGGAACGGGTGAGAATGATCCGTCATGGACGGAGTTCTTCAAGCTGGCGCTTGCCAATTACCTGCTCAACCCGATGACCCCGCCGATGGTGCCCACGCGTGACGAAGCTGTGCATCGCGAGCGCTGGCTGGACCAGCGCGGCTCGATCGGGCAGATGCTGTCGGCGGTGGGCTCCAGCGTTGTCAATGGCAATGTAGCTTTCGCAAGCGTTTGGGAAAGCCTCGATCCAACAGGTGCTGGGCAGGCGCGCAAGGAGGCGCAAGCCGAGCGTGAGACCACACGCCTGCGTTTGTCGCGTGAGCAGGTTGACGCCGATGAAGCGAAATGGCTTTGCGAGCGCATCCTGCGCGACGGCACTGTCGATGAAAGCGAACGGGCACTGCTGGTGTATTTGCGCAAGGAAGCACCGCATATCGACCCGGCGCTGGAGCCTGCGATGAAGCGGGCTGGGGTTTAAGAGGAATTCTTATGGACAGGGCGGACTGAAGGCCCGAAATTGTCTCTTCGCGATATAGCAAGGGACACCGTCATGCGTTGCATTTTGTCAGCCGCCGCTTTGCTTCTGCTTTCCGCATGCAGTCCGTCGTCACCCAGGCTGGTGCTGGACTGCTCTGCGCCGTTCACGAAAGATGCATCGGCGGCGTCGCTGGCGGCGCATTTTGGGGCGGCCAACGTCACTGACGAAATTATTCCGGGACCCGAAGGTTCCCAGCTGCGCGCAACGGTGATCTTCAGCAAGGACCCGGCGCGCCGCGTTGAGGTGATGTTTGCCGATGAGACCGGGCGCACAGGCTTGTTGCGCGCGGCTGTCACCCAGGCCAGCACACAATGGACCGGTCCCGGCGGCGTTCGCATGGGGACGGGCATGGACGCGATTGAACGCACCAATGGCAAGGCGTTTTCGTTGACGGGTTTTGACTGGGACATGTCGGGATACACGACGGACTGGCACGACGGCACTTTCGCAAAGCAATCGCCGGGCTGCAGGGTTGGAATGCGTTTCAGCCCGAGCGCGGCGCACGGGATGGATATCTTGGGGGAAGGCCCCTACAAGTCCGACTTTGCGGGCATGCGGCTTGCGGCACCCAAAGTGGTGGAATTTTCAATCGGCTATGGGTTTGAAGCTGTCAAATGACGAAGTATGATTTTGACCTGCTGACCATCGGTGCGGGCTCCGGCGGCGTGCGGGCGACGCGGATGGCTGCGGTCTATGGTGCAAAGGCTGCGGTGGTCGAGGAGTATCGCGTGGGTGGCGCCTGCGTTATTCGCGGCTGTGTACCGAAGAAAATTCTCGTCTATGCAAGCCGGTATTCTGAAGACTTCGAGGATGCTGCAGGGTTCGGCTGGAAGGTTGGGCACCGGCATTTTGACTGGGCGACGCTGATTGCTAACAAGGACCGCGAGATCGCGCGGCTTGAAGGGCTTTACAAGAAGAACCTGGCCGGCGCGGGTGCCACGGTTTTCGAGGATCGCGCGGTGTTGCGCGATGCCCATAGCGTGCATCTGGTGCGAGCCAACAAAACACTCAGCGCCAAAACGATCCTGATTGCGACCGGCGGGCGGCCGTTCGTGCCGGAAGACATTGAGGGGCGTGAGCATGCCATCACGTCGAATGAGGCCTTTCATCTGCCGGCTTTGCCCAAGACGGTGATGGTGGTGGGCGGCGGTTACATCGCGATCGAGTTTGCCGGCATATTCAACGGCTTGGGATCGAAGACCCATTTGGTGCATCACGGAGATGAGATTCTGCGCGGCTTTGACCGCGAGATTCGCGAGCGCATGCGTCATGAAATGCAAAAGCGTGGCGTCGATGTGCATTTGAAGTCGTCGATCGTGTCGATCAAGCTGGACGGCGGGCGCAAGCGGGTGCGGCTCAACGATCACACCGAGCATGTGGTGGACGAGGTCATGTTTGCGGTTGGGCGGCGGCCAAATGTCGAGGGGCTGGGGCTTGAGGCGTGTGGCGTAGCGCTTGACGACAAAGGCGCGGTGAAGGTTGACGCTCATTCGCGTTCGTCGTGTGAGAATATATACGCGGTCGGCGATGTGACGAACCGCGTGACTTTGACGCCGATTGCAATCCGTGAAGGGGCGGCGTTCGCTGAGACTGTTTTCAACAACGCGCCCATTGCGGTCGATCATGCGGACATTCCGACAGCGGTGTTTGGGACGCCTGAGATTGGCGTTGTTGGCTTGAGTGAAGAGGCGGCGCGGGCGGCGTTCGACAAGGTCGACATTTATAAAACGGCGTTCCGGCCGATGCGGGCGACGATGTCGGGGCGTGACACGCTGATTTTTATGAAGCTGGTGGTGGACGGCGTGACGGAGCGGGTGCTGGGGTGCCATGTGATGGGCGAGGCTGCGGCCGAGATGATCCAGTGCGTGGCGATTGCGGTGAAGATGCGGGCGAGCAAGCGCGACTTCGACGCGACAGTCGCGCTGCATCCGTCGGCGTCGGAGGAGCTGGTGCTGCTGAAAACGAAAGCTTAGGCAGTAGAAAAAATCACCGCGAAGACGCGAAGAAGAAAGAGGGGTCACACGAAGCAACGAAGAAACGAAGCAGGGTTGGGCGCGCAGCGCCCGAAGACTACGTTCAGCGTCCACTGCTCGACTACTTACTTTGCTTCGTTGCTTCGTGTGACCCTTCTTTCTTCTTCGCGTCCTTCGCGTCTTCGCGGTGAAATATACTACTTCGCGGGGCGCCAGCCCATGATGGCGAGGGCGTTGCCGTCGGGGTCTTTGAAAAAGCGGAGCGCGTGTTCCTTGCCTTCGGCGCGTTGGACGATTTCGGCGTTGCGATCGAATTTGACGCCGCGAGTGGTGAGGGCCGTTTCCGTTTCATA